>NZ_CP007511.1:345000-690000 GCF_000818015.1 Stutzerimonas balearica DSM 6083
GAGGGCTTGTGCGAATGGCCGCTGATGACCACGGCGAAACCGCGGGCGGCCGGGTCGAACGCCAGCGTCTTCAGGTCGTGACGCACATGCAGGCGCCGGCCCTCGTACTCGAGGTCCAACTCCTCGGGCAGGGCCGTCGCCCAGTCCGCGACATCGACGTTGCCGCGAATGGCCTGAAGCGGCGCAATCTGGCGCAGAGCGTCGAGCACTTCAGGCTTGCCGATGTCACCGGCATGGATGATCAGGTCGCAGCCCTGCAGGGCCACGCTGGCCTGCGCACGCAGCAGGCCATGGGTATCGGAAATGACGCCGATGCGCATGCCGGATTTTTCCTCCGGGCAAAGCGCCCAGCATAGGCCAGGCCGTCATCCGGCGGGCGCCGTTCGTCGCGGCTTACTTGTGCAGTACGTACTGCCCGGTGAAGCGCACGGCGTCACGGCCGTCGGCGGCGAGAATGCGGCTGTGCAGCTCCAGGCGGGCACGGCCGCGGCGGCGGTAGATCGCCTCGAAGCGCTCCCAGGCGCCTTCGACCGGGGCGTTGCAGATGGCCGTGGCGTCGTCGACCACGGGAAGCGGATATTCGATCCGGCCGTCCTGGATGACGATGTGGCCGTCGTCGATACCGGCCTCGCGCAGGCGCAGGTGCAGCCAGCCCCAGCCAGCCAGCACCGCCGCGCAATACAGGCTGCCGCCGAACATGCTGCTCTTGTGATTGATGTTGGCCTGCAGCGGGACCTTCAGGCGCAGCTCGTGGTTTTCCCAGACATCGACGCGCAGGCCCATTGAACGGGTCAGCGGAATGTCGTGGTGGAGAATGGCTTCCAGATAGCGGCTTTCGCGGCTCATGCCGGTTGGATTCCTAAAACGTGACGGAGATACAGGCAGACGCCAAGCATGACCGCTGAGTCACGTTTTTGCCAGTTCCGCTCGGCGTTCTTCCGCGATCCCGGCGCGATCTGGCCGCCTCGCGCCGGCTCAGCGACCCGCCTTGCGGACGTAGGCGCAATGCCCCGGGCGCGGGCCGATGCGCGGGTGGTTGCGGCAGGTATCCGGGCGCTTGTCATAGACCTTGCACAGACGCGTGCGAGTATCCAGAAACAGGCAGTCGCCATTGGCCATGCGCGTCAGCGTGAACAGCCCGTGCTTCTGGTTGAAGTGCTCGACCACGCCTTCGCGGGACAGGCGGCGGGCCACCTGCTTGGCCGGCTCGTCGCGCTCGAACTCATCGACCAGCTGCAGGCGAATGAGGTCGTCGATGCGCACTTCGACCGGCAGCGTGCAGCAGGTTGCCTGGCAATCGCGGCACAGGCCGTTGCTGTAGCGCACCCAGGTTTCCAGGCGTTCGGGGTCGGCAGAGGCGATCAGTCGGGTCTTCACGGCGGTTGTCGCTGGGCAGGGGCGCGCGATCATAACCTCTGCCCGGGGAATTTCCAGCGCTGCCCTGCGTTCGAATGGCGAACCGCTGGTCCAGGCGACGGCCGGATGCCCCGCGAGCTGTCTAGACTGCCTTCTGCCGGCCTGCAGGTGCCGTCGTTCTTCCAGATTCTCTTGCTTGCGAGGGTAATTCATGACGCAGGAACCCAACGCTCCCACCGCCGATGAAGTGGCCGCCTTTCGTGAAAAGGTGCTGCGCAAGCTGACCTACTCGGTCGGCAAGGATCCCGAGCATGCGGCCGAGTTCGACTGGTTCGAGGCGGTGGCGCTGGCCACCCGCGACCGGGTCATCGACCACTGGATGGAGTGCACCCGACAGACCTATGACAAGGGCTGCAAGCGCGTCTATTACCTTTCGCTGGAATTTCTCATCGGACGCCTGCTGTTCGACAGCCTGAGCAACCTCGGCCTGCTGGACACGGCGCGCCAGGCGCTCGCCGAGCTGGGCCTGGACCTGGACCGCATCCGCCTGTCCGAGCCGGACGCGGCGCTGGGCAACGGCGGCCTCGGGCGCCTGGCCGCCTGCTTCATGGAGAGCATGGCCACACTCGGCGTGCCGGCGCACGGCTATGGCATCCGCTACGACCACGGGCTGTTTCGCCAGGTGATCGTCGATGGCTGGCAGCATGAGCAGACCGAGACCTGGCTCGATTTCGGCAACCCCTGGGAATTCGAACGCTCGGAGGTCAGCTACCTGATCGGCTTTGGCGGCCACGTCACTGCGCTGCCCGACGGCAATGGCGAGCCGCGGCACTTCTGGCATTGGGCCGAGGGCGTGCGCGCCAACGCCTACGACACCCCGATCGTCGGCTGGCGCGGGGCCAGCGTGAACACCTTGCGCCTGTGGCGCGCGCGCGCCGAGGCCGACTTCCATCTCGAGCGCTTCAACGCTGGCGACCACATCGGTGCGGTCGCCGAGGAAGCCAAGGCGCAGAGCATCTCTCGTGTGCTCTATCCGGCCGACAGCACCGAGGCCGGCCAGGAACTGCGCCTGCGCCAGGAGTATTTCTTCGTCGCCGCCTCGCTGCAGGATCTCCTGCGTCGACATCTGGACCAGCGCGGCACGCTGGACAACCTGCCCGATTACGCGGCCATCCAGCTCAACGACACCCATCCGGCGATCGCCGTGGCCGAGCTGATGCGCCTGTTGGTGGACGTGCATGGCATGCCCTGGGAGAAGGCCTGGAGCCTGACCACCGCGACGCTCTGCTACACCAACCACACCCTGCTGCCCGAGGCGCTGGAAACCTGGCCGGTGGGCCTGATGGAGCGCCTGTTGCCGCGGCACATGCAGATCATCTACCTGATCAACGCCCAGCACCTGGATGCCCTGCGCAACCGCGGCCTGCACGATGGCGAACTGCTGCGCTCGGTGTCGTTGATCGAAGAGGGCCATGGCCGCCGCGTGCGCATGGGCAACCTGGCGTTTCTCGGCTCGCACAGCGTCAATGGCGTCTCCGCGCTACACACCGGGCTGATGCGCAAGACGGTGTTCACCGACCTGCACCGGCTCTATCCGCAGCGCATCAACAACAAGACCAACGGCATCACCTTCCGCCGCTGGCTGTACCAGGCCAACCCGAGGCTCACCCGGCTGCTCGTCGAGACGCTTGGCGAGGACGTGCTCGACTCACCGCAGACGCGCCTGCGCGACCTCGAGCCCTTCGCCGAGCAGGTCGAGTTCCGCCGCCGCTTCGCCGAGCAGCGCCAGGCCAACAAGCGCCACCTGGCCAAGGTGATTCACGAGCGGCTCGGCATCCAGGTCGACCCGGAGGCGCTGTTCGACGTCCACGTCAAGCGCATCCACGAGTACAAGCGCCAGTTGCTCAACCTGCTGCACACCGTCGCGCTGTATCACGCGATCTGCGCCGACCCGGGCGGCGACTGGGTGCCGCGGGTGAAGATCTTTGCCGGCAAGGCGGCGGCGAGCTACCACCAGGCCAAGCTGATCATCAAACTGGCCAACGACATCGCCCGCACGATCAACGACGATCCGACCGTGCGTGGCCTGCTCAAGGTCGTGTTCCTGCCCAACTACAACGTCAGCCTGGCCGAGGACATCATCCCGGCGGCCGACCTTTCCGAGCAGATATCCACTGCCGGCCTCGAGGCCTCGGGCACCAGCAACATGAAGTTCGCGCTCAACGGCGCGTTGACCATCGGCACGCTGGACGGGGCGAATGTCGAGATGAGCGAGCAGATCGGCCGCGAGCACATGTTCATCTTCGGCCTCACCGCGCAGCAGGTCGAGGCGCGCAAGCGTGCCGGCGAGTACAACGCCGAAGCGACCATCATCGGCTCGCCGCGTCTGGGTGAGGTGCTTTCGGCAATTCGCCGCGGCGCCTTCTCTTCCGACGATCCGGGGCGCTACACCGGCCTTATCGACGGGCTCGGCTGGCACGACACCTTCATGGTCTGCGCCGATTTCGAGGCGTACTGGCAGGCGCAACTGGAGGTCGAGGCGCGCTGGCGCGATGCGGACGCCTGGTGGCGTTCGGCCGTGCTCAACACGGCGCGTACCGGCTGGTTCTCCTCGGACCGCACCATCAGCGAGTACGCCACGGAGATCTGGAAGGTCATGTAGCACGCTGGCCAGTTGCCGCCCGGGGCTGAACTCTGCCCGGGGCGCGCCGGTCTGAGGGGAGTCTGTTTTCCACCGGCCTGCTAAACTGCGTCGGTTTTTTCCCCCTCTGGAGCCAGTCCATGTCACGCATCACCCTGAGCCGCTACCTGATCGAGCAGACCCGCAGTAACAATACCCCGGCGGACCTGCGCTTCCTTATCGAGGTGGTGGCACGTGCGTGCAAGGCCATCAGCCATCAGGTTTCCAAGGGCGCGCTGGGCGGCGTGCTGGGCAGCGCCGGCAGCGAGAACGTGCAGGGCGAGGTACAGAAGAAGCTCGACGTGCTGTCCAACGAGATCCTGCTGGAGGCCAACGAGTGGGGGGGGCACCTGGCAGGCATGGCCTCGGAAGAAATGGACAACGCCTACCAGATTCCCGGCAAGTACCCCAAGGGGGCGTACCTGCTGGTATTCGATCCGCTGGACGGCTCCTCGAACATCGATGTGAACGTCTCGGTGGGTACCATCTTCTCGGTGCTGCGCTGCCCGGATGCCTGCTTCAGCCAGAACGACGCCCTCGGCGAGGAAGCCTTCCTGCAGCCGGGCACCAAGCAGGTCGCCGCCGGCTACGCCATCTACGGCCCGCAGACCATGCTCGTACTGACCCTCGGCCACGGCGTGATGGGTTTCACCCTCGACCGCGAGCTGGGCAGCTTCGTGCTCACCCACGAAAACCTGCGCGTGCCGGAATCGACCGCCGAGTTCGCCATCAACATGTCCAACCAGCGCCACTGGGAAGAGCCGGTCAAGCGCTACGTCAGCGAGTTGCTGGCCGGCAAGGAAGGCCCGCTGGGCAAGAACTACAACATGCGCTGGATCGCCTCGATGGTGGCCGATGTGCACCGTATCCTGACGCGCGGCGGCATCTTCATGTACCCGCGCGACGCCCGCGAGCCGGAGAAGCCCGGCAAGCTGCGCCTGATGTACGAGGCCAACCCGATGTCGATGATCATCGAACAGGCCGGCGGCGCCTCCACCAATGGCACGCAGCGCATCCTCGATATCCAGCCCGAATCGCTGCATCAACGCGTGGCGGTGTTCCTCGGCTCGAAGGAAGAAGTCGAGCGCGTGACCGGCTACCACCAGGCCTGAGCCATGCAGGCCCCCTGGCAGGCGTTGCTCGACTGGTGGTTCGGCGACGGCGCCACGGCCGGGGAGGTCGCTGCGCAAAAGCACCGGCTGTGGTTCGGCTATCGCCCCGAGCAGGATGCCGAGGCCGCCGAGCGGTTCGGTAGCCAGGTCGACGAGGCGCTCGGTGGCGGGCTTGGTGACTGGGCGGCGACGCCGCAGGGCTGGCTGGCGCTGATCCTGCTGCTCGATCAGCTGCCCCGGATGATCTACCGCAATACGCCCAAGGCGTTTGCCGGCGATGCCCGCGCGCAGCATCTCGTGCATGACGGCCTGGTGCAGGGTGGCGACGTGCTGCTCGCGCCGATCCAGCGGGTGTTCGTTTATCTGGTGCTCGAGCACGCCGAGAACCTGGCCCTGCAGGAGCAGGCGGTGCTGCAGTTCGGTGCGCTGCGCGAGCATGCGGCAGCGGACGAGCAGGCCTTGTTCGCCGACTTTCTCGATTTCGCACAGCGCCACCGCGCCGTGATTGCCCGCTTCGGGCGTTTTCCGCATCGCAACGCCATTCTCGGCCGTGATTCGACGGCGGCCGAACTGGCTTATCTGGCCGAGCCCGGCTCAGGCTTCTGAGCGCGGCTGGCGCTGAATCTCTGGCCCGCTATCGTGTCTAGACACTTCAAGGAGTCCGATATGTCTTTGCGTCCCTTTGCCCTGCTGACCGTTCTGCTCGCGCTTGGCGGCTGCAGCCCGATCACTCAGGAGAACTACGCCAAGCTCGAGGCCGGCATGAGCCGGGCGC
This sequence comes from Stutzerimonas balearica DSM 6083, assembly GCF_000818015.1. NCBI lineage: Bacteria > Pseudomonadati > Pseudomonadota > Gammaproteobacteria > Pseudomonadales > Pseudomonadaceae > Stutzerimonas > Stutzerimonas balearica. Next base: position 350,924 of record NZ_CP007511.1, read on the forward strand.
AGGTCGAGCAGCTGCTGGGCAAGCCTGAGGAGTGTGCCGGAGCGCTCGGCATGTCGAGCTGCACCTGGGGCGACAAGAACCGCTTCATCAGCATCCAGTTCGCCGGTGACCAGGTCATGATGTTCTCCGGCAAAGGCCTGAAATGACGGAGGTTTCATGCGTTTTCCGAGCCTGCTCCTCGCCCTCTTGCTGACCGCCGGCTGTGCCAGCGAGCCGGCTCAGGAACCCTACACCGCGGGTGAGGTGGACCTGGCCCGTTACCAGGGCACCTGGTACGAACTGGCCCGTCTGCCGATGTTCTTCCAGCGCAACTGCGTGGAATCGGAGGCGCACTATCGCCTGCAGGGCGACGAGCGTGTCGCGGTGACCAATCGCTGCCGGACCGAGGATGTCCAATGGCAGGAAGCGACGGGCACAGCGGTGCCTCAGGAGCCCGGCCGCAGCGATCGCCTGTGGGTGCGCTTCGATAACTGGTTCAGCCGGCTGTTCCCGACCCTGACCCGCGGTCATTACTGGGTGCTCTATCTCGATCCCGACTACCGCGTGGCGCTGGTCGGCAGCCCGGACCGCGAGTACCTCTGGCTGCTTTCGCGCACGCCCGAGGTTTCCACCGAGACGCGAGAGCGTCTGCTGGATGAAGCCCATGCGCGTGGTTACGACACCCGCGAGCTGATCTGGCGCGGCGAGACGCAGTGAGCCGCCGCTCACTGCCAGTACAGACGCGCCAGCAGCCAGCGCTCGTTTTCGCGCCACCACTCCAGGCGCACCTGGTAATGCCCGAGGCGCTCGGGCAGCAGGCCTTCGGCGCCGCTCAGGGTGACCTGCGCTTCGCTGAAGCCGCGCGCCGGCAGCGCCGGATCGATCCAGCTGGATCCGCTGAGGACCAGCACCCGCACCTTTCGGTGACGTAGGAACAGCGTACCGGCAGTGCGCGTCGCCCAGTTGCGGTCGTGCCTGTCCTGGGCGAGGAAGTCCGGGTGCAGAGCGTCGCGCAGGGCGGCGACCCGTTTCGCCTCGAGGCTCTCCTGCAGTTCGCTGGCGGCCTTTTCGAGCGCGGCCTGCGCGTCGTCGCGTTCGCAGCCGCCCACGGCGAGCAGGAGGCTCAGCAACAGCGCTAGCAGGATGCGGGGTGACATGCCCAAGTGCTCCAACCTCGTTATGATGCCGGGAAAACTCATGCGGGCCCGATGCCCGCCATGCAGACGCGGGAGTGTGCCATGCAGAGCCTGTATCCGGAGATCAAACCCTATGCGCGACACGAGCTGGCGGTGCAGGAGCCCCATGTGCTCTATGTCGACGAGAGCGGCGTGGCGGACGGTTTGCCGGTGCTCTTCGTGCACGGTGGTCCTGGCGGCGGCTGCGATGCCCTGAGCCGGCGGTTCTTTGACCCCACCATCTATCGCATCGTCACCTTCGATCAGCGCGGCTGTGGCCGCTCCACGCCGCATGCGAGCCTGGAAAACAATACGACCGCTCATCTGATCGCTGACATGGAGCGCATCCGTGAGCACCTGGGTATCGACAAATGGGTGCTGTTCGGTGGTTCCTGGGGCTCGACGCTGTCGCTGGCCTACGCCCAGACCTATCCCGAGCGGGTGCATGCGCTGATCCTGCGAGGCATCTTTCTCTGCCGCCCGCAGGACCTGAGCTGGTTCTACCAGGACGGCGCGAGCCGGCTGTTCCCCGACTATTGGGAAGAGTTTCTTGCGCCGATCCCGCCCCAGGAGCGCGACGACCTGATCGGCGCGTACTATGCGCGCCTGACCGGCAGCGACCAGATCGCCCAGATGCACGCCGCCAAGGCGTGGTCCTGCTGGGAAGGGCGTACCGCCACGCTGCGCCCCAACCACCAGGTCGTCGACCGTTTCGGCGATGCGCACCGGGCGCTGGCGATGGCGCGCATCGAATGCCACTACTTCATCAACCAGGCCTTTCTCGAGCCCGACCAACTGCTGCGCGACATGCCCAGGATCGCTCACCTGCCGGGCATCATCGTGCACGGGCGCTACGATTCGATCTGTCCGCTGGACAATGCCTGGGCACTGCACCAGGCCTGGCCGCAAAGCGAGCTGCAGATCATCCGCGACGCTGGCCACTCGGCGGCCGAATGCGGCATCACCGATGCGCTGGTGCGGGCGGCGGCGGATATCGCGCACCGTCTGCTCGACCTGCCGCCGGCGGAGGACGCCTGATGAAGGCGCTGATCCAGCGGGTACGTCAGGCCAGGGTCGAGGTGGCTGGCGAGGTGATCGGGGCGATCGATCAGGGGTTGCTTGTGCTGGTCGGGGTGGAGCGCGACGACGACCAGGCCCGTGCCGACAAGCTGTTGCACAAGCTGCTCAACTACCGGGTATTCGCCGACGACCAGGAGCGCATGAACCGCTCGCTCAAGGACGTCGGGGGCGGCCTGCTGCTGGTTTCGCAGTTCACCCTGGCGGCCGACACCCGCAGCGGGCTACGGCCGAGCTTTTCCAGCGCGGCGCCGCCGGAGCATGGGGCGGCGCTCTACGATTACCTGCTCAGCCGGGCGCGCGCACAGCACGCACCGACCGCCTGCGGGCGCTTCGGCGCCGATATGCAGGTCTTCCTGCAGAACGACGGGCCGGTCACCTTTCTGCTGGAAAGCTAGCCGTGTGGGCCGGCTCCAGCCCGTTCTCGCGTAGCCAGGTGGTGGCGTATTCGCGCAGCTGAACCTCCTGGTAGCGCAGCCAGGCCTGGCGCACTGCCGGAAAATCCTCGAGCTTGAAGTCGAAGGTGCGCAGCGGCTTGCGTCCGCCCAGTGCGCTGGCCAGTACCGCGTGCGCGTGCGGATCGTGCTGGGTGAACAGAAACGCCTCGCGCATGGCCAGGTGCTGGGCCAACTCCAGGGGTTCGATGTGCAGGTGGCGGTCGTCCTGCACGTCGTACTTCTCCTCGGCGCCGGGCGTCGGTTGGCCGGGTAGCACGGCGAGGATCTGGCCGGTCTCCAGGTCGAGGTAGTGCTCGCTGGTGTCGCGGTGGTCCAGCGCGTATTCGAGGCGGTGCATGTCGATGGTCAGGGGGCGCATGGGCAGTCACCTACTCGTTGGGTACGTGCATCTGACCGAGGCACGGCGCCACTGTGCCCGCCGTTCATCGGCGCGGCGAGTGCCTCAATACAGGCGAGCCAGCAGCGCGCTGACGGCTGTCTCCACGCGCAGGATGCGCTCGCCGAGCTGGACGGGCTGCAACCCGGCCTCGCCAAGCTTTTCAACCTCGTAGGGAATCCAGCCGCCCTCGGGGCCGATGGCCAGCGTCGCCGGCTCGCTCAGCGCGCGCGGGCAGGGCGGGTAATCGCCCGGATGGCCGACCAGGCCGCGGGTGCCGGCGGCCAGCGCGGGAAGCCGATCCTCGACGAACGGCTTGAAGCGCTTCTCGAGGGTAACGGTCGGCAGCACGGTATCGCGGGCCTGTTCCAGCCCGAGGATCAGTTGCTCGCGGATCGCAGCGGGCTCGAGAAAGGGCGTCTGCCAGAAGCTCTTTTCCACCCGGACGCTGTTGAGCAGCACCAGGCGCGGCACGCCCATCGCGGCGACCGTCTGCAGCACCCGGCGCAGCATCTTCGGTCGGGGCAGGGCCAGCAGCAGGGTGATCGGCAGCTTGGCCGGCGGCGGCTGGTCGAAGGCGACCGCCAGTTCCGCCTCTTGCTCATCGAGTCGCAGCACCCGACCGCTGCCCATCTGCGCACCGAGCAGGCCGACCCGCAGGCATTCACCGGCCTCGACCCGATGGACCTCGCGCATGTGCTTCAGCCGCCGACCGCGCAGCAGCACGCGGTCGGCGGCGATGAAGTCGGCCGGCTCGAGCAGCAGCAGGTTCACGGGCGCGGCGCGGGTGGCTGGCTGTCGGCTTCGCTGTCGCCTTCGGCATCGCCGCGGAACGCGGCTTCACGCTTGCTGATCATGCTGCCACACAGGAGGCCGGCTTCGAACAGCAGCCACATCGGCACCGCCAGCAGGGTCTGCGAGAACACGTCGGGGGGCGTCAGCACCATGCCGATCACGAAGCAACCGACCAGCACGTAGGGCCGGCTCTTGCGCAGCGTCTGCACCTCGACGATGCCGACCCAGATCAGCAGAAAGGTCGCCACCGGAATCTCGAAGGCCACGCCAAAGGCGAAGAACAGCGTGAGCACGAAGTCCAGGTACTGGCCGATGTCGGTCATCATCGCCACGCCTTCGGGCGTCACGCTGGCGAAGAAGCCGAACATGATCGGGAACACCACGAAGTAGGCGAAGGCCATCCCAGCGTAGAACAGGAAGATGCTGGAGATCAGCAAGGGCACCGCGATGCGCTTCTCGTGCTTGTACAGGCCGGGCGCGATGAAGCCCCAGATCTGATACAGGATGATCGGCATCGAAACGAACAGCGCGACCATCAGCGTCAGCTTGAACGGGGTGAGGAATGGCGAGGCCACCCCGGTGGCGATCATCGTCGCGCCTTCGGGCAGGTAGGCGCGCAGCGGAGCGGCCACCAGCGCGTAGATCTGCTGGGAGAAGTAGAACAGCCCGGCGAACACCAGGCCAATGGCGATCACGCTGCGCAGCAGGCGCTTGCGCAGCTCGGTGAGGTGCGCGATCAGCGGCATTTCCTGATCGTCGAGGGACGGCTTGCTCATGGATTGGGGCGTTCAGTCGGGGCGGAGGGCTTTTCGGAAGCCGCGGCGGGTACATCCTCGCGTGCCGTTTCGGCATCGCCGGCCGGCTTGGCCGGTGCGGCTGCCGAAGGCTCGGCAGCCGGGCTCGGCGGGCTGCTCGGCGCCGAGGCACCGCTGTTGCCCGGAGGCATGATGCTCTGTTTCATCTCGCGCTCCAGATCGAGGATACGCTCGTTGTGCAGCTGGCGGCGGATCTCGTCCGCGCCGATCTCACGCTCCACTTCGGCCTTGATGTTGGCGAAGCTGCGCTTGAGCCGGCCGATCCACAGGCCCGTCGTGCGCACGGCACCGGGCAGGCGCTCGGGGCCGAGCACCACCAGCGCCACCAGCCCGACCAGCAGCAGTTCGGTAAAACCGATATCGAACATCGCGGCGCGCCTGTGTCAGTCTTTTTTCGCCGGATCGTCGACCTTGCGTGCCTGGGCATCGATGGTCTGCCCTGGTTTTTCCTCTACGCCGGGCTTTTCCTCGTCAGTGCCCATCGATTTGCGGAAGCCCTTGATCGCATCGCCCAGGTCCGACCCCAGGCCCTTCAGGCGCTTGGTGCCGAACAGCATGATGACGATGAGCAGGATGATCAGTAGTTGCCAGACGCTGATGCCGCCAAGACCCATGATGTTGTCTCCGAAGTGAATCAGTTTTGCGGGCGCGCGGCTTTTTCCGCGTGCCCGGACAGGCCGAAACGTCGATCCAGCTCATCCAGTACCGCCTGCGGATGCTGGCCGAGGGCGGCAAGCATGACCAGGCTGTGGAACCAGAGGTCGGCGGTTTCGTAGATGACGTCGCTGCAGTCGCCGCTGCCTGCGGCATCCTTGGCGGCCAGGATGGTTTCCACCGATTCCTCGCCGACCTTTTCCAGAATCTTGTTCAGCCCCTTGTGATACAGGCTGGCGACATAGGAACTCTCCGGCGCGGCGCCCTTGCGCGCCTCGAGCACTTCGGCCAGCCGGGTCAGGGTGTCACTCATGCTTGTGCTCCGCGTAGATGGCGTGCGGGTCCTTGAGTACCGGCTCGACGGTCTTCCACTGGTCCTGCTCCAGTACCCGATAGAAACAGCTCTGCCGCCCGGTATGACAGGCAATGCCGCCGATCTGCTCGACCATCAGGATGATCACATCGGCGTCGCAGTCCAGGCGCAGCTCGTGCAGTTTCTGCACATGGCCGGATTCCTCGCCCTTGCGCCACAGCTTGCCGCGCGAACGTGACCAGTAGATGGCGCGGCTCTCCTGCACCGTCAGCTGCAGCGACTCGCGGTTCATCCAGGCCATCATCAGTACACGGCCGGTCTGGTGGTCCTGCGCAATCGCCGGGACCAGCCCGTCGGCGTTCCAATTGATCTCGTCCAGCCAGTTCATCGAATTCTCCGCTCAGTGCCGTCCAGTGTGCCAGCCGCCCCCGCAGCTGGCTATCGGCGTACGACGATATAGGTACCCGCGACGAGCATCAGCCAGGCCGGCCATGCCGCCACGGCGGTCAAGGTCGCGGCTTCGGCGGCCAGTACCGCACCGCCGCCGAGCAGCAGCGCGCCCAGCAGCCGCAGCGGCCAGCCGCGCGGGTGGTGCTGCCAGGGCGGCGGTGGGTTGTCGGCATGCGGGTGCGACATGCGTTCGAGCAGCTCGCGGGTCATGTTGGCCAGGTGTGGCAACTGCTCGACCTGGGCCTGCACATTCTTCAGCACCTGCTTGGGGCTCATGCGCTCGCGCATCCAGCGTTCGAGGTAGGGCTGGCCGGTGGTCCACAGGTCCAGCTCGGGATAGAGCTCGCGTCCCAGTCCCTCGATGTTCAACAGGGTCTTCTGCAGCAGCACCAGCTGGGGCTGCACCTCCATGTTGAAGCGTCGCGCCACCTGGAACAGGCGTACCAGCAGCTGGCCGAACGAGATGTCCTTCAGCGGCTTTTCGAAGATCGGCTCGCAAACGGTGCGAATCGCCGCCTCGAACTCGTTGACCTTGGTTTCGGCCGGTACCCAGCCCGAGTCGATGTGCAGTTGTGCGACCTTGCGATAGTCGCGCTTGAAGAAGGCCACCAGGTTGCGCGCCAGGTAGTCCTGGTCCTCCGGCGTCAGGCTGCCGACGATGCCGAAGTCCACCGCGATGTATTGCGGGCTCCAGGGCTCGCGCGTGCTGACGAAGATGTTCCCCGGATGCATGTCGGCGTGGAAGAAACTGTCGCGGAACACCTGGGTGAAGAAGATCTCCACACCGCGCTCGGCCAGCTGGCGCATGTCGGTGTTCTGCCGCTTGAGCGCCGCCATGTCAGTGACCGGAACACCGTAGATGCGCTCCATGACCAGCACCTGCGGGCGGCAGTAGTCCCAGTACACCTGCGGTACGTAGAGCAGCCGCGAGCCCTCGAAGTTGCGCCTGAGCTGGCTGGCGTTGGCCGCCTCGCGCAACAGGTCGAGCTCGTCGTAGATGGTCTTGGCGTAGTCGTCGACCACCTCGACCAGGTGCAGGCGTCGCGCGTCGGCGGAGAGGCGTTCGGCCGAGCGTGCCAGCAGGAACAGCCAGGCCAGGTCCTGGCTGATGACCGGGCGCAGGTTCGGCCGGACGACCTTGACGATGACTTCTTCGCCGGTGTGCAGGCGTGCGGCATGGACCTGCGCGACCGACGCCGAGGCGAGTGGCTTGGTGTCGAAGCGGGCGAACAGCTTGTCGATCGGCGCGCCGAGCTGCTGTTCGATCAGTGCCGTGGCGACGGCCGAGTCGAAAGGGGGGACGCGGTCCTGCAGCATCGCCAGTTCCTCGGCGATATCAGGCGGCAGCAGGTCGCGACGGGTCGAGAGAATCTGGCCGAACTTGATGAAGATCGGCCCCAGCCCTTCGAGCGCGAGGCGCAGGCGGGCGCCGCGGCTCAAGGCGCTATGGCGGCGCGGGATCCAGCGCCAGGGCAGCAGATAGCTGCTGGCGCGCAGCCAGAATGGCATCGGCAGATCGAGCAGGATGTCATCGAGGCGGTAGCGGATCACCACCAGCAGGATGCGAAACAGGCGAGCGGCGGCGGCGAACAGCTTCATTCGGGTTTTTCTGGCGCGAGGTTGTGGGCGAGGCGCTCGATGCGCGCCTCGAGGCGGTCGAGCGCCAGCTTGAGCTCATCGATTTCGCTGAAGCGGACTTCGGCCTCTTGCTGGCCGACCAGTGCACGACTTTCCTCGGTGAGGTAGTCGGCCAGGTCCTGGCGTAGCGAATCGCCGCTCTCGCGCAGCCAGCGGGTGGGTGTGCGCACCCCTGTGCCGAGCAGCTGCGCGCCGACCGGGCCGAGCCAGCGCGACGCTTCGTATTCCCAGTCCAGTTCGAGGTCCTGCAGCACTTCGGCCAGGCTCATCAGCACGCCACTGTCGCCGTCGATGCTGACTTGTGGCTCGTGCAGCACGGCCGTCTTCTGGCGGCTGACGAGCAGGCGAACCAGGCTGGAGGCCGGTGCGCGCAGGCGACAGTCGGCGTCGGCCGCCCAGCTCGAGGCCAGGCGCAGGCCGTCTTCCTCGACCAGCACAAAGAGCTGCATGGCCGGCGCGCTGCAGTCGATCTCAATGATGCGTCCTGCCAGCCGCGCCAGGCGCGGCAGGGCCGTGGGGTCCAGCCGCAACACGCGGTTGAGCCCCTGCTCGGCGCTGGCAAGCAGAGCCTGGCGCAGCATCAGGGTTTGATTCCGCGGTGCAGGGCGACGATGCCCCCGGTCAGGTTGTGATAGGTCACGCGCTCGAAGCCGGCGGTTTCCATCATGCCCTTGAGGGTTTCCTGATCCGGGTGCATGCGGATCGACTCGGCCAGGTAGCGATAGCTGTCGGCGTCGTTGGTGATCAGCTTGCCCATCATCGGCAGCAGGCTGAACGAGTAGGCATCGTAGGCCTTGGAGAACAGCTGGTTGGTCGGCTTGGAGAATTCCAGCACCAGCAGGCGGCCGCCCGGCTTGAGCACGCGCAGCATCGAGGCGATCGCGTCTTCCTTGTGGGTGACGTTGCGCAGGCCGAAGGCGATGGTGACCACGTCGAAGTGGTTGTCCGGGAAGGGCAGCTTCTCGGCATCGGCCTGTACGAACTTGACGTTGCCGGCCACGCCCTTGTCCAGCAGCTTGTCGCGGCCGACCTTGAGCATCGAGGCATTGATGTCGGCCAGCACCACCTCGCCGGTAGGCCCGACGATGCGCGAGAACTGCCGGGTCAGGTCGCCGGTGCCGCCGGCGATGTCGAGAATCCGGTTGCCTTGACGCGCGCCGGACAGTTCGATGGTGAAGCGCTTCCACAGGCGATGGATGCCGCCAGACATCAGGTCGTTCATCAGGTCGTACTTGGCGGCCACGGAGTGGAACACCTCGGCCACCTTCTGCGCCTTCTGGCTCTCCGGCACGCTCTTGTAGCCGAAGTGGGTGGTCGGTTCTGCGTCATGCACTTTGCGAGGATCGGTCATGTCACTGTCACCGGAAGAATGTCGCGGCATTCTAAACCCAAAGGCGTTGGCAAGCTCCACGCTTGTGCCGGGGCGGGCGATGGCCTGAGCGGAAAACTTGATCTGGATCGGGCTGCGCGGTTTTGCTGCCGCCGCGCTGCTGTATAGTGCCGGCCGTTCATCGGCCCGCAGTCAGGAGTCGGCATGGCCCGAATCATCGTTGAGCGTTCCCACAGCCTCGGTCGCGAAGCCGCGCGTGCCAAGGCCGAGCAATTGGCCGGACGGCTGGCCAGCGAGTTCGGTGTGAGCTGCCAGTGGCAGGGCGACGTGCTGGCCGTACGGCGCAGCGGCGCGGACGGCCACATTGAAGTGGGCGAGGATCGGGTGAAGGTGCTGCTCAACCTGGGGCTGTTGTTGTCGGCGATGGGGCCGAGCATCCAGGGGCAGATCGAGCGCGCACTGGACAAGGCACTGGCCTGAGCCGGCGCATCGCGCTTGTGCTCCGCCAGAGGTGGACATCGAGCCAGCGTTGCTCGCGTTTCACCGATCCACCGCGCCGCGCTGAGGTGGATGCAGGAAGCGACATCCATCCTCCGGCTGCGTGCTCAGAGCATCAGCCTGACCACCGATTCGTCCGGGTCGCGTGACTTGCCCGCCTTCTCCAGCGCTTGCAGATAGTCGGACCAGAGCGCCTGCTGGTTCTGCGCCAGGTGGTCGAGGTACTCCCAGGAATACAGCCCGCTGTCATGGCCATCGCTGAAGGTGAGCTTCAGCGCGTACTGGCCGGCCGGCTCGACCTTGTCCAGCGCGACGTTCAGTTTGCCGGTCTGCAGCACCGGGTTGCCGTGGCCCTGCACTTCGGCCGAGGGCGAATGCACGCGGAGGAATTCGGCCGGCAGGACATGGCGCTCGCTGGCGCCGTACTCCAGCTCCAGCGTCTTCGAGGCCTTGTGCAGCTTGATCGCAGTAGGAATGCGCATGCAACGCTCCGGAAGGATCGGCCGCAGCGGTTAGAGGATGTAGCGCGACAGGTCTTCGTCCTGCGCCAGTTCGCCGAGGTGCTCGTTGACGTAGGCGGCATCGATACGGATCGCCTCGCCATCCTGCTTGACCGCCAGGTCTGCGGCGCTGAACGAAACCTCCTCGAGCAGCCTCTCGAGCAGCGTATGCAGGCGACGTGCGCCGATGTTCTCGGTCTTCTCGTTGACCTGCCAGGCGATCTCGGCGATGCGCTTGATGCCGTCCTCGAGGAATTCGACCTGCAGCCCCTCGGTCTTGAGCAGCTCGCGGTACTGCTCGGCGAGCGAGGCGTGCGGCTCGGTGAGGATGCGCTCGAAGTCCTCCGGCGACAGTGCCTTGAGTTCGACGCGGATCGGCAGGCGGCCCTGCAGTTCCGGCACCAGGTCGCTGGGCTTGGACAGGTGGAAGGCACCCGAGGCGATGAACAGGATGTGGTCGGTCTTGATCATGCCCAGCTTGGTGTTCACCGTGCTGCCCTCGATCAGCGGCAGCAGGTCGCGTTGCACGCCTTCGCGTGACACGTCGGCGCCGCCGGCGTTGGCGCGCTTGGCGACCTTGTCGATCTCGTCGATGAAGACGATGCCGTTCTGCTCGACCGCCTCCAGCGCGCGGGCCTTGAGTTCTTCCTCATTGACCAGGCGTGCGGCCTCCTCGTCACGGACGAGCTTGAGCGCATCCTTGATCTTCAGCTTGCGGCTCTTCTTCTTGCCCTTGCCCATGTTGGCGAAGAGGTTCTGCAGCTGGCTGGTCATCTCTTCCATGCCGGGCGGGGCCATGATTTCCACGCCAGCCGGACTTTCGGCGACCTCGATGTCGATTTCCTTGTCGTCGAGCTGGCCTTCGCGCAGGCGCTTGCGGAACAGCTGGCGGGTGTTGGAATCGCCGGATTGCACCGGCTCCTCGGAGAAGCCTACCGGCCGTGCGGGTGGCAGCAGGGCGTCGAGAATGCGCTCCTCGGCGGCGTCTTCGGCACGGTGGCGCATCTTGTGCACTTCCTGCTCGCGCAGCATCTTCAGCGCCGCGTCGGCCAGGTCACGGATGATCGATTCGACATCGCGGCCGACATAGCCGACCTCGGTGAACTTGGTCGCTTCGACCTTGAGGAAGGGCGCGTTGGCCAGCTTGGCCAGGCGCCGGGCGATTTCGGTCTTGCCGACCCCGGTGGGGCCGATCATCAGAATGTTCTTCGGGGTGACTTCCTGGCGCAGCTCGGCCGGCAGCTGCATGCGCCGCCAGCGGTTGCGCAGGGCGATGGCCACGGCGCGCTTGGCGTCGTCCTGGCCGATGATGTGGCGGTTGAGTTCGTGGACGATCTCGCGGGGCGTCATGGACATTTTTTCAATACTCCGGGAGCTGGACAGTGAATGAACGGGCAGCTCGAAAACCTGGGCGAGGCGGGCAAGGCGGTATTGCCGCAGCAACCGGTTTTTCATCGGCCTGTCAGATCGCGCTGTCCAGCTCCTCGATGGTCAGGTTCTGGTTGGTGAACACGCAGATGCTGCCGGCGATGTTCAGGGCGGTTTCGGCGATCTCGCGGGCGGACATGTCGTCGCCGGCCTTCTGCAGCAGTGCCAGCGCGGCGGCCTGGGCGAAGCCGCCGCCCGAGCCCATGGCGATCAGCCCGTGCTCGGGTTCGACCACGTCGCCGTTGCCGGTGATGATCAGCGAGGCGTCCTTGTTGGCCACCGCGAGCATGGCCTCCAGGCGACTCAGCGAACGGTCGGTGCGCCAGTCCTTGGCCAGCTCGACCGCGGCGCGGACCAGATGACCCTGATGCTTCTCCAGCTGGCCTTCGAAGCGCTCGAACAGGGTGAAGGCATCGGCGGTGGCGCCGGCGAAGCCGGCCAGTACCTGGCCGTGATAGAGGCGACGGACCTTTTTGGCGTTGCCTTTCATCACGGTGTTGCCGAGGGAAACCTGGCCGTCGCCGCCCAGGACGACTTTGCCGTTGCGGCGCACTGAAACGATGGTGGTCAAGGGGGAAATCTCCACGCAGCGGGGCGATGAATGCCCGAATGCGGGTGATATGGGGGCCGTCACCGGCATTTCAACGTTCAGTCCATCGCAAAGTCCAGCTGGCGCCAGGCTTCGTAGACCGCCACGGCAACCGTGTTGGAGAGGTTCAGGCTGCGGCTGTCGGGGCGCATCGGCAGGCGCAGGCGGCGCTGCGCAGCGAAGGCGTCACGTACCTCGTCCGGCAGGCCGCGGCTCTCCGGGCCGAAGAGGAAGGCATCCCCGCGCCGAAACTCGACCTCATGAAAGGCCTGCGAGCCCTTGGTGGTGAAGGCGAACAGGCGCGGCGCGGTGCCGTCGCAGGGCGTGCCGGGCGGGGCGATGCCCAGTGCGGCCAGGCAGCTGGCAAGATCGGCATGGCGGCGCACCGGGGCGTACTCGTGGTAATCAAGGCCGGCCCGGCGCAGGCGCTTGTCGTCCAGCTCGTAGCCCAGTGGCTCGATCAGGTGCAGGCTGCAGCCGGTGTTGGCGCAGAGCCTGATAATGTTGCCGGTGTTCGGTGGAATTTCCGGTTGGAAGAGGATCACGTGAAACATGCGCAGCACCCGAGTGGACGACCGCGGCGATTCTACTGCGCCAGACCCGATGCCGCGCCTGCGCCGGCGGTTTTTCGCTTCGCTGGTGCTGATCGGCTTTCTCGTCGGGCTGATGCTCGGCCGGCTCGATACGCCCGAGCCGGTGCGGTTGCAGCGTATCGAACCGACCGAGGATGGACTGCGTCTGGTGTTCGACGGGGAGCCCGAGGTACGTCAGCAGCAGGATGTCGACGGCGCCTTCGCCTTGCTGCTGGCGGCTGAGGCGTCGGGCCGCAGCGGTGAGCTGCAGCTGGCCGGCATGCCGGTGCGCTGGCGGCTGCAGCCCGGCGAGACGGGCCTGCTGCTGCACTTCGTCGCCACCCGTCCGCTGCAGGGTCGCTGGCACCTCGAAGGAGATCGCGACCAGGCCCTCAGGGTAGCCCTGATCCCCAAATCCTGAGCCTCGCGGCGTCAGCCCTCCTCGCCGTCGTCCTCGTCGGCGCCGTCGACACGCATGCCCAGCTCCTTGATCTTGCGCGTCAGTGTGTTGCGCCCCCAGCCGAGCAGCAGCGCGGCATCGCGACGGCGCCCGGCGGTGTGCTTGAGCGCGGTCTCGATCATGATCCGCTCGAAGGCCGGCACCGCCTCGTCGAGCAGGTTCGACTGGCCGCGGCCAAGGGCCAGATCCGCCCAGTTGCGCAGTGCCTGCTGCCAGTCGTCGACTGGCTGCGTCTCGCCGTGCTGGTGCAGCAGCTCGGGCGGCAGGTCGCTGACATGCACCTCGCGCCCGGAGGCCATCACCGTGATCCAGCGACAGGTGTTTTCCAGCTGACGCACGTTGCCGGCCCAGGGCAGGTGCTTGAGGTATTCCTCGGTTTCCGGCTTGAGCAGCTTGGTCTCGACAGCCAGTTCCTGTGCGGCGTTGGCGAGGAAGTGCCGCGCCAGCGCCGGGATATCCTCGCGCCGGTCGGCCAGGCGCGGGATGTGGATGCGGATGACGTTGAGCCGATGGAAAAGGTCCTCGCGAAACTTGCCGGCCTGCACCAGCGCCTCGAGATCCTGGTGGGTTGCGGCGATGATGCGGACGTCGACTTTCACCGGGGTATGCCCGCCGACACGGTAGAACTCGCCATCGGCGAGCACGCGCAGCAGGCGGGTCTGGGTATCGGCCGGCATGTCGCCGATCTCGTCGAGGAACAGCGTGCCGCCGTCGGCCTGCTCGAAGCGCCCGCGGCGCTGGCTGGCCGCGCCGGTGAACGCGCCTTTCTCGTGGCCGAACAGCTCGGATTCCATCAGGTCCTTCGGGATCGCCGCCATGTTCAGCGCGATGAACGGCGAGGCTGCACGCGGGCTGTGGCGGTGCAGGGCATGGGCGACCAGCTCCTTGCCGGTGCCGGACTCGCCGTTGATCAGTACGGTGATGTTCGAGTGCGAAAGGCGACCGATGGCGCGGAATACCTCCTGCATTGCCGGCGCCTCGCCGATGATCTCCGGCGTGTGGTGCTGATCGGGCGTCGGCGCCTGGGCCTGCTGCTCCTGGGCATGCTGGTAGGCCCGCTTGACCAGCGAAACGGCGTCGTCGACATCGAACGGCTTGGGCAGGTACTCGAAGGCGCCGCCCTGGTAGGAGGCCACTGCGCTGTCGAGGTCCGAGTGCGCGGTCATGATGATCACCGGCAGGCGCGGATGCTGTTCGCGGATCTTGGCCAGCAGGTCGAGACCGCTGGTGCCCGGCATGCGGATGTCGGAGATGATCACGTCGGGTTGCTGCCGGGCCAGCCGGTTGAGCACGCTGTCGGCGCTGTCGAAGCTCTGGATGTCCATGCCTTCCTGTTGCAGGGCCTTCTCCAGCACCCAGCGGATGGAGCGATCGTCGTCGACGATCCAGACGGTTTCGCTTCGGCTCATGGCGTTGTGGCTCCTTGTTCCAGCGGCAGGAAGATCGAGAAGGCGGTGTGCCCCGGATGGCTCTCGCACTCGATCAGGCCCTGGTGCTGACTGATGATGTTCTGGGTGATGGCCAGGCCCAGCCCGGTGCCGTCGGGGCGGCCGCTGACCATCGGGTAGAAGAGGGTGTTCTGCAGTTCGGCGGGGATGCCCGGGCCGTTGTCGATGATCTCGATGCGTGCGACCAGGCGATGGCGCACATGGCCGATGGTGAACTGGCGCAGCGTGCGCGTGCGCAAGGTGAGCCGGCCGAGCCCGAGTTCGGTCTGCCCGGCCAGCGCCTGCATGGCGTTGCGCATGATGTTGAGCAGCGCCTGGATCATCTGCTCGCGGTCCATCAGCACTTCCGGGATGCTTGGGTCGTAATCGCGCACCAAAATGAGGCGTCCCTGTGACTCGGCCTCGATCAGGCTGGCAACGTGTTCCAGCACCTCATGGATATTGGTCATCGCCAGCGACGGCAGCTTGTTCGAGCCGAGCATGCGGTCGACCAGATTGCGCAGGCGGTCGGCCTCTTCGATGATCACCTCGGTGTAATCCTTCAAGTGCTCGTCGGGCAGCTCGCGGGCCAGCAGCTGCGCCGCTCCGCGGATGCCGCCCAGCGGATTCTTGATCTCGTGGGCCAGGCCGCGCACCAGTAGCTTGGT
Source organism: Stutzerimonas balearica DSM 6083 (assembly GCF_000818015.1). Lineage (NCBI taxonomy): Bacteria > Pseudomonadati > Pseudomonadota > Gammaproteobacteria > Pseudomonadales > Pseudomonadaceae > Stutzerimonas > Stutzerimonas balearica. Next base: position 366,126 of record NZ_CP007511.1, read on the forward strand.
GGTTTCCTGGGTCGACAGCTGGGCCTCATCCTTGGTGATGCGTAGCAGGCGATCGCGCGGCAGCACTTCAAGCAGCAGCATGGTTTCCTGCTGCGTCGGGATGGGCGTCACGGCGTAGTCGACGGTCAGCGTCTGGCCGCTGACCGAGGTCAGGGTCGCCTCGCGCTTGGTGAACGGATGGGCTTCGGCAACTGCCTGGCGCAAGGCCGAGAGCGCCTCGGGGGATTCGGTAAACAGCTCGCTGATGAACTGGCCGTGGCTGCGCTGGCCGCTGACCGCCAGCAGCATCTCGGCAGCCGGGTTCATGTACTCCAGGCGCAGCCGCGCATTGAGCAGAAGGGTTGCGGTAGTCAGATTCTCGAGCAGCAGGCGTTGCAAGGCATCGTTGATCATGGCGGGTCCGCATCCGGTGGGTAGACCGTCAAATGCAAGAAGCAAACCAACGCGCCATAGCGGCGCGAAATGGCGGTTCCCTGCACGCCTCGGGCAGGCTGCGTGAACCAAATTGGGCTTTCCCGCAGCCGTTGGCGAGCTAGCGCACCAAAAAAGTGCGCCGCCTGATCATAGATAGGGCACGAACGGGATGTCGCGTTTTTCTTCCGGCTTGTCCTTCAGCGGGCACTCCAGGCGCACGCCGTAGTCGTCTTTCGCACAGGGCCGAGCCTTGCGGCGCTGAGCCAGCGACATGCGCCGCAGGTGGACGTCCTGCTCGGCGCTGCGGGCCAGCTCGCTTCCGTCGGCAGCAAGGATCAGCAGGGCGATGCGATGCGTGCCGCGGTCGACATTGTGCAGGGCGAATGTGCCCGACTCGCCCGGCTCGCCGTATGGCTGGCCATCGAACAGCAGCTGGTAGCGGTGCCCGGGGCGTAGCGGTGGCTCGCTCGCGCCGTTGATGGTCAGGTTGCCGGCATTGTCGCGGACGGTGGCATCTGCCGCCGGGCTGATGATTCGCAACGCCTGGTAGCCGGCGCGTGCGGGCGTCGCGGGCGGTGCTTGTGTTGCGGGCGCGGGCAGCGGCATCGCTGGCATCTGGTTCGCCGGCTTGAGCTCGATCGGCTCGGCTGCCGTAGTGGGGCGGTCGGTAAAGACGCGGTTGCCCTCGGCATCCAGATAACTGTAGATGCCGGCCTGTGCCGGGGCGGCCAGCAGGGCCAGCAAAAGCCAGGCGAGCAATTGCACCCTCAGCGCCCCCGCAGGGCCGGGCTGGAGGTGTGGGCACGCTGCACGGTGAACAGCTGCGGTTCACTGCGCTGTATCACGCGTTCGCCCTGCAGGATCTGTACTTCCAGGCGGTGCTGGCCGCGGTCGATGTTGTTCAGCTGCAGGCTGGTGGCCTGGCTCGGCTCGGCCTGCGGAATGCCGTCGAGCACGAAGCGCAGGCGATGGCTCGGTTGCAGAGGCGGGTCCAGCTCGGCGCTGACCACGAAGGTGCCGTTGTTGGCGCGCAGCGCCTGTTCGTCGGGGATGCCGGCGATCGCCAGGTGCCGATAGGGTTGGCCGTTCTGCTGCGCCTCGCCCGGCAACGGCGGTGGCGGCTCCGGCGTGCGGATATCGACGGTGTTGGCCGGCGGCAGCTCGACGGGTTGGGCCTGGACGTTTTCCGGTGGCTGGTTGGTGAACACCGTGTTGCCCTGGGCATCGGTGTATTTGTAGATCTCGCTGCCATGTGCCTGGAGGGCCAGCAGTGCGAGCAGGCCGAGCAGTGCGTTGCGCATCGGAAAGGCTCCGCGGGGGTTGGGTGATCGAAGCCTTGCACCGCCAGCTATGGCAGGCAAGTTCGATCGCGCGGAATTGCGACGCCCTGCTGATGGCGGCCATCGCTTGGCCCGGGTGGCCCATAAACGACGAACCCCGCCGGGTGGCGGGGTTCGTGGGCGCGGTCGAGGCCGGTGTTGGCCGGCCTCGATTCGGCGATCAGCAGCTGTAGTACAGATCGTATTCCAGCGGGTGCACGAAGGTGCGTACCTTGATTTCCTCGGCCGCCTTCAGCTCGACGTAGGAATCCAGGAAGTCCTTGGTGAACACGCCGCCCTTGAGCAGGAACTCGTGGTCGGCTTCCAGCGCTTCCAGGGCTTCCTTCAGGCTGCCGCAGACCTGCGGGATGTTGGCCGCTTCTTCCGGCGGCAGGTCGTACAGGTTCTTGTCGGCGGCGTCGCCAGGGTGAATCTTGTTCTGGATGCCGTCCAGGCCGGCCATCAGCAGCGCGGCGAAGGCCAGGTAGGGGTTGGCCGACGGATCCGGGAAGCGCGCCTCGATGCGACGGCCCTTCGGGCTGGCGACATACGGGATGCGGATGGAGGCGGAACGGTTGCGGGCCGAGTAGGCCAGCATGACCGGAGCCTCGAAGCCCGGAACCAGACGCTTGTAGGAGTTGGTCGACGGGTTGGTCAGGGCGTTCAGCGCCTTGCCGTGCTTGATGATGCCGCCGATGAAGTACAGCGCGGTATCGGACAGGCCGGCATAGCCTTCGCCGGCGAAGGTGTTCTTGCCGTCTTTGGCGATGGACATGTGCACGTGCATGCCCGAGCCGTTGTCGCCGTACAGCGGCTTCGGCATGAAGGTCACGGTCTTGCCGTAGGCGGCGGCGACGTTCTGCACGCAATACTTCAGGGTCTGAACTTCGTCAGCCTTGGCCACCAGGGTGTTGAACTTCACGCCGATTTCGTTCTGCGCGCCGGCCACTTCGTGGTGGTGCACTTCGACGGCCTGGCCCATTTCTTCCAGGGCGTTGCACATGGCGGTACGGATCTCGTGATCCGGATCGGCCGGCGGAGTCGGCAGGTAGCCGCCCTTCACGCGGATGAAGTGGCCGCTGTTGCCCTGACGGCCGTCGAGGTCGGCGTCACTGCTCCAGGAAGCCTGTTCGGAGAAGATCTTGAACATCGAGCCAGACATGTCCGACTTGTACTTCACGGAGTCGAAGATGAAGAACTCGGGCTCCGGGCCGGCGAATACGGTGTCACCGATGCCGGTGGACTTGAGGTATTCCTCGGCGCGCTTGGCGATGGCGCGCGGGTCGCGCTCGTAGCCCTGCATGGTCGAAGGTTCGATGACGTCGCAGACCAGGATCAGGGTCGGCTCTTCGGTGAACGGATCGAGCACGGCGGTGCTGTCGTCCGGCAGCAGGATCATGTCGGAGGCTTCGATGCCCTTCCAGCCATCGATGGAAGACCCGTCGAACATCTTGCCGACTTCGAAGAAGTCGTCATCGGCGTCGCGGGCCGGCATGGTGATGTGATGCTGGCGGCCCTTGGGGTCGGTGAAGCGCAGATCAATCCACTTCACATCGTTATCTTTGATCAGTTGAAGCGACTTCGACATGGGTGTTCTCCAAGTGGTGGAAGCGTGACAGTAGCTTCCCTGTATCGAGGTTGAAGCCGGGTGGCGATGTTCCGCCAAGGCGACCTGCCTCACAAGAGAGCAAATTGCATGCCAGTGCTCCGAGTTGGGTCCGGTGCGCCCGCCGGCGCCGCCTGCGCCTCTGGCCCCCGGTCAGGGCAGCCTATCCATGCCATTGCTGTGCACGCTAATGGTGCGCCTCTGCAGTGCGCTGCCTCCTTTTGGTGCCTTGCGCCAGTGGTGCAGAAAACCGACTAAAGGTCTGGCCATTTCCGCTATACTCCGCGCCCCTCTTTTTCAGGCCTCGCCGGCCACGCGCTGCGTCCATGAAGCTGATCGTCAAGGTTTTCCCCGAAATCACCATCAAGAGCCCACCGGTGCGCAAGGGCTTCATTCGTCAGCTGACGAAAAACATCCGCGCCGTGCTCAAGGATCTGGACCCTGCGCTCCAGGTCGAGGGTGTGTGGGACAACATCGAGGTGGAGACTTCCGTCGGCGAGGCCAAGGCGCTGCGCGAGATGATCGAGCGGTTGCGCTGCATGCCAGGCATTGCGCATTTTCTCGAGGTCCACGAATACCCGCTGGGCGACCTGGACGACATCGTCGAAAAATGCCAGGCGCACTATGCCGAGCGCCTGCCGGGGCGCATCTTCGCCGTGCGCTGCAAGCGTGCCGGCAAGCATCCGTTCAGCTCGATGGACGTCGAGCGCCACGTCGGCAGCCAGTTGCGCCAGCGCTGCGGCGCCGCCGGCATCTCGCTGAAGGCGCCGGAAGTCGAAGTGCGCATGGAGATCCGCGACCAGCGCCTGTTCGTCGTGCATCAGCAGCATGACGGCATTGGCGGCTACCCGCTCGGCTCGCTGGAGCAGACGCTGGTGCTGATGTCCGGCGGTTTCGACTCCACTGTCGCGGCCTACCAGATGATGCGCCGCGGGCTGATGACCCACTTCTGCTTCTTCAACCTCGGCGGCCGCGCCCATGAACTGGGCGTGATGGAAGTGGCCCACTATCTATGGAAGAAGTACGGCAGCTCGCACCGCGTGCTGTTCATCAGCGTGCCCTTCGAAGAGGTGGTCGGCGAAATCCTGCAGAAGGTCGACAACAGCCAGATGGGCGTGGTCCTCAAGCGCATGATGCTGCGTGCCGCGACCCAGATCGCCGAGCGCCTGAGCATCGATGCGCTGGTCACCGGCGAGGCGATCAGCCAGGTGTCCAGCCAGACGCTGACCAACCTCAAGGTGATCGACTCGGCTACCGACATGCTCGTCCTGCGCCCGCTGATCGCCAGCCACAAGCAGGACATCATCGACACCGCGACGGCCATCGGCACCGCCGAATTCGCCCGCAACATGCCCGAATACTGCGGCGTGATCTCGGTGAACCCGACCACCCGAGCCAAGGGCTACCGGGTCGTGCACGAGGAAAAGCAGTTCGACATGGCGATTCTTGAGCGCGCCCTGGCGAACACCCGACAGGTCGCCATCGACCGGGTCATCGATGAACTGGGCCAGGACCTCTCGGTCGAGGAAGTCGGCGAAGCGCTTCCCGGCCAGGTCGTCCTCGACATCCGACACCCGGACCTGGCCGAGGACGAACCCCTCGAGCTGGCCGGCATCGAAGTCGAAACGGTGCCCTTCTACGCGCTGAACAACCGCTTCAAGGAACTGGATGGCAACCGCCAGTACCTGCTGTATTGCGATAAAGGTGTCATGAGCCGCCTGCATGCTCATCACCTGCTGAGCGAGGGGCACCAGAACGTGCGGGTCTACCGACCGGCAAGCCCGAAAGCCGTTGCTGGAAGCGCCCAGTGAAGAGCGCCCGTCCGACCAGCCGTATCGTCATTCGACGCAAGCACCCTCCCGACCGGGCTGCTGCCTGCGCCTTCCGTCCCGTTTCGGCTTCACGCTTCCCGCATATTTTTAGGTAACCAAAGTGATCGAGAACCTCAGAAACATCGCCATCATCGCCCACGTCGACCATGGCAAGACCACCCTCGTCGACAAGCTGCTCAAGCTCTCCGGCACCCTTGACCGCAAGGAAGCCGAAGGCGAGCGCGTGATGGACTCCAACGACCAGGAACGCGAACGCGGCATCACCATCCTGGCGAAGAACACCGCCATCAAGTGGAACGACTACCGCATCAACATCGTCGACACCCCCGGCCACGCCGACTTCGGTGGCGAGGTCGAGCGCGTCATGTCGATGGTCGACTCCGTGCTGCTGGTGGTCGACGCCCAGGACGGCCCCATGCCGCAGACCCGCTTCGTGACCCAGAAGGCGTTCAAGGCCGGCCTGCGTCCGATCGTCGTGGTGAACAAGATCGACCGCCCGGGCGCGCGTCCGGATTGGGTCATCGACCAGATCTTCGACCTGTTCGACAACCTCGGCGCCACCGATGAGCAGCTCGATTTCCCGATCGTCTACGCCAGCGCCCTGAACGGCATCGCCGGTCTCGATCACGAAGCCATGGACGACAACATGGATGCCCTGTTCCAGGCCATCGTCGACCACGTGCCGGCACCCAAGGTCGACACCGAAGGCGCATTCCAGATGCAGATTTCGCAGCTGGACTACAACAGCTTCCTCGGCGTGATCGGCATCGGCCGCATCGCCCGCGGCAAGGTCCGCTCCAACACCCCGGTGACCGCCATCGGCGCCGACGGCAAGAAGCGCAACGGCCGCATCCTCAAGATCATGGGCCACCACGGCCTGCAGCGCGTCGAGGTGGAAGAAGCCACCGCCGGCGACATCGTCTGCGTCTCGGGCATGGACGAGCTGTTCATCTCCGACACGCTTTGCGACCAGCAGAGCGTCGAGGCGCTGCCGCCGCTGACCGTCGACCAGCCGACCGTGAGCATGACCTTCCAGGTCAACGACTCGCCGTTCGCCGGCAAGGAAGGCAAGTTCGTCACCAGCCGCAATATCAAGGATCGTCTGGACAAGGAGCTGCTGCACAACGTGGCGCTGCGCGTCGAACAGGGCGACAGCCCGGAGAAGTTCAAGGTCTCCGGCCGCGGCGAGCTGCACCTGTCGGTACTGATCGAAACCATGCGCCGTGAAGGCTTTGAGCTGGCCGTGGGCCGCCCGGAAGTGGTGATCATCGAGAACGAGGCCGGCGAGAAGCAGGAACCGTACGAGAACGTCACCATCGACATCGAGGAGCAGCACCAGGGCCCGGTGATGGAGCAGATGGGCCTGCGCAAGGGCGATCTGACCAACATGATCCCCGACGGCAAGGGGCGTATCCGTCTGGAATACACCATCCCCGCGCGCGGCCTGATCGGCTTCCGCAACGCCTTCCTGACCCTGACCTCGGGCACCGGCATTCTGACCTCGACCTTCAGCCATTACGGGCCGATCAAGGCCGGTGAAGTGACCAACCGCCAGAACGGCGTGCTGGTCTCCATGGCTACCGGCACTGCGCTGACCTACTCGCTGGAAACCCTGCAGGACCGCGGCAAGCTGTTCCTCAGCCCGGGCGACGAGGTCTACGAAGGCCAGCTGGCCGGCATCCACAGCCGCGACAACGACCTGGTGATCAACCCGACCAAGGCCAAGAAGCTCGACAACATGCGCGCTTCGGGTAAGGACGAGACCATCCAGCTGACCCCGGCACTGAAATTCACCCTCGAGCAGGCGCTGGAATTCATTGCTGACGACGAGCTGGTGGAAGTCACGCCGAAGTCGATCCGCCTGCGCAAGAAGATGCTGAACGAGAACGACCGCAAGCGCTACGAGCGCAGCAAGGTCTAAACGCCGTTGCAGTCAGACAAAGGCGCCTTCGGGCGCCTTTGTTGTTTCTATCCAAAAATCGCGCCCATGGACTTGAGCCACGGCATCTGCGCGAACTACCCTTCCAGGATAGTGGCACGTCGCCACCTTCCTGGCAGGGACCGCCGTCATCAATACCCAGACGCCAACCATGGGTCGCCCTACCGCTCAACCCAGCGGGCTGCGCACCCCCGCAAATGCCTGGCCCAGCACATGCGTATAGATTTGCGTCGTGCGCACGTCGGCATGCCCGAGCAGCGTCTGTACCGTGCGGATATCGCTGCCCCGGCGCAGCAGCTCGGTAGCAAAGGTATGCCGAAAGGTGTGGGAACTCGCCGGCTTGCCCAACCCACAGGCCTGCACCGCCTGCTTGATGGCACGCTGAATGGAGCTGACATGCACGTGATGACGAGCCGGGTCGCCGTCCGCATCCATGCATACCCCGGCGGAGGGAAACAGCCATTGCCATTGCAGCGAACCGGAAGCGCTGGGGTACTTGCGTTTGAGTGCGTGGGGCACCGTCACCGGCACCTGGTAGAACGCCTCCCGCGCCTGCCGCCGCGCGCGAATCAGCGCAATCCGTTCCGTCAGCCGCGCAGTCAGGCTGGTTGGCAGCAAGGTGGTGCGGTCCTTACCGCCCTTGCCGTCACGCACGATAATGACCTGCTTGTCGAAATCGATGTCCTTAATCCGCAACCGCGCAGCTTCCACCACGCGCAAGCCTGCGCCATACATCAGCGACGCCAGCAGATCATAGGGTGGTGCCAGCCGACCAATGATCGCCAGCGCCTCCTGGTGCGAAAGCACCACCGGCAAGCGCGGTGGGCGTTTGGCTCGGATCGTCTCGCCAATATCACCCAGCGGTCGCTCAAGTACACGGGCGTACAGAAACACGACGGCATTCAGCGCCAGATTTTGCGTGGCCGCCGCCACGTGGCGCTCGCTGGCAAGCCAGCTCAGAAACTGGTTGACCTCGGCAGGCCCGAGCTCCAGCGGATGGCGCATCTGGTGAAACCGCAGGTAAAAGCGTATCCAGTACCCGTAACTTTTCTCGGTGCGGATGCTGTAGTGATGCGCGCGCATCACGGCCTGAAACTGCTCCCGCAGGCGCGGCTTGGGCGGTTGGCTATCCATATGACTTCCTTGGCTGGTTGTTTGTACAGTATTCCTGGATTCACAATAGAGAACCGCCAAGCGAACACAGTGGAAGCCATGATCGATCAGCTAAGGCATTGTTTTAAGAGGGAAATGTTTTACAAAGCGACTCCGTGTTTTCGGAGTTATACCGAACGCTACCGTTACGCGTTAACGCCGCATGCGGTCTAATCACTGTTAGGTAGCAAGAATATGCCGTGCTCTGAGGAACTAATAGATCTCTACGCCAACGTGACCACATGTGCTAGGCAGTGCAATGGAGTGCAGAACGATCCAATCAACGGCATTATGGGACGAAGCTTCTACTGTCTAGACGAGAGTTCCGGCATCGACATACTTCTGGTCAGCAAGAACCCTGGAATATCCGATCCGAGAGAAAACGCTTTATACGCGCCGCTAGGCGGTCGAGATCGAGTCAATGCTCACGAAGATTTCGTGCGCACCCGGTTTCTCGGAACGAATCAAATCATCACGTCCCGCTATCATGCAAATATTATCAACTGGGTTTCTGTCATCCTTAACGTACCTGCTGAGCACGATGCTGTATTCTCGCGCGTGGCAATGACTGCACTAGTTAAGTGCCACTCCGCAAACCTCAAAACTGACTCGTTGCCGGACACAACCAAAAACACCTGCGCAGGTACATTTCTGTATCGCGAGATAGAGATGTTGAAGCCAAAGTTTTTGCTGGCTCTCGGCGGTGAGGCATTCGACTATCTTGTAAGGCCAAACGTCAGAGCTAGACACAACCTACCCGTTGGAAAGCTTTATCACCCGAGTTGGTCGAACATGCGTGGAGGTGTAGCACACTACATAGCAGAGGAACTTCCAAAGCTTAGAGAGCAATTCCAGCGTGCGCTTGCCACCTAACAATGCGCTCAACTATCACTCACTTCGTTCGCTGGACAGCCAAAATCTGCGCTTTTGTCTGCCCGTTAGCTTAATCGTTATGCATCTTAGGAGTGCAATGTGACAAATGAAGTATTCAACTTATTCATGGCAGCCTTCTACATTGCAGTAATAGCTGGCGCTATAGTTTTCGTTTTCTGGATGACGATTCAGAAAAGAAAGAACATGGAGAGGATGAAAGGAAATATAAAGCATAAGCTCTCATCATCAGTTTCACTTTCCGCAAAAGACATTACATTAATTGGCCGCGGCTTCGACCTATCCCCTAAAAGCAGTCGCGATGTAATTTATAGACTTTATGCTGAGGTTAATGAGCCAAAAGCTTTTTCAGAGTTACAGAATTTGGTAGTTGAAATCGAAAAAGAAGAACCATTTGACGAGCTGCCTGATGAGGTAAAACCATCTCTATCCAGGCTGCTTAAAATTATTGAATCATCAAAAGATGAATCAGACAAACATGTTCTTCTGCCAATAACATCAACTCTAAACAAATACACTGAACTCAAATTAGAGCAAGAAAAAACAAAGAAGCAGACAAGCAGAGCTTACATAATAACGATTATCAGCTTTGTGGTTGGGGCAATAAGCTTCTACTTCACGCTAAAGTCCCCATCAGATGTTGATATAAAAAGAGCTATGGAGCAGGTTCTAATTGAGCGCTCAGCCACCAACACCAACGAGCCGTAAGCATAACAATTGGTTCAAGTCGCTCGCTTCGCTCACTCGGGACCGGCTAAAGCCGGCCCCTTAACCAAACGTTATACACAAAGGGAGCATCAGTGAAAGGATTCCTACACACCCTAATGGGCGCTGCTTCTGGAGCAGCCCTATTGATTCTCACATCATTCGTTCCCTCATTATTTAGCGAGGTCATGGCTTTGGTTGAGGCAGGTGCCGAGGTGAATGCGGCTGCCTGGGCAGTTTTCTTTTGGCTGGCTATCCTGGGTGGAGCAATGTTTGTGTTTGGACACATATTCAATGCGTTCAATAAAAAAGTAGCCAAGCATTTCGAGACTTGGTTCGAGTAAATGTACAACAAGGCCATTAAGTTTGTTACGGGCCTTTGGCCCTCCACCGGACGCCCTTGCCAGGGCGCCGCTTATGGCTGGCGTTAGTTTTTAAGGAGGTTACGTGCTAATTGGAGATGTATTGCTAGTCACTGGAGATAACAAAATATCTTCAGGACTTGCTATGGCACAGAAGGCAATTTACAAGAACGCAATTTCTAGCCATGTAGAGCTTGGGCTTGGAGATGGCACATTTGTCCACGCAACGGGCGATGGCGGGGTTCATATCACATTTATTCTTGAAGAACTCAAAGAGTGTAAAGGTGAATGGAGGGCTATTCGCCTAAAGGGAATCTCCGAGGAACAGCAGGAGAAGCTTGGGAAGGCAGGCTTATATTTCCTTCGGCAAGACTACAACAAGGTCTTCATGGGGTCTGGAACTGATCACTCGTCATTCTGTTCAGAATTAATTGCAAAAGTGTATGAAAAAGCAGGGGTAAGAATATTAGACGGTAAGCAGCCGAGTAAGGTGGCTCCAGCCCATTTTGATAAAGAGGCAGATTCCTTGTCAGATTGGGAAGATGTAACGGAAGAATATCGGGAACGGCTAAAAGAGATCGAAGCTAATCCTTTTCCCTATAGATTTGCATGCAGCACAATACAGGCTTCAATGGCCAAGCGTCATTTAACTAGCAAGGGTAGAGAGGCAATCTTCAAAGCAATGGAAGTGCTATCGGAGAATGAGCAAAACCCAAAAATGAAAGAAGTCGTTGAAAAGGTCAAGAAAGATCTTAGAGAAAAAAGGGTTCTTCATTTTTGGGATGAAAATGATCAAAACTAACAAGGCGCTGCACTCGGACAAATTTTCCGCTTCGCTCCAAATTTGCCGGTGAGCGCGGCGTTAGGCCAAGCAAAACAATCGGAAAACGCAGTTATATACACACAGGAAATTTCATGATCTTTTTCATTGCATTAATTTTGGGTCTTATCCCGGCTATAATTGCAGCACTCAAAGGGCGGCGCTTCTTTGTCTGGTGGGTATATGGCACTCTTGTTTTGATTATTGCCTTGCCACACTCATTGTTTGCATCAATATTGAAGAGCTGCCCGCAGTGCAAAGAAAGTGCGCGGCGTGACGCAAATATATGCCCGCACTGCAGAACAGAATTCTTTCACAACAAGTCAATAGCAAACACGCATGGCCAAACGAGAGTTTCACGTCATTCTTCTAACAGTTGGCCAGAATAGTTAATGATCGCAATCATCATGCCTTTTGCAGGGCTGTTTTGGTAAAGCCAAAGTGTGGTTTTCGGCAGCGGCTTTCATCTCAGTACCGAGCCTAACAACTGGTTCAAACCGTTCGCTTCGCTCACTGGGACGGGCTAAAGCCCGCCCCTTAACCAAACGTTATGTGCAAGAACAATGAGTGGCATCCTTGGGTGCGCTCATTAACCGGCCCGCCTGGTTTGCTGCTTCCTGAAAATTGGCGGGTATTTAAAAAAGCAGCAAAAGTCTGGACGGCCTTGATCCAGGTATTTTGAAAGACTGAGGCCAGTTAAAGAAGGAGAGCCAATGGCTAAACCTAATTTAACAAGTTCAGCAAGCTTGCACCTGAGGCTGGGTGCTTTTGGGGCTTTGTTTGCAGTTTTGGCTGCATCATTCACTCCATTAGCAGCTTTCGGGCTGGCTCTGCTAGCTTCGTTAGTCCTAGCTAAAGTGTAATGCTTAGGTGCGTATTCAGTTTGGCTGGCGCACCGACCTTTACCATCACCAACAACGGAGGTTCGAATGGAAAGCGTAGAGAGCAAGTTAGGCTATTACCCCAAGTGCCCATACTGCGAGAATGACCACGGTTTCGACGTAACATTATGCCCACACACGTTTGGAGCAGGTGGCATGTGCGAGCTGGTTAGCTGTAAGAGCTGCCATAAAATAATTAATGTCTCCTGCCCTCCTGTAGAAAAGAAAGGCTAGAGAAAAATCGGCGAAAAGAACATAACAAGTCGCTCAAATCGCTCACTTTGTTCGCTTGGACGGGCTAAAGCCCGCCCCTTAGCTTATCGTTAGGCCTAAAGGAGAATCACATGACAATAATGTACTGCCAATCATGCCACTCAGTTTCGGAATGCCGAGTCGAGAGCCCCCAGCCCACCACCCGAACATTATATTTTGAAAATCCTTATATAAACGTATATGTACGGGCTAGAACCTGTGAAAAATGCGGAGAATCTTTCAAAACATATGAAATTGGCGAAGCATCGTTTAAGGCAATGCGTAAATGCGTCGAAATGAGCGCAGCCCTAGGCGAGTTTATAACTGACACGTGGGCGAGCACCCGCGCTGAGTTCCAAGAGAATCGCGCCGCTCTGGCGGCACAAGAAAACGAGGAAGAACACTCATTTGAAGACTCAATCAAAAAAGAACCGTCATATTTAGGCGGAAATGTAGCATCAATTTTCAAAAACAAAGAAGAACATTAAATCGCTTATCAGGCTTCGCAGCGGGTAAAATTCACTCCAAAAATAAAACAGGGGGCACCATGAGCACTGCTCATTCGCGAACAGCTTTAGGCCGCGCTGAGTTCTTCTTACACCTTGCTGAGAAATGCACACCCGATCAACGTGCCGAATTCGAAGCCTATGTCGACGCATCAATTATTTTCGCAAGAACCGCACTGCATTGACTAAAAAGTAAGTGCAGCAATCACCCATCTTGGGGAAAATGGTTCACACAGTTAAAAGGCCATCCCGCAGTGGAGTTCTTCCGCGGAAATCGCGACTTTCTACTGAAAGAGGGCCCGACCAAAATTGGTCAAGTCATCTCGTTTAATCCCGTAACAACAGCTGCTCAGCTATATTTCTTTGAAACACCTCCAGCGCCAGCAACAGAAACGCTAAGGAAACACCTAGACTCATACACAAAAATCCTTCAAGAAGGCGAGAGCATTTTCAAAACATAAATTTCAAATAGAATTATTAAATCGACAATGTAGTTGAACTGGCGCACCACCCTAACAAGTCGCTCAATTGTCGCTCACCTCGTTCGCTGGACAGCCAAAAGCTACGCTTTTGTCTGCCCGTTAGCTTAATCGTTAGGCGGTTATCTCTTTTAAGGACGTGCTCAATATGGAAGTTGGTTTAGCCGTCGCATCATTTCTTGTCTCATCGCCACTTATGCGCAAGCGGCCAGGGCGCCGTGTCGCCCGTGCAAGCTATCGCCTATCATCGCCCTGGCTCGCGCGCAAGCACCGTGCAAAAGTGTTTTCCTGCTACTGCGAACGCGCTTGAATCTTCGCAACGGCTCGGTCATCGTGCCGCAATCAGCAACGTGCCGGCTCAGGCATCTCTGCCTAACAACTGGTTCAAGGCCGTTCGCTTCGCTCACTGGGACGGGCTAAAGCCCGCCCCTTAACCAAACGTTAGAGATTACAAGATGTCCCTTGCCAAACTCTCATTCGAGCACGGAATAAAAGACGCCGAAGAGCTCCTTGCTCATTTTGACGCCATAAATGCAAATCCTCCGCCGCCAAATGCCGAAGTATTGAAGCGCGCGGGGCTGGTAATGGCGCTAACGGCATGGGAAACATACGTAGAAGACAGAGTGACAGAAGGGGTTCAAAAACGCCTTGCTGCTGTTGCAGGCAGCTATGTTGGAAATTTCATCCTGAAAAAACTGCAGGTTGAGCTAAAGCAGTTCCACAACCCAACCTCGGACAAAACCAAAAAACTATTTGTCGACTATCTCGACATCGATGTAACCCAAGGCTGGAACTGGGCAAACCATGGGCCAGAAAAGGCCAAGACAGCACTGAACCAATGGATTTCAAAGCGCGGCGACGCAGTACACCGCTCCAAGCCATTGAATAATGGCTCGCCTGCGGCTCACTTAATCAAGCGCGATGAGCTTGAAAAAGTAATTCGTTTCATCAAAGACCTAGTCAAAGCCACCGACGCATACTTAGAGTGTAACCTCTAACAATGCGCTCAACTGTCGCTCACTTCGTTCGCTGGACAGCCAAAAGCTGCGCTTTTGTCTGCCCGTTAGCTTAATCGTTATGAGCAATATGAAATTCAAATACTTTCGCGACCCAGAAAATTTTGCATTCAGAGCCGACGATAATTCGAAATGCTCTATTTGTGGCGCAGTGGGTTTGTGGTTTGATGCTGGCGGTTTCTATGGAGGAAATGAAATCGACTGCATATGCGACAATTGCCTTGCAGATGGAAAACTTAAAGAATTAGAAATCGAAACCAACGAAGCATTCGAAGGTAGTGTCGAAGAACAGGAAACCATCATATATAGAACGCCAGCCTTGCCAACATGGCAAGACAGAGTCTGGCCTTTTATTAATGGTCAGTATTGCGTTTTCGAGCGAATGGCATCCAAGGCAGATTTTGTAGATAAAGACGAGTTTAAAGGTTCATTCTCAGATTTTGAAAAAGAAAACTCTGACATGGACTGGCTATGGGAAATGCTCCCTGAGAAACGCATAGCCAATCACAAAGATGGAAACTTTAATGTTTCCGTTTACTTGTTTACCTGTAACGGCAAAAAATACTGCACATGGGATGCGAGTTAAAGCTCATAACAATTGGTTCAAGTCGCTCGCTTCGCTCACTCGGGACCGGCTAAAGCCGGCCCCTTAACCAAACGTTATGTGAAAGGAGATAGAGAGTGTCGTTCATTTCCGGAATTGGTGAGCCAAAAGACATGCTGCTTAAGCTGGTGAGAGAGGGTAATAGGATAAATTTTGAGGAAAACCCAGAGAATGTAATGGATCATTTTTTTAATTTTTCAGTTACGGCTCACTCTCTACGAGACTGGTGCATCAACCATCTTTCTCAGCAAGGAAACAAAAAGCAGCTCAACCAAACATGGGACACTGAAAAACATTTGGTTATAGCAAAGGATATAGCTAATTCAGTAAAGCATTTCAAAATTACTATGTACACCCCGGATGTAAAAGGAACTTCATCCTCAACAACACAGGGTGTTGCGTTTTACTCAAATGAAAACATACCGGAAAAAATGGAAAAAGCTCAGCAAAGTGCCGAGTATCGAGAATCTCAAACTCAAGAAAGCCCAAGTTTTATCGTTACATTCACGGACGGCACAACTGAAAACTTAACTGACTATGTTGTTAAAACAATAAAATATTGGGTTGGCTACTTCGACAGTAATGGTATTCCGAGGTCCGTAGTTGATCACAAAGGTATTTTTTAAATAGGCAGTTTTGGCATTTAATCACATAACAAAGTGCTGCAACTCGCGCACTACGTGCGCTGGACAGTTTGTAAGTCGCGGCTTTGTGGTTTTGCTGCGCAAAAGTAATCCACAAAGCCACAACTTACAAACTGCCATTTCGCCAAGGCCGTAACGCAGCTAAGGTGCGCAAGGCGGTCGAACCCCCGGGTGAGGCGCGCGCGGACTGGCAGATCCTCGCCGCCCTTGCCGAGCGCATGGGCTATTCCGGCATGGGCTGGGCGGATGCCGCCGCGGTGTTCGCCGAGATGGCGGCACTGACGCCCTGCTTCAGCGCCATGAGCCATGCGCGGCTCGAGCGTCCCGGCGGCCTGCAGTGGCCGTGCGATGCGGCGCATCCCGAGGGCTCGCCAATCCTGCATGTGCAGAGTTTTCCGCGCGGGCGCGCACAGCTGCTGCCCGTTTCGCAGGTCGAACCGGATGAATGCCCGGACGCCGAATACCCGTTCTGCTTCACCACGCACCGGCTGCATTTCCACTACGGCGGCGGGGCGATGACCCGCAAGTCGCCGCTGCTCGAGCGGGAGACGCCGGCCGGGCTGCTGTTCATCCACCCGCAGGACGCGGCGCAGCTGGGCCTGCACGAGGCGCAGGGGGTACGGGTGCGCTCGCGGCGCGGCGTGCTGGAGACGCGGGCACACCTGACCGACGACGTGCCGCCGGGCACCGTCGGCATGCCGTATCACTTCCGCGAGGCCCCTTGTAATCGACTGACCAATAGCGCCCAGGACCCGATCAGCCACATGCCCGAGCTGAAGGCCTGCGCTGTGGCGCTCGAACCGTTGCCGGCCGACCAGGCGCCGCGCATCGAACTCGAACGGCCCCCGGAGGACTGCCATGCAGGCCCTTGAACTGGAATCGCCCGAGCTGCTGCGCGCTCATCTGGGCGAGGGGCGGCAGCTCTACCAACCGCTGCCGGACAGCCAGGGCGCGCTGCGCTGGCAGCGGCTGGAGGCCGGCTCCGCGCTGCCCTTCGCCGCGCCGGAGGAGACGCCGCAGTTCGCCGCCAAGGCGTTCTTCTTCGCCGAGCGCGAGGCGCTGTTCCGCTACGAGCACGGCCGCTTCATTGCGCTGCTGCCCGAGCCGCAACCGCAGGTGCTGTTCGGCCTCAGCGCCTGCGACCTGACCGCGATCGCCTATCAGGACCGCTTCTTCGCCGAAGACCCGCACTATCAACTGCGCCGTCGCGCCACCCTGCTGGTCGGTGTCGACTGCGCGCACAGTTGCCGGCACGGCTTCTGCGCGCGCATGGACAGCGGGCCGGACGTTCGCCCGGCGACGGCCGACCTGATCCTCTCGCGGCTCGATGCGCACTGGTTGCTGCTGGTGGCCTCCGCGGCGGGCGAGCGGGCGCTCGCCGGGCTGGCGCTGCCCGCCGCCGCGCCGGGCTGGGTGCACGAGCGGGCCGCGAATGCCCAGCGCGTGGCCGCCGAACAGGGCGAGCAGCCAGCGATCGCCGCCGGCCGCGCAGCGTTGAACGCCGGAACCGTAGCGCAGGGCGCCTGGGACGAACTGGGCCTGCGCTGTTTCGGCTGCTCCGGCTGCACCTCGGTATGCCCGACCTGCTCGTGCTTCGCGCCAGCGCAGCAGGCGGGCGAGGGCGGTGTCGTTCAGGAGCGCGTCTGGGATTCCTGCCTGTATGCCGGCTTCCAGAAGGAAGCCAGCGGCCACAACCCCAGCGCCGGCCCGGGCCAGCGCGTGCAGCGCTTCTGGTATCACAAGTTCGGCGAGGCCTTTGCCGAGCGCTTCGGCCGCGATGGCTGCGTGGGTTGCGGCCGCTGCGATGCGGTCTGCCCCGGGAGCATCGGCGTGCACCAGGTGATGCAGAGGATCAGCCAGCCATGATCGACCTGACGCCCAGGCCGCTGCGCCTGCTCGAGGCCTATGCCGACGGTGAGGCCGCGCGGCATTTCACCTTTGCCTTCGAGCCCCGGCGGGACGAGCCGAGGGGGCGCCCCGGGCAATTCTTCATGCTCGCTCTGCCCGGTGTTGGCGAGGCCGCCTTTACCTATGTCAGCACACCCGATGCGAACGGCCGCTTCAGCGCGCTGATCCGCCGGACCGGCAGCCTCACCGCGGCGCTGTTCGCCCTCGAGGCGGGCGCGGTGCTCGGCTATCGCGGCCCGTTCGGCCGCCCCTGGCCCGAGCTACCGGCGACCGGACGTGTTCTGGCGGTTGCTGGCGGCTGCGGGCTGGCGCCCTTGGCCGGCTTGCTCGAACAGGCCCCGGAGCGGCTGGCGCTGGTCTACGCCGCCCGCAGTCGGGCCCACCAGGTGCTCGGGCGCGAGCGCGAGCGGTGGCGGGCGCGATTGCGGCTGATCGAGACGCTCGACCAGGGCGAAGCCGGCCTGCCGGGCGGCAACCCGCTCACCGTCGTGCGCCAGTGGCTGGGCGAAGGCGAGGCGCCGGCCCTGGTGCTCAGCTGCGGGCCCGAGGCGCTGATGCTGGCGGTGGCGCGCTGCTGCCTGGAAGCCGGCATGGCGGCGGACCGGGTGTGGTTGTCGCTGGAGCGCCGCATGCACTGCGGCGTCGGGCTCTGTGGGCACTGCTACATCGGTGCGAGCTACGCCTGCCTCGACGGGCCGACCTATCGCTACGACGACTACCTGCAACTGCTCGCGGCCAGCGGTCAGGTCGCGGCGGCAGCCCTGCCACCGCAGCCGTGCTGAGGGTCAGTCGCGCTGCCAGTGCACATCGACGAAGTATTCCTCGTCGTTGTAGTGGATCTTCAGCTCGCCGTCGTAGGCCGCTTCCAGCGCATGGCCGATGCGCTGAGCCAGATGCACGCCGGTAGTGGTCACCTCCAGGCCGTCGGTCGCGTCGCTGATGGCCATCAGGCGCTCGAGCGGGTGTTCGCGCTTTTCCAGTTCCTCGGTTTTGCGCATCAGGCCGCAGAGTTCGTCGCGGTGCTGCAGCACGAACGCGCCGTGCAGGCTGACGGTGCCGGCCGGCACGTCTTCGTCGATGCGCTGGCAGGCCGGGCACAGCGCTTCCTGCGCATCGGCCGGGTTGACCAGCCCCTGCCAGGTCCAGCGGCCTTCCTGGTAGGCGGCGCCGCACTGCGGGCAAAGCGTATCGCTGCGCTGATGCCAGGCCTTGAGGTAGGGGTCGTGGTGTTCGGGTTAAAGGAGTTTGTCGCTGAGGCGCTGACGCTGTTTGTCCATTTTCAGAGTCTCGACAAGTAAGGAGAGGGGCCTTTTCAGCGTAGTTCACTGGTGCAGGTTTCGATGCGCCGTCTGCGCTGCCTGGCCGGACAGGCGGTCGGCCGCAACTTGGGCCAGACTCAGACGATATTCGCCGACGCGGAGGAGACGACCATGTCCCTGACCATTCCCTTTCCCGACCGCCGCTATGCCGGCCAGGCGCTGGCCGAGCGCCTGCACCAGCTGGGCGACTGGGCCGGCGCCCTGGTGCTGGCCCTGCCACGCGGTGGTGTGCCGGTGGCCTTCGAGGTAGCCGAACGGCTGGGGCTGGAGCTGGACATCCTGGTCGTGCGCAAGCTCGGCGCGCCGGGCAACCGCGAGCTGGCGATGGGCGCCATCGCCAGTGGCGGCGTGCGGGTGATGAACCCCGACGTGGTCCGGCTCAGCCATGCTTCGCAGGCCGAGATCGATGCCACCATGGTCCAGGAAACCGACGAGCTGTACCGCCGCGAGAAGGCCTACCGCGCCGACCGCCCGCGACCGGTGATCAAGGGCCGCGCGGTGATCCTCGTCGACGATGGCCTGGCCACCGGCGCGACCATGCGTGCGGCGGCCGAGGCGGTACGCAAGCTGGGCGCTACGCGCATCACCGTGGCGGTGCCGGTGGCGGCACCCGAGAGCGTCGCGCAGCTGGAGCGGATCGCCGATCGGGTCGTCTGCCTGCACATGCCGTACGACCTCTATGCCATCGGCCGCTGGTACGAACTGTTCGACCAGACCTCCGACCGCCAGGTGGTGGAGTTGCTGCAGCAGGCCTGGGCGCGGGGAGGTGAACCGGCATGAACCCGCTCGTCAGCACCCCGATGCGCTTCACCCTGGGCCGGGCCCGGCTGCATGGCGACCTTCGCGTTCCGCCGCAGGCGTGCGGGCTGGTGGTCTTCGTGCATGGCAGCGGCAGCAGCCGGCACAGCCCGCGTAACCGCAACGTGGCGCGCTACTTCAACGAGCGCGGCCTGGCCACGCTGCTGTTCGACCTGCTCACCACACAGGAGCAGCCCCTCGACGAACTGACCCGGCGCCTGCGTTTCGACATTCCGCTGCTCAGCCAGCGGCTGACCGGCGTAGTCGACCAGCTGCGTCAGGACGCCGGGCTGCGCGAGCTGCGCATCGGCCTGTTCGGCGCCAGCACGGGCGCCGCCGCGGCCTTGATCACCGCGGCTTCGCGCCCGGCGGACATTGCCGCGGTGGTCTCGCGCGGTGGGCGGGTCGACCTGGCAGCCGATGCCCTGGAGCAGGTCCATGCGCCGACGCTGTTCATCGTCGGCGGGCGCGACCACGAAGTGCTGCGCCTCAACCGCGACGCCGCCGCGCGGCTGCGCTGCCCGCACCAACTGACGCTGGTCGAAGGCGCCACGCACCTGTTCGACGAGCCGGGCAGCCTGCAAGAGGTGGCGCGGCTCGCCGGTGACTGGTTCGTGCGGCAGCTGGCGCCCTGAGGCGGCTCAAGTGCGGCCGAGTTCGCCGAGCAGGTCGGCCTGGACGATCTCGATCCAGTAGCCGTCCGGGTCGCGGATGAAGGCGACGTGCTTCATGCCCTTGTCGAGCGTCTTGACGAAGGACACGTCCAGCTGCGCGAAGCGCGCACAGGCGCGTTCGATATCCGGTACGGAGAAGCAGATGTGGCCGAAGCCGCGCGGCTCGGCGTTGCCGTTGTGGTACTGGCTGTCGTCGGACTCGGTGCCCCAGTTGTGGGTCAGCTCGAGCACCGACTGGCGGCCGAAGGCGTAGCGCTGCCGTTCGGCGGCATCTTCGGGCACCGCCTCGCCACGGGTCATGGCGAGGAAGTACAGCGAGAAGCGCGCCTCCTCGAAGTCCAGCCGGCGCAGCAGGCGCATGCCCAGCACACGGCTGTAGAAGTCCAGCGAGCGCTCCGGGTCCTTGACCCGCAGCATGGTGTGGTTGAACACGTAGTCCTGGGTCTCGGCATCGGGCTGTTCGCAGACGCCGGGCTGAAGTTCGGTATTGAACGGCATTGAGCGCTCTCCATCGGGCTAGGCAAGGCGGCCCATTCTAGAAGCACGCCCGCCGGCCACGGGTAGCACCGGACTACTACGCCGCGGTTCAGGCCTGGGCGTTGCTCGCCGCACCGCGTCGCTGCCGTGCCGGCATGGCGAGCAGCTCCAGGGTTCTGGCCGACTGCCGGCCATGCGTCAGATAGACCGTGCAGACCACGCGCAGCAGGGACGCCAGGTTGCCGACTTCACCGCGGCGCAGGATCACCTCGCTGTACAGCTGGTTGATGAACTGCGGCACGCCATAACCCTCGCCGGCGGCAATTTCCTCGAGGATCGACCAGAACTCGCGTTCCAGGCGCACGCTGGTCACCGCGCCCTGCAGGCGGATCGAGCGGGTTTGGTGTTCGTAGAGCGAAGGGTCGGTGGATGAATACAGATTGCACATAGCGGCTCCAGGTTGCGGTTGCGCCATCCCGGCGACGTTGTGAATGGCCCGCCGCGGCGGGCAGGTACGCGCATAGGACCATATCGGTTCGGCAATGGCTCCGCCAACCTCGCAGTCCCGGCTTCGCAGGCGCGCCCGCGCGACCCTTCCGAACAAACCGTTGCACACAAATCCCTGCGCACAAACGTAGTACCTCAGTGTTACCCGGCGCCGGCGAAGGCTGCCTAGGATGGCTTCCAAGGCAGGCCTGTCCCGTCCTGCCCAGAAGAACAACAAGAGGAGACATGCCATGAGCGAGATGACGCTCGACCGCCGGCGCTTCCTGCAGGGCGCCGGCAGCCTGCTGATGGGCACCCTGCTGTTCGTCAACGGCCCGGTGGCGCTGGCCGCGCCGACGCGCAGCTGGTCGTTGCCGCTGAGCCGCCTCGATGGCCACCAGGCCGAGCGCCTGCTGGTCATGGTCCGCCGGCTCTATCCCCACGACAGCATGGAGGATGCCGTCTACGCCCTGGTGGTCAAGGAACTCGACAGCCGTGCCGCCGCCGACCCGGGGCTCGCCGATCTGCTGCGCGAAGGGGTGGTCACGCTTGACCGCGCCGCGGGCGGCGACTGGCTGGCGGCCGATGCCGGGGAACAGCAGGCGATCCTCGAAACGTTGCAGGCGCAGCCGTTTTTCGCCCAGGTGCGCGGCGTGGCGGTGACCGCGCTGTACAGCAACGAGCTGGCCTACCTGCACTTCGGCTATGAAGGCGCCTCCTTTCCCAAGGGCGGCTACCTGCACCGTGGCTTCAACGACCTGTCCTGGCTGCCCGACCCGCCGCTGAACGCCAGCCCGAAGCCCTTTGCCTGAGGTGACCCAGATGACGACCTATCAGTACGACGACGATTCGGTAGTGGTGATCATCGGCTCCGGTGCCGGTGGCGGCACCCTGGCCAACGAGCTGTGCCAGAAGGGCGTGCCGGTGGTGCTGCTCGAGGCCGGCAAGCGCGAGTCCCCGGCGACCTTCATCAACGACGAGTGGCCCTCGTTCAACCAGCTGAGCTGGGGCGACCCGCGCACCACCTCCGGCTCCTGGCGCATCGCCCGCGATTTTCCCAACCTGCCGGCGTGGATCTGCAAGACCGTCGGTGGCACCACCACGCACTGGGCCGGCGCCAGCCTGCGCCTGCAGGCGCACGAATTCCGTGCCCGCGACACCTACGGCGCGATCGACGGCGCCGACCTGCTCGACTGGCCGCTGACCCTCGAAGACCTCGCGCCGTACTACGCGCGCGCCGAGGACAAGATGGGCGTGACCCGCACCCACGACATCCCCGGGCTGCCGGGCAACAACAACTTCAAGGTGATGTACGCCGGTGCGCAGAAACTCGGCTACCGGCACTGCTCCACCGGGCGCATGGCGATCAACAGCCGGCCGCGCAACGGCCGTGCCGGTTGCCAGCAGCTGGGCTTCTGCTTCCAGGGCTGCAAGATGGGCGCGAAGTGGTCGACGCTCTACACCGAGATCCCTGCCGCCGAGGCTACCGGCAAGCTGGAGCTGCGCACCCAGGCGCAGGTGCTGCGCATCGAGCACGACGCCCATGGCCGCGCCAGTGCGGTGGTCTACGCCGATGCCGAGGGCCGGCTGCAGCGGCAGAAGGCGCGGGTGGTCGCGGTGGCCGGCAATGCCATCGAGACGCCGCGAATCCTGCTCAACTCGCAGTCGAGCCTGTTTCCCCACGGTCTGGGCAACGGCTCGGGCACCGTCGGGCGCTATTACATGCGCCACACCACCGGCTCGGTGTTCGCCGAGTTCGACGAACCGGTGCACTTCTACCGCGGCACCATCATGGCCGGGATCATCAGCGACGAGGTGCTGCATCGTCCCGAACGCGGCTTCGCCGGCGGCTACGAGATGGAGACGCTGTCGCTGGGCCTGCCGTTCATGGCGGCGTTCTTCGATCCGGGCGCCTGGGGCAGCGACTTCACCCGCGTGATGGATCGCTACACCCATCTCGCCGGGCTGTGGATCGTTGGCGAAGACATGCCGCGGCCGACCAACCGCATCACCCTCAACGAGGCGGTGCGCGATGCCTGGGGCATGCCGGTGGCGAACGTCCACTACGACGATCACCCCAACGACCTGGCCATGCGCGAGCACGCCTACCGCCAGGGCGAGGCGCTCTACCAGGCGGTGGGTGCGACCAAGGCGCATCGTCTGCCGCCGTTTCCCTCGACGCACAACCTCGGCACCTGCCGGATGAGCGCGAAGGAGGGTGACGGGGTCTGCAATCGCTATGGGCAGAGCCACGAGGTGGCCAACCTGTTCATCTCCGATGGCAGCCAGTTCACCAGCAGCGCGGCGGAAAACCCCACGCTGACCATCGTCAGCCTGGCGATCCGCCAGGCCGAGTACATCGCCGAGCAGCTGAGCACGCGCGCCGTGTAGGGCCGGCCGGGCGGCGGCGCCGGTTCAGTGCTCGGCAAGGCGCCGGGCGAAGGCCTGCAGGGCGGCCTGGCCCACCACGTCGCCGGGCAGCAACGGCAGCTCCTGCAAGGGCAGCTGGCCGAGCCGCTGGCGCAGGGTGGCCAGGTGCTGCGCCTCCTGCGCGTGGCGTTCGGCGAGAAAGCGGCCGGCATCGTTCGGTGAGCGCTTGTTGACGACCAGGGCGGCCACCGCGATGCCGCTGCGCGCAAGCTTGTCGTGCAGTTCCAGGGTCTCGAGTACCGGCAGGCGTTCGGCCGCCAGCACCACGACGAAGGCGCAGCGTTCGCTGTCGCCGATCAGCTCGCGCAGTGCGGCGAAGCGCTCGCGGCGCCGGTTGAGGATGCGCCGGATGCGCGCGCCGCGGTCGCCTTCCGCTTGCTCCTCGGGCCCGCCCAGCACGTTGCGCCCCAGGCCCTCGTCCTGACCGAGGTTCTTCAGGACCTGGCTGAAGCGCGACTGGCGCTGCTGGCGCTGCAGCAGGCCTTCGGTCCAGGCGGTCATCATTTCCGGCAGCGCCATCAGCCGCGCGGTATGGCCCGAAGGCGCGGTGTCGAACACCAGCAGATCGTAGCTCGCCAGGCCGTCGAGCAGGGTGTCGGCGATACGCTCGAGCAGCGCGGCTTCGTGCATGCCCGGCGCCTCGCGTGACAGCGCCATGTGCTTATCGACCTCGCCGGCCAGGTGCGGCGGCATCAGCTGACGCAGCGCGGCGCCGACCTGCGCCAGGTGTTCGCGGGTGGTCAGCTCCGGGTCCAGCTCCAGGCCGTCGAGCGCCGGCGCCAGGCGTACCGGCTGCGGGCCGACCTCGCGTTGCCAGAGGTGGCCGAGGTTGTGCGCCGGGTCGGTGGATACCAGCAGCACGCGGCGCCCGGCCTCGGCCTGGGCCAGCGCGGTGGCGGCGGCAACGGTGGTCTTGCCGACGCCGCCCTTGCCGCTGAAGAACAGCACGCGGCGGCGCGCGGCCAGTGTCAGCAGCATCCGATGTGCTCCAGCGGCGAGCGCTCCATGCCCATGCGCCGGTGCCAGTCGTGAAAGCGCTCGTAGAGCTCGGGCATCAGTTCCAGGGTGTACCAGGCCGCCGGGTTGGGTACGCCAAGCATCTCGGAGAACACCAGCAGCATGAACAGGTCCTCCTCGTCGCGCCGGGCGCGGGCGAAGGTGCGCCGGTAGGGCGCGACGTAGAACTCGCGCAGCCCGGCCGAGAGCTGGGCGAGGATCTTCACGGCAGCGGCTCGTCGGTGGGCACGTCGACCAGCGGATCGCGGCCGCCGCGCATGGCGATCACCGCTTCGAAGGTCACCCACAGCGCAGCGATGAGGATGATCACGTCCATGCCCAGCAGCAGCCAGTTCTCGGCGCGGAAGAACTGGCCCATCTGCACCAGCAGCGCATAGATCGACATCACCAGCAGGAACACCAGCGGCACCAGGGTGTAGATCGCCGGGCGGCCCTGCTTGATCAGGATCACGGTGATGATCGCCAGGGTCAGCCCGGCGAGCAGCTGGTTGGTGGTGCCGAACAGCGGCCAGATGACCATGCCGCCGGTGCCGTCCGAGCCGGCGCCGTAGGCCAGTGCCATGCACACGCCGACGGCGATCAGGGTGCCGACCAGGGTGTTGACCTTGAAGCCGGCCAGCTCGCCGGCTTCCTGGATGACGAAACGCTGCAGGCGCAGGCCGGTGTCCATGGTGGTGCCGGCGAAGAGAATCGCCATCACCGCCAGCACCGTGGCACCGAGGTCGGCCGGCAGCCCCAGGCCGTTGGCCAGCAGGGTGCCGCCGCCGGCGACAAAGGCGTTCACGCCGCCCTGGCCGAACGCGGTGTAGACCTGCTGCCAGTCGAGCAGGCTGGCGAAGCCCGCGGTGCAGCAGATGATCGCGGCGAGCGAGAGCATGCCTTCGCCCATGGCGCCGAAGTAGCCGACGAAGCGGGCGTCGGTTTCCTTGTCCAGCTGCTTGGACGTGGTGCCCGAGGCGACCAGCCCGTGGAAGCCGGAGATCGCGCCGCAGGCGATGGTGACGAACAACAGCGGCACGATGCTCGGCGTGTCGGCCGGCATCTCGGCGTTGTAGGCCGGGGCGACGATGTCCGGTGCGCCGAACAGCACCGCCAGGTAGAGCAGGCCGAGGCCGACGAACAGTTGCAGGCCGTTGATGTAGTCGCGCGGCTGCAGCAGCACCCATACCGGCAGCAGCGAGGCGATCGCCGCGTAGAGGAACAGCAGCAGGATCCAGAACGACTTGGCCGACAGGCCCAGCACGCTCTCCGGGAGCACGATGGGATAGGCGTTGCCGAGCAGGATCAGCGCATAGAGCACGATCACCCCGCCGACCGACGGCCACAGCAGCTTCATGTTGTAGCGGTAGATCATCTGGCCGATCACCAGCGCGACGAGGATCGCCCCCCACACCGGAATCACCGAGGTCGGCGTGGACACCAGCAGGTTGGAGATCACCGCGGCAAAGGCGCCGTTGACCATCAGCAGGACGAGAAAGATCACTACCAGGAACAGGCTGCGCCCGCGCGAGCCGATCAGCCGGCCGCTGAGCATGCCGACCGACTGGCCCTTGTTGCGTGCGCTGGCCCAGAGCGCGCCGAAATCATGCACGCCGGCAAAGAAGATCGTGCCCAGCACCACCCAGAGAAATGCCGGCACCCAGCCCCAGATCACCGCGATCGCCGGGCCGACGATCGGCGCGGCGCCGGCCACCGAGGTGAAGTGGTGGCCCCAGAGCACGAATTTGTTGGTGGGCACGTAGTCCACGCCGTCGCGCATGCTGTGCGCCGGGGTGCGGTAGTTCGGGTCGAGCCGGTAGATCTTCTCGGCGATGAACTTCGAATAGAACAGGTAGCCGAGGCTCATGGCCCCCAGGCCGATCAGCAGCAGAACGATGGCGCTCATGGCGATTTCCTTGGTCGTGCCGTCGGGCCGGGCCGCTGTCGGTGCCCGCGAGGCGGCTTGGTCTTGTTGTCGCTGCGCGCGCGGGCGCTCAGATCACTGACCCGCCAGCGGCGCAGGCGTTCCTTGCCGGTTGCCGGGCCGCGGCGGGCGGGAGCGAAACGGCAATCTGCTGAAACAAGGCGGCTCGGGCCGGCAGTGGACAGCACCGAACTCTTGGCCTCGACTGTCAAACAAAGAAGCCATGACTCGGGAAAACCCCATGGATCGCACCATGCGCAGACACCCAGGCTTCAACCCGCTCGGCTGGTTGCTCGCTTACGCGGCCCTCTGGGCGCTGTTCAGCGAGGGGCGCGGCTGGTTGGTCGGCATCCCCGCGGTATTGCTCGCCACCTGGCTGAGCCTGCGCCTGGGCCTGCAGCCCTGGCGGCTGCGCTGGCGCGCCCTGCCGGGGTTTCTCGGCTTCTTCCTCTGGCACATGACGATCGGTGGCATCGACGTGGCGCGGCGGGCCCTGGGTTCGCCCCGGAGCGTCGCACCGGCCTGGGCCGGCTATCGCCTGGCCAGCCGCGTGCCGCGCGTGCGGCTGTTGCTTTCGGCGCTGGTGGGGCTGCTGCCCGGGACCCTGGCGTCGCGCATCGAGGGCGATGTGTTGCGCGTCCATGTGCTCGACGCCACGCAGGCCTGGGAGCCGACCGTGGCGGAGCTGGAGCGGCGGCTGCAGCGGCTGTTCGGCGAGGGGAGGGGCACATGACAGTGCTCGCGGCGTTCGTGCTGCTGACCCTGCTGCTCGGCCTGGTGCGCGTGGTCCGCGGGCCGGCTCGGGTCGACCGGCTGCTGGTGATCCAGCTCTTCGGCACTGCCGGCACCGCGGTCCTGCTGGTGCTGGCCGACGCCGGGCAGCAGCCGGCGCTGCGTGACGTGGCGCTGCTGCTGGCCCTGCTCGCGGCCATCGCCAGTGCTGCGCTGGTCCAGCTGCTGCGGCGGAGCCGCCATGAGTGACTGGCTGCACTGGGCCAGCTGGGCGCCGCTGCTGGCGGGCCTCGGCTTTCTGGTGGCCGGCAGCCTCGGCCTGCTGCGTTTCCCCGATGCGGTCAGCCGGCTGCATGCGTTGACCAAGGCTGACACCCTGGGCCTCGGGCTGATCGTCCTCGGCCTGTCGCTGCGCGCCGACAGCCTGCTGGCAATCGCGCAGATGCTGCTGATCTGGCTGCTGATCCTGGCCTCCGGCGCCGTCGCCTGCCAGCTGCTCGCGCGGCAGAGCGAGGAGGACGGGCATGACTGAGCTGCTGCTCGACGGCACCCTCGGCGTGTTGCTGCTCGGCCTGGCGGCCGGGGCACTGCATGCCCGCCAGCTGTACGCGGCGGTGCTGCTGTTCATCGCTTTCGGGCTGATCCTGGCGCTGGTCTGGGCCCGTCTCGGCGCGGCGGACCTGGCGCTCGCCGAAGCGGCGATCGGCGCCGGCCTCACCGGCGTGCTGCTGTTCGCTGCGCTGGCCCGGCAACCGCTGGAAGGCAGCGAGCCGCGCCTGCCGGCACCGCGGCGCTTGGCGGTGCTGGCGGTGCTGTTGCCCCTGTTCTGGCTGTTGTTCGATGCCGTGGCGCCGCTGGCCGAGGCGCGTTCGCCGCTGCCGGCAGCGGTCGAGGCGGCGTTGCCTGACAGCGGCGTGAGCCACCCGGTGACGGCCGTGCTGCTGAATTTCCGGGCCTGGGACACCCTGCTCGAACTGGCGGTGCTGCTGCTGGCGCTGCTCGGCGCCCGGCAGAGCGGCCCGGCCCGGCTGGCGCTGAGCCGGCCCTGGCCGCTGCTGCGCGCCTGGGCCCCGACCCTGGCGCCGCTGCTGGTGCTGGCCAGCGGCTATGTGCTCTGGCGCGGCGCGGCCTCGCCCGGTGGCGCCTTTCAGGCCGGCGCGGTGCTGGCCGCAGGGCTGGTGCTGCTGCGCCTGGCCGATGCCCTGCCGCCGCTCGGCTGGCACCGCCTGCCGCTGCGCCTGGCGGTGCTCGGCGGGCTGCTGCTGTTCGTCGGCGTGGCTGCCGCGTGCGCCTGGTTCGGGCGTGGCTGGCTGACCTATCCCAGCGGCTGGGCCAAACCGCTGATCCTGCTGATCGAGGCCGCCGCGACCCTGTCCATCGGCCTCAGCCTGGCGCTGCTGGTGGTCGGCGAGCGCGCGGAGCGCCAGCGATGAACGCCACACTGCTGTGGGTCGCCCTTGGCCTCGGGCTCTGGCTGCTCGGCCTGCATGGCCTGCTGACCCTGCGCCAGCCGCTGCGGCGGATCATCGCCATCAACCTGATGGGCAGTGGCGTGTTCCTGCTGATGATCGCCCTGGCGGCGCGCCACACGCCGACCGATCCCCTGCTGGTGGCGCTGGTGGTCACCGGTCTGGTGGTGGCCGTCAGCGCCACGGCCCTGGCCCTGCGCCTGGTCAACGGCCTGGCCCGCCGCGACGAGAAACGGTCATGAACAGCGCCTTGCTCAGCCTGCTGCTGCCGCTGGCCGGCGCGCTCTGGCTGCTGCTGGCCCGGCCGCGTCGACCGGGACGCTGGGTGGTCGCTGTGAGCCTCGCCAGCCTGCTGGCCGCAGCCTTGGCGCTCGTCGAGGTCCTCGCCGGTGGCAGCCAGCAGCTGCTGGTCGGTGGCTGGGCGGAAGGCTTGGCGATCCGCCTGCGGCTGACCCCGCTGGCCGCGCTGCTGTTGCTGTTCACCGCGTTGCTGCACCTGCTGGTAGCGCTGTACGCCACGCGCATCGCCCATGCGGCGGGCGGCGAGGACTTCTGGCCACTGTCCTGCCTGCTGCAGGCGGCGCTCGCGGCGCTCTGGCTGTCAGCGGATCTGTTCAATCTCTACGTCACGCTGGAGCTGCTCGCCCTCTGCGCGGTGGCGCTGGTCGCACTGGCCGGCGATGCGGCCTGGAAGCCGGCGCTCAATTACCTGCTGCTGTCGCTCGCCGGTTCGCTGGCCTATCTGCTGGGCGTGACACTGCTCTACGGACGCTACGGCGTACTCGACATCCCCTCGCTGGCGGCGTTGGCCGAGGCGGATGCCGCCACCCGCACGGCGCTGTTGCTGGCCAGCCTCGGCCTGATGCTCAAGGCGGCGCTGTGGCCACTGCACCTGTGGTTGCCACCGGCCCACGCCGCGGCGCCGACGGCAGTCAGCGCCCTGCTTTCGGCGCTGGTGGTCAAGGGGCCGCTGTACATCCTCTGGCTGCTGTGGAGCGAGATTGCCCCCGCCGAGCTGGGCCGCGAGGCCGGTGGCCTGTTCGCCGCCGCCGGCGTGCTGGCGCTGCTGGCGGGCGGATGGTCGGCGCTGCGTGCGCCGTTGCTCAAGAGCCTGGTCGCCTATTCGACGGTGGCCCAGCTGGGGTATGCGCTGCTCGCGCTCGGCCTGTTGCTGCAGCTGCAGGACCCGCGACTGCACGCTGCGCTGTGGCTGTTCGTGCTGGCGCACGGGCTGGCCAAGGCCTCGATGTTTCTCGCTGCCGGTGAGCTGAAGAGCATTCTGGGCAGCACGCGCGTACGCGGGATGAAGGGAGCCAGCCAGAACGTGCCGGTGGCGCTGACCGCCTTTGCCGTGGCCGGTGGCAGCCTGATCGGGCTGCCGCCCAGTGGCGGTTTTGTCGCCAAATGGCTGCTGCTCGAGCCGCTGCTGGCCGAGCCGCGGCTGTGGCCCTGGGCCTTCGGCATCCTGCTCGGCACGCTGCTCTCGGCTGCCTATGTGATGCGCGTGGTCAGCCATGGCTTCGACCGCGCCCGGCCGAACCCGCCGAGCCTGCGTGCCGATCGCCCGGCGCAATGGCTGGCGCTGCTGCCGGCGCTGCTGGTCTGGTGCCTGGCGCTGGTCAGCGAACCGCTGCTGCGCTGGCTCGGAGGGCTGGGCTGATGAATCCGCAGACCTGGCTGCCGCTGGCGATCGTACTCAGCTCGCTGCTGCCCGGGCTGGTCATCTTCGCCCTGCGCGAGGAGCAGCAGCGCCTGCGGGTGACGCTCAACCTGCTCGGCGTGACCGTCAAGCTGGTGCTGGTGGGCTGGTTGCTCTACGGCGTCAGCCAGGGGCTGGAGTTCCGTTTCAGCGTGCCGCTGTTGCCAGGGGCGCCGCTGGTGCTGCAGGCCGACGCGCTGTCGCTGCTGTTCGTCGCGCTGTCTTCGCTGCTCTGGGCGGCGACTACGCTGTACGCCATCGGCTACCTGGAGCGCTCACCGCTGCGCTCGCGCTTCTTCGGCTATTTCAGCCTCTGCGTCAGCGCCACCGTGGGCATCGCCCTGGCCGGCAACCTGGTCAGCTTTCTGCTGTTCTACGAACTGCTGACGCTGGCGACCTTTCCGCTGGTGGTGCACCGCGGCACGCCCGATTCGCTGGCCGCCGGCCGGGTCTACCTCGCCTATACGCTGGGCGGCGGGGCGCTGGTGCTGATGGGCGTGGCCCTGCTGCACGGGCTGGCGGGCACGCCGGACTTCCAGGCGGCCGGCTACCTGCTCGGCCAGGTCGACGAACATGAACTGGCACTGCGCGTGGCCTTTGTGCTGCTGATCGCCGGGCTGGGGGTCAAGGCGGCGCTGATTCCGCTGCACGGCTGGCTGCCCCAGGCGATGGTCGCGCCGGCGCCGGTCAGCGCGCTGTTGCACGCGGTGGCGGTGGTCAAGGCCGGCGCCTTTGGCATCGTCCGCGTGGTCTACGACGTATACGGCGCCGAGGCGCTGCTCGAACTGGAACTGACTCGGCCGCTGCTCTGGCTGGCGGCAGCGACCATCCTGTTCGGCTCGTTGCGCGCGCTGCAGCAACAGGAGCTGAAGAAGCGCCTGGCCTACTCGACGATCAGCCAGGTGTCCTACATCACCCTGGGCGTCGCCCTGCTCGGGCCGATCGCCGCGGTGGGCGGGCTGGTGCACCTGGTGCACCAGGGGCTGATGAAGGTCACGCTGTTCTACTGCGCCGGCAATTTCGCCGAGACCCTCGGCATTCACCGCGTCCGCGAAATGGACGGTGTCGGCCGGCGCATGCCCTGGACCATGACCGCCTTTTCGGTTGGCGCGCTGGGCATGATCGGCATTCCGCCGATCGCCGGGTTCATCAGCAAGTGGACGCTGGGCTTGGGCGCGCTGGAGGTCGGCCAGGACTGGGTCGTCCTGGTGCTGCTCGGTTCCGCCTTGCTCAATGCGGCGTACTTTCTGCCGCTGCTCTGGCGCGGCTGGTTCGCCACGCCGGCGGACTGGCACGAGAACCGCTGGGCCGAACGGCGCCTGGAAACCCACTGGATGCTCCTGTTGCCCCCAATGTTCACCGCGCTGCTGTCGTTGCTGGTCGGCCTGCTGGCGGCCACCGCGTTGAGCCCGCTGGGCTGGAGTCAGCTGATCGTCGAGCGGGAGTTCGTCCTGTGAACGCCTGGCTCTGGCTGCTGGTGCCGCTCGCACCGCTGCTTGCCGCAGCCCTGCTGCCGTGGCTGCGCGAGCGCCTCCTGCCGCTGCTGCCGCTGACCTGCCTGCCGGGTCTGCTGGCAGCCCTGCAGCCGGCGCCGGCGCTGGAACTGCCCTGGCTGTGGGAAGGCGTGCGCTGGGGCGGCGATGACCTGCTGACGCGCGCCTGGCTGGGCTTTTCCGCAGTGCTCTGGGCGGCCGCCGCCTGGTCGGCGGTTGGCAGCCTGGCAGGCGATGCGAAGCGGCTGCGCTTCTGGGTGTTCTGGCAGCTGGCGTTGGCCGGCAACCTGCTGCTGATCGTTGCTACCGACGCGCTCAGCTTCTACCTGGGCTTCAGCGCCATGAGCCTGGCTGCCTACGGGTTGATCGCCCACCACGCCGGGCCGCGCCCGCGCCGCGCCGCGCCGCGCCGCGCGCTTGTACCTGCAGCTGGCGCTGTGCGGCGAGATGTTGCTGCTCGCCGGGCTGCTGCTGCGTAGCCACGCGACCGGGCAGGCGTTCGACTTCGCCAGCTGGCAGGCCCAGCCGATCGACTCGCTCAGCCTGGGCCTGCTGCTGGTCGGCCTGGGCC
The DNA here is from genome assembly GCF_000818015.1 of Stutzerimonas balearica DSM 6083. NCBI lineage: Bacteria > Pseudomonadati > Pseudomonadota > Gammaproteobacteria > Pseudomonadales > Pseudomonadaceae > Stutzerimonas > Stutzerimonas balearica. Next base: position 398,524 of record NZ_CP007511.1, read on the forward strand.
TGAAGGCGGGTTTCTGGCCGCTGCATGTCTGGCTGCCGCTGGCCCACCCCGAGGCGCCGGCACCGGCCAGTGCGGTGCTTTCCGGGGCGATGCTCAAGGCCGGGGTGCTGGGTCTCTGGCGATGCCTGCCGGCGGCCGATCCGACGCTCGCGGCCTGGAGCACGCCCATGCTGCTGGCCGGGCTGTTCGGCGCCTTCTATGCCGCCGCGCTGGGGCTGTGTGCCAGCAAGCCCAAGGCGGTGCTGGCCTGGTCATCGGTGAGCCAGATGGGCTGGCTGCTGATGATCCTGGCGCTGGCCTGGGGCGCCGGGGCGCCGTCTGCGGCGTTGCTGACCCTGCTGGTGCTGTTCGGCGTGCATCACGGCCTGGCCAAGGGGGCGCTGTTTCTCGCCGCCGGGCTGGCGCACGACAGTCGCCTCACGCGCGGCACCTGGCTCGTGCTCTGGTTACCGGTGCTGGCAATCATGGGCGCGCCGCTGACCAGCGGAGCGGCGGTGAAGTACTTGCTCAAGGATGCCTGGCACGCCAGCCCGCTTGCCGCCTGGGGCGTGCTGTTGGCGCTGGCCAGCGTGGCCACCGCGCTGTTGCTGCTGCGCGCCCTGTGGCTGCTGCGTGGCGAGCAGCGGGCGATGCGCCGACCGGCGCCGCGGCCATCGCAATGGTTGCCCTGGGCGCTGCTGAGCCTCGCGCCGCTGGTATTGCCGTGGGTCTGGTCGCCGCTGCGCGAACCGCTGCTTGCCGGGCTCTATCCCGGCGCTGTCTGGGCGGCACTCTGGCCGTTGCTGGCAGCGCTGGGCCTGGCCGCCCTCGCATTGCAGCAGGGCTGGAAGGTTCCGCGGCGCCTGAGGCAGCTGCCGAACCCGGCGCTGGTGGCGTCGCTGTGGCTGACCCGGCTGCTGCGCCGCCCACCCCTGCCGGAGCCGAACTGGCAGCCCGATCGCAGCGCCTGGCGCCGTCGCGAGCGGCTCTGGAACCGCTGGCTCGATCGCGGTGTGCTGGCTTTCAGTGCCTGGCTGCTGGCGCTGCTGCTCTGGCTCGGCTGGCTCTGGTGAGACCGGGCACGGCGCCCCCTTGCCCAACTTGATCGAGCACGCAAAAGCGCTGCCTGCCCACAGATGTTTCGAAACTTTTCAGCGAGCGCTCCGCTCCTATTTTTTGGTGCGCGACCGATCGCGCTCCGACTTTCCCCATGCCTGCTGGCAGGCGCGCAGACAAGGAGGTAGCAGTGCAACGCTTCGATGTGCTGGATAGTTTTCGCGGCCTCTGTGCCTTGGCCGTGGTGTTGTTCCACGCGCAGATCCTGCTGAGCTTTTCCGAGCTCGGGTTCTTTCGCAACGCGGACCTGTTCGTCGAGTTCTTTTTCGTGCTCAGTGGCTTCGTGCTCTGCCACGCCTACGGCAACCGGCCGTTCAGCCCGGACGTGCTGCGCCGTTTCGTGATCAGCCGGACATTCCGCCTGCTGCCCCTGCACCTGGTGATGCTCGCCGTGTTCATCCTGCTCGAGTGCGCCAAGCTGGTCGCCCAGCATCACGGCTTCTCGTTCAACGACCCGGCCTTCAGTGGCAAGACCGCACCCGGCGAAATCCTGCCCAATGCGCTGCTCATGCAGTCCTGGCTGCCCTGGAGCGAAAGCCTGTCGTTCAACACGCCGGCATGGAGCATCAGCATCGAGTACTACCTGTATCTGGTGTTCGGCCTGACGCTGCTGCTGATGCCGCGCCGCAGCCTGCAGCTGTTCGCCGCGGTATCGCTGGTGAGCGCTGCGTTGCTGTTCGTCGAGCCGGAGCCGATGCTGGCGTTCATCCGCCGTGGCGGCACCTGTTTCTTTGCCGGCGTGCTGCTGTACCGGCTCTACGAGCGAATCCGCGAGGCGGTGATGCGGCTGGACGACGGCCCCCTGTTCGATGCGCTGGAGCTGCTCGGTGTGCTGCTGGTCTACCGGGTGCTGACCGCCGAACTACCGCACAAGGGGCTGCTCGCCAGCCTGCTGTTCTGCGCCGTGATCCTGGTCTTCGCCTTCGAGCGCGGGGTGATCTCGCGGCTGCTGCGGATGCGGCTGTTCAAGCGCCTCGGCGAGCTGTCGTTCTCGATCTACCTGACCCATGCCGCGGTGCTGTTCGTCTTCACCAGCGTGGCGATCGTGCTGTCGCGGCTGCTCGGCGCCGAGTTCACGGTGATTCTGGAGAACCCGCAGAGCCACCAGATCATGCGCTACATCACCTCCGGCGATCGCCTGATCGATGTGCTGCTGACCGTGGCCTTGCTGGGCGCGGTGCTGATGGTCTCGACGTTCACCTACCACTGCATCGAACTCAAGGGCATGGCGCTCGGCCGGCGCCTGAGCCAGAGCCAGCCGCGGCACCTGTCGCGGGTCTAGCGGCTCAGCCGGCGTGGCTTTCCGGCGCCTCCGCCGGCGGCCACTGCCGGCGGATCGGAGGCTGTTCGCGGCCATCGACCCACCAGCGCAGCTCGGCCTGCAACCGAACCCCGGCTCCAGCACCGAGGCGATTGCGCACCGGGCAGAGCGGTTCGCTCGCGGCCACCAGCGTGCCGCCCTGGCCGCTGCGACTGGTGCCGGCGGCGCCGGTCGAGGTCAGCTGCAGGCGATAGCGCACCTGCTGGCCGTGGCCGGTAAAGCACAGTTGAGTCTGTATCCCATCCTCGCCGGCGGCGGAGAGGCTGAGCGCTGCCTGTACGCCATCCGCGGCGCTGGCGAGCAGTATCGAGGCGAGTGTCATGGCGAGCATCCGTTCGGCTTCCTGCGTAGGCGGCGTCCTGCCGGGTTCAACGCCGCTGGATGAGTTGGATGTCCATCCCCGAGCCGTGCTGGATGATCGCGCCGCTGAGGCCGTCGCCCTGCTGCTCCAGGCGTGCGTTGTTGTAGTCGCCAACCTGCTCGATGCTGGCCGCATTGTCGTTGCCGAGCTGGACGATGGCGGCGTTGTTGCCGTAACCGGACTGGCGGATCAGCGCCTCCAGCCCGCTGCCCTGCTGCAGGATCAGCGCTTCCTGGGCGGCACCGTTCTGCAGGATGCGGCCGCGCAGCAGCTGGCCGCGCTGGTCGAGCAGGGCCTGGTTGTCACTGCCCTGCTGCAGCACCCAGGCGCTGCGGTTCAGCGGATCCTGCGCGGCGGCGCCGGTCGCTGCGCCGTAGAGGTCGGCGTTGTCCAGCAGGTCGGCGGCCTGCAGCGTGGCGGGCCCGGCGAGCAGGGCGGCCAGGCCGAGCGCAGCGGCACAGAGGGGAGGCGTCATGGCACGCTCCTCGAAGAATCGACCAGCCGATTCTTCGCGCTGCCCGCTGGGCTGGATATCCATCCGAGGATGGAAAAACGCGCAAATGCGAGGCTTAAGCCGTACCGGCTCAGGCCTCGCACGACTCGGTCCAGTCGAGCCGGCTGCGCAGCAGGTAGGCCGCCTCGGCGCGGTTGGAGGCGCCGATCTTGCGCAGCAGATTGTGGATATGGCTCTTGATGGTGTGCGGGCTCAGGCACAGGCGTTCGGCGATTTCCGCGTTGGACAGGCCTTTGCCGGCGAGGCTGAGGATCTCCCGTTCGCGCAGTGTCAGCGTGGCCTTGCTCTCGGCCAGCTGGCGCATCCGCCGCAACTGGCCGAGCAGCCGCTCCATGAGCATGCGCGGCAGCCAGTCGCCGCCGGCCAGCAGGGTGCGGATGCCACTGAGCAGGTGTTCGGGCGTGGCCTGGGTGTAGAACACGCCGCGTATCCAGGGGTGACGATCGACCAGCGCCATGGCCTGGTCCGGCACGATGTTGACCAGGGCCAGCGGCGTCTTGCCGTCGATCTGTTCGATCAGCGAGGACAGTTCGCCGGTTTCGCTGTGCCCGGCATCGACCAGGATCAGGTCGCCGTCGAGGCCGTTCTCCGGCGGCGACAGGCTGGCCAGTGCCACCTTGAGGTGGGCCTGTTCGTCGAGAAAGTGGCGAAAGAAGCGCCCCAGCAGTTCGTTGTGGGTCAGAAGGGTGACTCTGCCGCTGGCAGAGGTTTCGCCCCGGGTAAGATCCGCATCCATGTCCGGTACCTAGAGTCGGGCTGCAAGTGAAAGGTGGCAAAAGTCACTAACCGACCAGCCCCTGACGTCGAAGTTCATGCCGCGAGTGGAAAAGCCGCGAATATGCCGCCAATTCGAGGCGATTGCTTCGCGCCGTCGGCAAATGCGCTAGGGTTAGCGAATGCTCGAATTTCAGGCCGCGACGACCAAGCGCCGCGAACTCAGCCTCCGGGCCCTGGCGACCGGGCTGCTGCTGGGGGCCGTGCTGGTGCCCTCCAATCTCTATTCCGGGTTGAAGATCGGCTGGTCGTTCAACATGTCGATCATCGCCCTGCTGGTCGGCTACACCCTCTGGCAGAGCGCGGCAGCCTGGTTCGGCCGGCCACCGTGGACGCTGCATGAAAGCAACATCAACCAGACCACGGCTTCGGCCTGCGCCTCGATCGCCTCGGCCGGCCTGGTCGCGCCCATTCCCGCCTACAGCCTGCTGACCGGCGAGCAGTTGCCGACCTGGCCCCTGGTCGCCTGGGTGTTTTCGGTCAGTTTTCTCGGCGTCTGGGTGGCCTGGTATCTCCGGCCATCGTTGATCGTTGGCGCCGGTCTGCGTTTTCCCGAAGGCATGGCGACCCTGGCGACGCTCGAGCAGATCTACAGCCACGGTGCGGAGGCCGGGCGGCGGTTGCGGGTGCTGGCGGCGGCGGCGAGTACCGCTGCCTTGCTCAAGCTCTCGGACGTGCTCTGGTGGGCCTTGCCGCGCTGGGCGCCGTCGGTGTCGCTGGAACGCCTGACGTTCCAGCTCGAGCCTTCGCTGCTGCTGCTTGGCTTCGGTGGCATCGTCGGCCTGCGCATCGGTCTGTCGCTGCTGTTCGGCGCGCTGTTGGCCTGGGGTGTGGCCGCGCCCTGGCTGCTCGACAGTGGACGGGTGCTGCTGGCCGCGGACGCCCGCGGGCCGCAGTTCGCCGCGCTGGTGGAGTGGCTGCTCTGGCCCGGTGTGAGCCTGATGGTGACGGCGACGCTCGCCGGGCTCGGCGTGCGGCTGCTGCGCCAGCGCCGGGTCGGCCGGGCGGCGGGCCCGAAATTCGCGGCGCTGCCGCTGCTCGGCCTGGCGCTGGCGACGCTGCTGGTGGTGGCGTTGCAGACGACGCTGTTCGGCATCGATCCCTGGCTGGCGGCGCTGTCGATTCCCCTGGCGCTGCTCTTGGCGATCGTCGCTGCCCGGGTCGTGGGGGCTACCGGCATCCCGCCGATCGGCGCCATGGGCCAGCTGTCGCAGCTCGGCTTCGGCGTACTGGCGCCCGGGCAGTTGACGGTCAACCTGATGAGCGCCAACACCGCTGGGGGCGCCGCCGGGCAATGCACGGACCTGCTCAACGACTTCAAGGTCGGCCATGTGATCGGTGCCTCGCCCGGGCGCCAGGCGGTGGCGCAATGCCTGGGCATCGCGCTCGGCAGCCTGGTCGGGGTGCTGGTCTACGAGTTGCTGATTCCCTCGCCGCAGAGCATGTTGATCACCCCCGAGTGGCCGGCCCCGGCGGTAGCGACCTGGAAGGCGGTGGCCGAAGCGCTCGGCGGCGGGCCGGATGCGCTCGCCGGCGAGACGCGCCTGGCGATGCTGGCCGGGGCGCTGGTGGGGCTGCCGCTGGGCGTGCTCGAGGCGCTGCTGCCGCCGGCGCGGTTGCGCTGGCTGCCGAGCTCGGCGGCGCTCGGGCTGGCATTCGTGATCCCGGCCTCGGTGTCGCTGATGATGAGCCTGGGTGCGCTGCTCGCCTGGCTGCTCGCCGTGCGCTCGCGGCAGCTGGCCGAACGCTTCGTGATCGTCGCCGCGGCCGGACTCGTCGCCGGCGAGAGCATCGCCGGGATCGCGGCGTCACTCTGGCAGATGCTGCGCTGAGCGATGCAACCTCCGGACGGCGGCCGCCCTCTAACCTCCGTCACCCCAGCGAGGAAACGATCATGAACTGGAGCAAGATTGCCGCCTTGAGCCTATCGCTGTGCCTGCCGGCCGTGGTTTCGGCCGCCGAGCACGGGCAGACGGCCGAACCGGCGGCGGCGCAGTCCGAGCAGCCCGAGGCGCGTGGCAACGACATGAGTGGCAAGGGCTTCGGCAGTGCGGCGCAGGGCTCGACCCAGGGCGGTGCGGCGACCGATACCGGCGGGACCGGCGGCGACGGATCGACTCCGCAAGTCGACAAGGGGGCTGACGGCCAGCCACCGGCCGCCCCGGGTACCAGCGGCACGGGCGGCGAAGGCGGTGCGCGCGGCGCCTACTGAGCGGCGGGCATGAAAAAGGGAGGCCTGGGCCTCCCTTCTTGCCTCACCGCGGGCCGATCAGAACAGCACGCGACTGCGGATGGTGCCGTTGACGTGCTGCAGCTTTTCCAGGGCGAGGTAGGAGTATTCCTTGTCCACGTCGATGACGACGTAGCCGACCTTCTCGTTGGTCTGCAGGAACTGGCCGCAGATGTTGATGCCGTTGTCGGCGAACACCTTGTTGATCTCGCTCATCACGCCCGGAATGTTCTGGTGGATGTGCAGCAGGCGGTGCTTGCCCGGATGCGACGGCAGGGCGACTTCCGGGAAGTTGACCGAGGACACCGAGGTGCCGTTGTCGCTGTACTTGACCAGCTTCTCGGCGACTTCCAGGCCGATGTTGGCCTGCGCTTCGGCAGTCGAACCACCGATGTGCGGCGTCAGGATCACGCGATCCAGGCCACGCAGCGGGCTTTCGAACTCCTCGTCGTTGGAGCGGGGCTCGACCGGGAACACGTCGATGGCGGCGCCGATCAGGTGCTCGTCCTTGATCGCGGCGGCCAGATGGTCCAGCTCGACCACGGTGCCGCGCGCGGCGTTGATCAGGATGCCGCCCTTCTTCATCGCGCGGATTTCCTTCTCACCGATCATCCACTGGGTGGACGGCAGTTCCGGCACGTGCAGCGAGACGATGTCGCACATGCCCAGCAGGTCGTACAGCGAGCCGACCTGGGTGGCGTTGCCCAGCGGCAGCTTGGTCACCACGTCGTAGAAGTAGACCTGCATGCCGAGGGCCTCGGCGAGTACCGAGAGCTGCGTGCCGATCGAGCCGTAACCGATGATGCCGAGCTTCTTGCCACGAATCTCGAAGGAGTTGGCCGCCGACTTGATCCAGCCGCCACGGTGGCAGGAGGCGTTCTTCTCCGGGATGCCGCGCAACAGCAGGATGGCCTCGGCCAGCACCAGCTCGGCGACCGAGCGGGTGTTGGAATAGGGGGCGTTGAACACCGCGATACCACGCTCGCGGGCCGCGTTGAGGTCGACCTGGTTGGTGCCGATGCAGAAGCAGCCGACGGCGATCAGCTTCTTGGCGGCGTCGAAGACTTCCTCGGTGAGCTGGGTGCGCGAGCGGATGCCGATGAAATGGGCGTCGGCGATCTTTTCCTTCAGCTCGTCGCCGGACAGCGCGGTCTTCAGGTACTCGATGTTGGAGTAGCCGGCCGCCTTGAGGGTGTCGACAGCGTTCTGGTGGACGCCTTCGAGAAGAAGGAACTTGATCTTGCTCTTGTCGAGAGAGGTCTGGCTCATCTGCGTTAAAACCTTAGGGCCGAAAGAGAGGACGAAGTGTCCAGCGAAGGCTGACCGACCCGGCGTCGCCGGTGCCGGGAGTCTGCCGAGGCACGTTTGAAAAGGGTGCGTATGCTAGCATACGAGCCCCTCGAAACACCCCACCTCCTGAGCTGAAGCGTACTCAGGGTGACCATGAATCGTATGAGAGTTCCCGTGATGACCGATCTCGCCCTGATCGACGAGCTGAAGACCCTGGTCGAGCCTGGCAAAGTGCTGACCGATGCCGATTCGCTCAATACCTACGGCAAGGACTGGACCAAGCAATTCGCGCCGGCGCCGTCGGCCATCGTCTTTCCCAAGAGCATCGAGCAGGTGCAGGCCATCGTACGCTGGGCCAACCAGCACAAGGTCGCACTGGTGCCCTCGGGCGGCCGTACCGGGCTCTCCGCCGCCGCCGTCGCAGCCAATGGCGAAGTGGTGGTGGCCTTCGACTACATGAACCAGATCCTCGACTTCAACGCCACCGACCGCACCGTGGTCTGCCAGCCGGGTGTGGTCACCGCGCAGCTGCAGCAGTTCGCCGAGGACAAGGGCCTGTACTACCCGGTGGACTTCGCCTCGGCCGGCTCGAGCCAGATCGGCGGCAACATCGGCACCAACGCCGGCGGCATCAAAGTGATCCGCTACGGCATGACCCGCAACTGGGTCGCCGGCCTGAAGGTCGTCACCGGCAAGGGCGACCTGCTCGAGCTGAACAAGGACCTGATCAAGAACGCCACCGGCTACGACCTGCGCCAGCTGTTCATCGGCGCCGAGGGCACCCTGGGCTTCGTCGTCGAGGCGACCATGCGCCTGGAGCGCCAGCCGACCAACCTCACCGCGATGGTGCTGGGCACGCCGGACTTCGATTCGATCATGCCGGTGCTGCACGCCTTCCAGGACAAGATGGACCTGACCGCCTTCGAGTTCTTCTCCGACAAGTGCCTGGACAAGATCCTCGCCCGCGGCGATGTGCCGGCACCGTTCGAGACGCGCGCACCGTTCTACGCGCTGCTGGAGTTCGAGGCCACCACCGAGGAGCGCGCCGAGCAGGCGCTGGCGACCTTCGAGCACTGCGTCAACGAAGGCTGGGTGATCGACGGGGTGATGAGCCAGAGCGACCAGCAGCTGCAGAACCTGTGGAAGCTGCGCGAGTTCATCTCCGAGACCATCGCCCACTACACGCCGTACAAGAACGACATCTCGGTGACCGTCTCCAGGGTGCCGGCCTTCCTCGCCGACATCGACGCCATCGTCACCCGCAATTACCCGGACTTCGAGGTGCTCTGGTACGGCCATATCGGCGACGGCAACCTGCACCTGAACATCCTCAAGCCCGAGGCGCTGTCGAAGGAAGAGTTCTTCGACAAGTGCGCCGCAGTGAACAAGTGGGTGTTCGAGACGGTGCAGAAGTACAACGGCTCGATCAGCGCCGAGCACGGCGTCGGCATGACCAAGCGCGACTACCTCGAGTACAGCCGTTCGCCGGCCGAGATCGCCTACATGAAGGCGGTCAAGGCGGCGTTCGACCCGAACGGCATCATGAACCCGGGCAAGATCTTTTCTCTCTGATCCGTCAGGTGGAAGGCGCCTTGCGCTTTCCATCCCCGACAGCGACTGGTGGCAGCAAGCGCTGCCGCCCCACGGCTGAGGACTGCCATGAACTACAAGCATCAGTACACCGACGGCACGCCGATCCACTACCCGCTGGGCAAGGTGGTCTGCATCGGGCGCAACTACGCCGAGCATGCCAAGGAGCTGAACAACCCGGTGCCGAGCGAGCCGCTGCTGTTCATCAAGCCGGGCAGCTGTGCGGTGCCGCTGGCCGGTGGCTTTGCCATTCCGCGCGACCGCGGTGCGGTGCACTACGAAGCGGAGATCGCCGTGCTGATCGGCAAGCCGCTGTCGCGCCAGCCCGGTGAGGAAGAGATCCGCGACGCGATTTCGGGTTTTGCGCCGGCGCTGGATCTGACGCTGCGCGAGGTGCAGGCGAAGCTGAAGGAAAAGGGCCACCCCTGGGAGCTGGCCAAGAGCTTTGACGGCGCCTGCGTACTGGCCCCCTTCGTGCCAGGTGATGCGGTCGAAGACCTGGGCGATATCGGCATTCGCCTGACGCTCAATGGCGAGGTGCGCCAGGACGGCAACAGCAGCCAGATGCTCAATACCATCGTGCCGCTGATCCGACACATCGCCGGCCACTTCAGCCTGCAACCGGGCGATGTGGTGCTGACCGGTACGCCGGCTGGTGTCGGCCCGCTGCAATCGGGCGACCAGCTGGTGCTCGAGCTGGTCGGCCTGTCGCGTTTCGAGAGCCGCGTGCTCTGATCGCTCGGCGGCCGGGCGTCGGTCCGGCCGCCTTTTTCCGGGTGTTCCGCTGTTGGCGCGGGCGTGCTGTAATCCCTTGCCCTGCGTCGATGGAATCACCCATGCCTTCTTCTCGCCGTGCCTGGCGCCTGTTCGCCTGGGTCGCTGTGGCGTGTCTGCTGGTCACCCTGCTGATCGCTGCAAAACTCCTGCACTGGGATGACCAGCTGCGGCTGCTCTGGCAGGAGCGGAGCGTCCCGCTCGAGCAGCGAACGGCCGGCATCTGGCTGCCGAACTACGAGCTGGCGCTGGAAACGCGCCTGGTCGGGCTGGAGGATGATGAAACCTCCGGGCTGACCTGGAACCCCTTGACCGGCACGCTGTTCACCGTGACCGGCAAACACCCCAAGCTGGTCGAGCTCACCCCGGCCGGGCTGATTCTGCGCAGCATCGAACTGGTCGGTTTTGCCGACCCCGAGGCGGTCGAGGCGCTTGGCGACGGGCGCATGGCCATCGTCGACGAACGTCGCCGGCTGGTGGCGGTGTTCCGTCTGGAGCCCGACGTCGAGCGCCTCGATCTGGCCGATCTGCCCAGCTACGATCTCGGCTTTCCCGAGGCGGGCAACAAGGGCTTCGAAGGGTTGGCCTGGAACCCGCGCAGCCAGCGCCTGCTGTTGGCCAAGGAGCGTGATCCGCAGGGGCTGTTCGAGCTGCCGTTTCCCGGCGAGGATGGCGCCGCCGGGGTCTTGCAGGCGCTGCCGGAGCGGCCGCTCATCGTCCGCGACCTGTCTTCGGTGACCATCGATCCGCGCAGCGGGCACGTGCTGATGCTGTCGGACGAGTCGCGGCTGCTGGTCGAGCTCGACCTGCAGGGCCGGCCGCGCAGCTTCATCAGCCTGTTCGGCGGGCTCAACGGGCTGGTGGAGGGTATCGAGCAGGCCGAAGGCGTGGCGATGGACGCCGCCGGCAACATCTATGTGGTCGGCGAACCGAACCGGTTCTACGTGTTCCAGCGCAAGGCAGCCGTGCCGGCACGGCCCTGATCCGCGCCGGCCTGTCATACAGACGGTGCGCCAAGGACGGCGACCCGTAGCGGAACTACAAGACCCTCGTTTTCCCGCCTCGACGCGGCCCGGCCGTTGCAGCCTGCGCTACGGCGAGCACAGCGGGCATCTGTCTGGCGCCGCGCCTGGTGCTGGCGTTCAAGCGTGGCGACAGACACCTGCGTGCCGGTCGCCATGGTTGAAGCCCAGGAGGCCTGGCAGTGACGTCAGACGGCATGCTGCATCGGCTCGGCGAGGCAAGTCTGCCCCGGTGTTCTGCCGCCGAGGTTGGGCGCCAGGCCTCCTGTGTTGTCAGGAGGCGAGGGCAGCGCTCTCGTCCTGCAGGGGCGCGTCGGGTGCGTGTCGGCGCACCGAGTCGCAGCCCTGTTCGGCACTGCGCTCGCTGGCATACATCTGGCTCTGGCCGATGACCTGTCCGTTGCTGGCCTTGAGCACGAAGTAGTGCTTGCCGCCCGCGCCGGTCTTGATTTCGAACGCGCCGTCACGCGTAGCGTTCTTGCGTACCGATTCGATTCCGCCCAGCGCCGAGGCGTGGGCCTTGTACTGCTCGCTGGACAGGATGATCTGGCCGTTGCTCGCCAGCAGGTTGAAGTGGAACTGCCCGTTGCTGGATTTCTTCAGATGGAACTTGCCGGACATGGCGATACCCTCCTGATTGGTGGTCACGCGGTGAGCGCCCTCACAAGCGTAGCCGCCGGTTCCGTCGGGTGCCGCCCCGCCTTCAGCGTTTGAGCGTCTGAACGCCGCTCGGCGTGCCGAGCAGCAGGACGTCGGCCGGGCGCGCGGCGAACAGGCCGTTGGTCACCACGCCGACAATGTTGTTGATCTTCGCTTCCAGGTCGGGGGCGAAGCCGATCATCAGGTTGTGCACGTCGAGGATCACGTTGCCGTTATCGGTCACCACCCCCTCGCGATAGACCGGGTCGCCGCCGAGCTTGACCAGCTCGCGGGCGACGTGGCTGCGCGCCATGGGGATCACCTCGACCGGCAGCGGGAAGGCACCGAGCTGTTCGACCAGCTTGCTGGCGTCGGCGATGCAGATGAAGGTGCGGGCCACCGCGGCGACGATCTTTTCGCGGGTCAATGCGGCGCCGCCGCCCTTGATCAGCTCCAGGTGCTTGTTGGCCTCGTCGGCACCGTCGACGTAGAACTCGAGGTCCGCGACGTTGTTCAGGTCGTAGACCGGGATGCCGTGCTGCTTCAGTCGCTCGGCGGTGGCCTGCGAGCTGGCGACGGCTCCATCGAAGAAGCCCTTGTGCTGCGCCAGCAGGTCGATGAAGAAATTCGCCGTCGAACCGGTGCCGACGCCGACGATGCTGCGGTCGGTGAGCTGGGGAACGATAAGGTCGACGGCGGCCTGAGCGACGGCCTGCTTGAGCTGGTCCTGGTTCATCGTGGACATCCGGGGCGGGAGACGGGCCGAGGATTATAGCCGCGCATGACCGGCCGATGTCGCTCACCCGCTGTACCGGTGTTCTGCCGCGGGATTGTCGGTGGTCGTCGGTCCGGTCGCGGGGTAGACTCGGCGCTTCCGCGAACGCCTGCCCACCCGCCCAAGACCGCCACGATGCTCGAACAGTACGTCAAGAAGATCCTTACCTCGCGCGTCTATGACGTCGCCGTGGAAACCCCGCTGCAACCGGCCCGTCAGCTTTCCGAACGCCTCGGCAACCAGGTCCTGCTCAAGCGCGAAGACCTGCAGCCGGTGTTCTCCTTCAAGATTCGTGGCGCCTACAACAAGCTGGCCCAGCTGTCGGCCGATGAGCTGGCGCGCGGCGTGGTCACGGCCTCGGCCGGCAATCACGCCCAGGGTGTGGCGCTGGCGGCCCGCCAGCTGGGCATCAAGGCGACCATCGTGATGCCGCGCACCACGCCCGAGTTGAAGGTGCAGGGTGTGCGCGCACGCGGCGGGCGAGCGGTGCTGCACGGCGATGCCTTTCCCGACGCGCTGGCCTATTCGCTCAAGCTGGTCGAGGAGAAGGGCTACGTCTATATCCACCCGTACGATGATCCGGATGTGATCGCCGGGCAGGGCACCGTGGCGATGGAGATCCTGCGCCAGCACCAGGGGCCGATCGACGCCATCTTCGTGCCGGTCGGTGGCGGCGGGCTGATCGCCGGCATTGCTGCCTACGTCAAGTACCTGCGGCCCGAGACCAGGGTGATCGGGGTCGAGCCGGACGATTCGAACTGCCTGCAGGCTGCGATGGCCGCCGGCGCGCGCGTGGTGCTCGAGCAGGTCGGCCTGTTCGCCGACGGCGTGGCCGTGGCGCAGATCGGCCAGCACACCTTCGACATCTGCCGGCGTTATGTCGACGAGGTGATCACCGTCAGCACCGACGAGATCTGCGCGGCGATCAAGGACATCTACGACGACACCCGCTCGATCACCGAGCCGGCCGGCGCGCTCGCGGTCGCCGGTATCAAGAAGTACGCCGAGCGCGAAGGGGTCAGCGACCAGGTGCTGGTCGGTATCGACTCGGGGGCGAACATCAATTTCGATCGCTTGCGGCACGTCGCCGAGCGCGCCGAGCTTGGCGAGAAGCGTGAAGCGATCATCGCCGTGACCATCCCCGAGCGTCCGGGCAGCTTCAAGACCTTCTGCGAGGCGATCGGCAAGCGTCAGATCACCGAATTCAACTACCGCTTCCACACCGACCGTGAGGCGCACATCTTTGTCGGTGTGCAGACCCATCCGGAAAACGACCCCCGTGAGGCGCTTGTCGAAGGGTTGCGCGAAAAGGGTTTCCCGGTGCTCGACCTGACGGACAACGAGCTGGCCAAGCTGCATATCCGCCACATGGTCGGTGGGCACGCCGCCGGGGTCAGCGACGAAATGGTGCTGCGCTTCGAGTTTCCCGAGCGGCCCGGTGCGCTGTTCAACTTTCTCAACAAGCTCGGCGGGCGCTGGAACATCTCGATGTTCCATTACCGCAATCACGGTGCGGCCGACGGGCGGGTGGTCGCCGGGTTGCAGGTGCCGGCCGAGGAGCGCCACCTGGTGCCGGCGGCGCTCGACAAGATCGGCTACCGCTATTGGGATGAGAGCGACAACCCGGCCTATCGGCTGTTTCTCGGCTGAGCGGCCCCAGGAGCTGGCGAATGGAACATTACCTGTTGCTGCGAATCACTCATGCCGTCACCGCGGTTTTGCTGGTGCTGGGTGTGATCGTTCACCTGATCATGCTGTGGAAGGCCGCGCGTGGCGGTGATCGGGCCGTGTTGCAGCGCAAGCTGCAGCGTACCCGGCGGTTGTCGTTGCCGCTGCTCGCGCTGCTTGGTCTGTCGCTGCCAGTCAGTGGCTGGTGGCTGGCGCATCTGGCCGGTTTGCCGCTGGGCCAGCTGTGGCTGCTGGCAAGCTCGCTGCTGTTTCTGGCGCTGGTTCCGCTCGGCCTTTTGCTGGCAGGGCGTCTGAAGGCCTGGCAGACGCTTGGCGAAACACCTGCGTCAGGCCGTTTGCTGGGAATGACCGGTGGCTATGCGCTACTGGTGCTGATCGTGCTGTTGGCGATCATGGCGCTGATGGGCGCCAAGCCGGCCTGAGCCTGCTGTGGCTCAGCGCAGCGAGATGATCTGCCAACCGCGCTCTTCGGCAATCCGGCGCAGGGTCGGATCCGGGTCGACTGCCACCGGGTGGCTGACCCGCTCGAGCAGCGGCAGGTCGTTGCGCGAATCGCTGTAGAAGTAACTGCCCTCGAGCGTCTGCTCGTTTTCCGCCAGCCAGCGCTCGATGCGCTGCACCTTGCCTTCCTGGAAGCAGGGGATGTCGGTCAGGCGGCCGGTGTAGCGTCCGTCGACCATCTCGCATTCGGTGGCCAAGAGCGTTTCCACGCCCAGGCGTGCGGCGATCGGGCCGGTGATGAAGCGGTTGGTCGCGGTGACGATGGCTACCCGGTCACCCGCCTCCAGGTGCCGACGCAGCAGCGCCTCGCCCTTGGCCAGCACCAGCGGTTCGATGTGCTCGCGCATGAACTCGTCGTGCCAGCGCTGCAGTTCGGCCATCTCGCGGCGCCCGAGAATCTCCTGGCAGAAGTTCTGGTAGGCGTGGACGTCCAGCTTGCCGTCGAGATAGTCCTGATAGAACGCGTCGTTGCGCGCGCGGTAGGTGTCGACATCGACCAGGCCGCGCTGGCAGAGGAATTCGCCCCAGGCGTGATCGCTGTCACCGGCCAGCAGGGTATTGTCCAGGTCGAATAGGGCCAAGCGCACGGTCGGGAACCTCGGTCATCAGTCAGAGGGCGCCAAGCATAGCGGAACTCGGCCGTCGGTAGGCGAGCGGCGTATCGGCCCGTTCGCCATGTCCGGCAGGGGCGGTCAGGGCCGTGTTGGCGGCTGGTTCCAGCGGCCGCTTGCCGCGCTTTCGGCTCGCTGCCGTTTTGTGGAACAATGCGGCGACATGCGTTTTCGAGGTTGCTAGTCGTGATCGATTCCGATGGTTTTCGGCCGAATGTCGGTATCATCCTGACCAATGATTTCGGCCAGGTCCTCTGGGCCAGGCGGATCAATCAGGACGCCTGGCAGTTTCCCCAGGGCGGCATCAACGCTCGCGAGACACCCGAAGAAGCGCTCTACCGTGAGCTCAACGAAGAAGTAGGGCTCGAGCAGCACGATGTCGACATCCTCGCCTGTACCCGTGGTTGGCTGCGTTATCGGCTGCCGCAGCGCCTGGTACGCATGCACAGCCAGCCGCTGTGCATCGGCCAGAAGCAGAAGTGGTTCCTGCTGCGGTTGGTCGGCGCCGAAGACCGGGTCAGGATGGACCTGACCGGCAAGCCGGAATTCGACGGTTGGCGCTGGGTCAGCTACTGGTATCCGCTGGGACAGGTGGTCACCTTCAAGCGCGAGGTCTATCGTCGCGCACTCAAAGAACTGGCCCCGCGCTTGCCGGTGCGGGACTGAAGAGGAGAAAGCCTCTTTGAGCATGCTCGGCACGCTGCGCAAGATCGTCCAGGAAGTCAATGCCGCCAAGGACCTCAAGGCGGCCTTGGGCATCATCGTGCTGAGAGTCAAGGAGGCCATGGGCAGCCATGTCTGCTCGGTCTATCTGCTCGATCCGGAAACCGAACGCTTCGTTCTGATGGCCACCGAAGGCCTCAACAAGCGCGCCATCGGCAAGGTCAGCATGGCGCCGAGCGAAGGCCTGGTCGGCCTGGTCGGCACGCGCGAGGAGCCGCTCAATCTCGAGCATGCCTCCGAGCACCCCCGCTATCGCTACTTCGCCGAAACCGGCGAGGAACGCTACGCCTCTTTTCTCGGCGCGCCGATCATCCACCATCGCCGCGTCATGGGCGTGCTGGTCATCCAGCAGCGAGAACGGCGGCAGTTCGACGAGGGCGAGGAAGCCTTCCTCGTCACCATGAGCGCGCAGCTCGCCGGGGTTATCGCGCACGCCGAGGCGACCGGCTCGATCCGCGGCCTCGGCCGCCAGGGCAAGGGTATCCAGGAGGCGCGCTTCGGCGGTATTCCCGGCGCCCCGGGAGCCGCGGTGGGGACCGCCGTGGTGGTGCTGCCTCCGGCCGATCTCGAGGTGGTGCCGGACAAGCAGGTCGAGGACGTCGAGGCCGAACTGGCGCTGTTCCACAATGCCCTCGAGTCGGTGCGCCGCGACATGCGCACGCTGTCGGAAAAACTGGCAAGCCAGATGCGCAAGGAAGAGCGTGCGCTGTTCGACGTCTATCTGATGATGCTCGACGACTCCGCGCTCGGCGGTGAGGTGATCAAGGTCATTCGCACCGGGCAGTGGGCGCAGGGCGCCCTGCGCCAGGTCGTGAACGACCACGTGCGGCGTTTCGAGCTGATGGACGACGCCTACCTGCGCGAGCGCGCCTCGGACGTCAAGGACATCGGCCGGCGTCTGCTTTCCTACCTGCAGGAAGCCCACCAGCAGACGCTGACCTACCCGGACAAGACCATCCTCGTGAGCGAGGAACTGTCGCCGGCAATGCTCGGCGAGGTGCCCGAAGGCAAGCTCGTGGGGATGGTCTCGGTGCTCGGTTCGAGCAACTCGCACGTCGCCATCCTCGCGCGGGCGATGGGCATTCCAACGGTGATGGGTGCGGTCGACCTGCCTTATTCGAAGCTCGATGGCATCGAGCTGATCGTCGATGGCTACCGGGGCGAAATCATCACCAACCCCGGCAAGGTATTGCGTGAGCAGTACGAGGTACTCGCCGAGCAGGAGCGTCAGCTCTCCGAGGGCCTCGACGTGCTGCGCGAGCTGCCCTGCGAGACCACCGACGGGCATCGTGTGCCGCTTTGGGTCAACACCGGCCTGCTCGCCGATGTGGTACGGGCGCAAGAGCGCGGCGCCGAAGGCGTCGGTCTGTATCGCACCGAAGTGCCCTTCATGATCAAGGAGCGTTTTCCCAGCGAAAAGGAACAGATGGCCATCTACCGCGAGCAGCTGGAGGCTTTTCATCCGCTGCCGGTGACGATGCGCAGCCTGGATATCGGCGGCGACAAGTGCCTGCCTTATTTCCCGATCAAGGAAGAGAACCCGTTCCTCGGCTGGCGCGGCATCCGCGTCACGCTCGATCATCCGGAAATCTTCCTGCTGCAGACCCGCGCCATGCTCAAGGCCAGCGCGGGGCTGAACAACCTGCGCATTTTGCTGCCGATGATCTCCGGGATCCGCGAGCTGGAAGAGGCGTTGCACCTGATTCACCGCGCCTGGGGCGAGGTGCGCGACGAGGGCCTGGATATCGAGATGCCGCCCGTGGGCGTGATGATCGAAGTGCCGGCGGCGGTCTACCTGACCCGCGAGATGGCGCGAATGGCCGATTTCATCTCGGTCGGCTCCAACGACCTGACCCAGTACATGCTGGCCGTTGATCGCAACAATCCGCGTGTTGCCGACCTCTACGACTACCTGCACCCGGCGGTGCTGCAGACCCTGCAGCGAGTGGTCAGCGAAGCGCACGAGGAAGGCAAGCCGGTGAGCATCTGCGGCGAGATGGCCGGCGATCCGGCGGCGGCGATTCTCTTGCTGGCGATGGGCTTCGACAGCCTGTCGATGAACGCCACCAACCTGCCGAAGGTGAAGTGGCTGTTGCGCCAGATCAGCATGCAGACCGCCAAGGATCTGCTCGCCCGGGTCATGGTGCTCGACAGCCCGCAGGTCATTCATGCCACCGTGCAGCTGACCCTGCGCAACCTCGGCCTCAACCGCCTGCTCAATCCGTCCGCCGCGGTCTGACGGCTGCGCTCACCCTGCGCGCGTTTCGAGCTGCAGCCAGGTATCGCTGGCGCGGCCGTCGGCCGCGTAGCTGCGCTCGACCACCACCAGCCGACCATCGGCGTGGTGCAACAGCGCGGTGCTCGCCCGCGTACCGTAACCCGGGCTGGCGATAAAGATGCTCGACAACAGTCGCTCCCATTCCAGCGGAACCCCCGTGCTCGGCAGTTCGCTGTCGGCGGCGCGCTGCCGGTCGGCGAGCAGCTCCAGCAGCGCCTCGGGTGTCGGCTCCAGCAGGCAGTGTGTGAAGGCCGCGCGGGCGCGCTCGAGCTTCGGCCACGGGCTGTCCAGGTCCGCGTTGCTGAGCCCGTAGACGCCACCCGGCAGGCGTTGCACGGTGCCGCTATGCGAATTCAGATGCCAGAGTTCGTCGCGGTCGCCCACCAGCAGGTTGAAGCCGGCATAGTCCTGCAGGCGCCCGCAAAGCGCGCGCAGAAACGACTCCGGGGCCGCCTCGCCGCGCAGGAAGGCTTCCGGCAGCTCGCCACGGCTGCGCTTGCCGGCAGGCTGCCCGCCGATGCGAATGTTGGTCAGCGCGGCGAAGCGACCGGTTTCGGTGATGCCCATCCAGGTGCCGCCGGCTTGCAGATCCCGGCCGGCGATGATCTCTGGTGCATCTTCCCAGCGGCCAAGGGCCAGGCTCGGGCGCTCGTGAAACTCGTCGCGGTTGGCGGCGACCACCAGGGGGAGCGGGTGCCCGGGGCGCCAGGCTAGAACGATCAGGCACATGGTTCGCCCTGTTTGCGGAAGGCTGGAGCGGCAGAGTGCAGGCTGGCGAGCGGTTCGGCAACCACGACTCGGCTTCGCACCGGCTTTCCGCTACCATTTCGCCTTTGCTCGCCTGGTTGGATTCCGCGATGGAGTTTGTGCTTTACCTGACCCTTGGCGCCTTGGCCGGCGTGCTGGCCGGGCTGTTCGGTGTCGGCGGCGGGTTGGTGATCGTGCCGGTGCTGGTATTCAGCTTCACCGCGCAGGGCGTCGCCCCCGAGGTGCTCACCCATCTGGCCGTGGGGACGTCGCTGGCAACCATCGTCTTCACCTCGATCAACTCGGTGCTCGCACATCACCAGAAGGGCGCGGTTCGCTGGCCGCTGGTGGGCTGGATGACCCTCGGCATCCTTGCTGGCGCCGGCCTCGGCAGCCTCACCGCTGCTGCGCTGCAGGGGCCGGTCCTGCAGAAGATCATCGGCGTGTTCGCCATTCTCATGGCCGTGCAGATGGGTCTGGATCTGCGCCCGAAAGCGGCCGGCAGCGTGCCGGGCAAGCCGGGGCTGACGGTCGCCGGCGCCGTGATCGGCTGGGCTTCGGCGATCTTCGGTATCGGTGGCGGCTCGCTGACCGTGCCCTTCCTCAGTTGGCGCAGCGTGCCGATGCAACAGGCGGTGGCGACGTCCGCCGCCTGTGGCGTGCCGATTGCCGTCGCCGGTGCGGCGAGCTTCATGGTGGTCGGTTGGCATGAATCCGCGCTGCCGGAATGGAGCCTGGGCTTCGTCTATCTGCCGGCGATGGTCGGCATCGCCCTGACCAGCATGTTCTTCGCCCGGCTCGGCGCACGCTTGGCGCACCGACTGTCGCCCAAGGTGCTGCGCCGTCTGTTCGCCCTGCTGTTGCTCACCGTGGGCACCAATTTCTTGATCTAAGGAGACTTCGATGCTGCCCTATCCGCAGATCGACCCCGTGGCCGTGGCCCTTGGCCCGCTGAAGATCCACTGGTACGGCCTGATGTACCTCGTCGGCATCGGTGGCGCCTGGCTGCTGGCCTCGCGCAGGGTCCAGCGCTTCGCGCCCGAATGGCCGAAGGACAAGCTGTCCGACCTGGTGTTCTGGGTGGCGATGGGGGTGATCGTCGGTGGTCGCCTCGGCTACGTGCTGTTCTACGACCTGCCGGCCTACCTCAACGATCCGAGCCTGATCCTGCAGATCTGGAAGGGTGGCATGTCGTTTCACGGCGGTCTGCTCGGTGTGCTGCTGTGCACCTGGATCTTCGCGCGGCGCAATGGCAAGAGCTTCTTCGAGCTGATGGACTTCATTGCCCCGCTGGTGCCGATCGGCCTCGGTGCCGGCCGCATCGGCAACTTCATCAACGCCGAGCTCTGGGGCAAGGCGAGCGATGTGCCCTGGGCCATGGTGTTTCCGACCGATCCGCAGCAGCTCGCGCGGCATCCGTCGCAGCTGTACCAGTTCGCCCTCGAGGGCGTGGCGTTGTTCGTGATTCTCTGGATCTACTCGAGCAAGCCGCGCCCTACGATGGCGGTATCGGGCCTGTTCGCGATCTGCTACGGCATCTTCCGCTTCATCGTCGAGTTCGTCCGGGTGCCCGACCCGCAGCTGGGCTACCTGGCGTTCGGCTGGCTGACGATGGGGCAGCTGCTCTGCGTGCCGATGATCCTCGGCGGCGCGGGCCTGATGGCCTGGGCCTACCGGCATAATCCGCCGAAGGCGATTGCCTGACCGTCCGGCCCGGCCGACGCGACAAGCTCGGCCGGGCCTCTTACCATTGGCCCTTTTCCATTCCACGAGCCTGCGATGAAACAGTACCTCGACCTGATGCGGCATGTGCGTGAACACGGCACTTACAAGAGCGACCGCACCGGCACCGGCACCTACAGCGTCTTCGGCTACCAGATGCGCTTCGATCTGGCCGAGGGTTTTCCGCTGGTCACGACGAAGAAATGCCACCTGCGCTCAATCATCCACGAGCTGCTGTGGTTCCTCAAAGGCGAGACCAACATCGGCTACCTGAAGGAAAACGGCGTGTCGATCTGGGACGAATGGGCCGACGAGAACGGCGACCTCGGCCCGGTCTACGGCTACCAATGGCGCAGCTGGCCGGCGCCCAATGGCGAGTCGATCGACCAGATCGCCAAGCTGCTGGAAATGATTCGCACCAATCCCGATTCGCGACGGCTGATCGTCTCGGCCTGGAACCCGGCACTGGTCGATCAGATGGCACTGCCGCCGTGCCACGCGCTGTTCCAGTTCTACGTCGCCGACGGCAAGCTCAGCTGCCAGCTCTATCAGCGCTCGGCGGACATCTTCCTCGGGGTGCCGTTCAACATCGCGAGCTACGCGTTGCTGACGTTGATGATCGCCCAGGTCTGCGATCTGGAGCCGGGCGAGTTCATCTGGACCGGTGGCGACTGCCACCTGTACGCCAACCATCTGGAGCAGGCCGACCTGCAGCTGACGCGCGAGCCGCTGCCGTTGCCGACAATGAAACTCAACCCCGAGGTACGTGACCTGTTCGCCTTCCGCTTCGAGGATTTCGAGCTGGTCGGCTACCAGAGCCATCCGCACATCAAGGCGCCGGTCGCGGTCTGACCCGCGGCGGCGCCTGGCCTAATCCTCCTCGCGGCGCTGCGCCAGTCGGCGGCCCAGGCGTGAGGCGTAGAGCTCGCCGATCATGCCGCGGCGGAAGACCAGCACGCAGACCATGAAAATGATCCCGGTGACCAGCGTCACCGGCAGGTTGGACGTGGCGAAGTAGTTGCCCAGGGTCGTCACCAGCGCGGCGCCGAAGGCTGGCCCGACCAGCGTGCCGATGCCGCCGAGCAGAGTCATCAGCACCACTTCGCCGGACATCTGCCAGCTCACGTCGGTCAGCGTGGCGAACTGGAACACCAGGGCCTTCAGCCCGCCGGCCAGGCCGGCCAGCGCGGCGGACATGACGAACGCGCCGAGCTTGTAGCGTGCCACCGAATAGCCGAGCGAGATCGCCCGGTTCTCGTTCTCGCGGATCGAGCGCAGCACCATGCCGTAGGGCGAATGGATCACCCGCCAGATCACGAAAAGGCCGGCGAGAAAGGCGCTCAGCACGAAGAAGTACATGAACAGCGGCTGGCTCAGGTCGATGAGGCCGAACAGCCGTCCGCGCGGCACGTTCTGGATGCCATCCTCGCCGTGGGTGAAGGGCGCCTGCAGGCAGAAGAAGAAAAACATCTGCGACAGCGCCAGGGTGATCATCGTCGAATAGATGCCTTGCCGGCGGATCGCCAGAAAGCCGATGACCAGGCCGAGCAGCGAGGCGCCGGCCACGCCGACCAGCACGCCGAGCTCCGGCGACAAGCCCCACTCCTTGACCGCGTGGGCGGTGAAATAGGCCGAGCCGCCGAAGAAGGCTGCGTGCCCGAAAGACAGGATTCCGGTGTAGCCGAGCAGCAGGTTGAAGGCGCAGGCGAACAGCGCGAAGCACAGCACCTTCATCAGGAAGATCGGGTAGAAATACAACGGTGCCAGCGCCAGGAGCAGCACGCCGATGCCGATCAGCACTGTTTCCAGACGCAGCGCCCGGCGCTTGGCGCCGGCGTCGATTCGCGCTTGGCTGTTCATCAGGCGTCCCTCCCCATCAGGCCGGCCGGGCGCACCAGCAGCACGATCGCCATGATCACGAAAATCACGATATTGGAGGCCTCGGGGTAGAACACCTTGGTCAGCCCTTCGAGGATGCCGAGCATGTAGCCGGTGATGATCGCGCCCAGGATCGAGCCCATGCCGCCAACCACCACCACGGCGAACACCACGATGATCAGGTTGGAGCCCATCAACGGGCTGACCTGATAGATCGGCGCGGCGAGCATCCCGGCGAGCCCGGCCAGCGCCGCCCCCATGCCGTAGGTGAAGGTCAGGAGCAGCGGCACGTTGATGCCGAAGGTGCGCACCAGCGTTGGATTTTCGGTCGAGGCGCGCAGGTAGGCGCCAAGCTTGGTCTTCTCGATCAACAGCCAGCTGGCGATGCAGATGATCAGCGAAGCCAGTACCACCCAGGCGCGGTACTTGGGCAGGAACATGAAACCCAGGTTGTAGCCGCCGGCCAGCGCCTTGGGAACCGCGTACGGCTGGCCGGAGGAGCCGTAGAAATAGCGGAAGGCGCCTTCGAGCGTGAGCGCCAGGCCAAAGGTGAAGAGCAGGCTGTAGAGATGGTCGAGGTTGTACAGCCGCGACAGCGCGATGCGCTCGATCGCGGCACTGACCAGGCCGACGATCAGCGGTGCGAGCAGCAATGCCGGCCAGTAGCCGATGCCGAAGGTGGCCAGCAGCAGGTAGCCGGCGAAGGCGCCGATCATGAACTGCGCGCCGTGGGCGAAGTTGATGATCTTCAGCATGCCAAAGATGATCGCCAGCCCGAGGCTGAGCATGGCGTAGAACGAGCCGTTGATCAGGCCGATCAGCAGTTGGCCGAGCAGGGCCTGAATGGGTATATCGAAGAGTGTCGTCATCAGACCCCCAGCGCTTCGTTGAGCATCGTCATGCGCCCCGGCAGTTCGCCGACCGTGAAGCGATCGATGACCTTGCCGTGGTCGACCACGTAGAAGCGATCCGCGATCTTGCTGGCGAAGCGGAAGTTCTGCTCGACCAGCAGGATCGTCATGCCCCGTTTCTTGAGGGTCTGCAGCACCTCGCCGATGCGCTGGACGATCACCGGGGCGAGGCCCTCGGTGGGCTCGTCAAGCAGCAGCAGGCGCGCGCCGGTGCGCAGGATGCGCGCCATGGCGAGCATCTGCTGCTCGCCGCCGGACAGCTTGGTGCCGGGGCTCTTGCGGCGCTCCTCGAGATTGGGGAACAGCTGGTAAATCTCCTTCAGGTTCATTCCGCCCTTGGCGATCACCGGCGGCAGCGTGAGGTTTTCCTCGACGCTCAGCGTGGCGAAGATGCCGCGTTCCTCGGGCACATAGCCGATCCCGCAGCGGGCGGTGCGATGCAGCGGCACGCGCAGCAGGTCCTTGCCATCGAAGCGGATGCTGCCGCTGCGGGTGCGGATGATCCCGACGATCGAGCGCAGCGCGGTGGTCTTGCCGACCCCGTTGCGCCCGAGCAGGGTCACGGTTTCGCCTTCGTGCACATCGAGGTCGATGCCGTGCAGGGCGTGGCTTTCGCCGTACCAGGCATTGAGGTCGCGGACCTCGAGCAAAGCGTCAGTCATCGTCGGTCCCCATGTAGGCCTCGCGTACCCGTTCGTCCTCGCTGACGCTGCGGTAGTCGCCCGAGGTGAGGATTTCGCCACGCTGCAGCACCGTCACCTGCTGACAGAGGTCGGCGACCACCTTGAGGTTGTGCTCGACCATGAGTACAGCGCGGTCACGTGCGACCTCGCGGATGATCTCGGCGACCGTGTGCACGTCCTCGTGGCCCATGCCGGCCATGGGCTCGTCGAGCAGCAGCACCTTGGGCTCGAGCGCCAGGGTGGTCGCCAGCTCCAGCACGCGCTTGCGCCCGTAGGAGAGGTCGGCCGCCAGGTCGTTGCGCCGGTCGCCCAGGCCGACCGCCTCGAGCAGCTGCATGGCCCTGTCGTTGAGGCGGTTCAGCGAGCGCAGCGGCAGCCAGCACTGGGTCGCCAGGCCATTGGGGCGCTGCAGGGCGACGCGCACGTTGTCCAGCACCGAGAGGTGCGGAAATACCGCCGAGATCTGGAACGAGCGCACCAGCCCCAGCCGCGCGACGCGCGCGGGGTCGGTGCGGGTGATGTCCTGTTCGAGCAGGCGAATGCTGCCGGCGGTGGGCTGCAGAAACTTGGTCAGCAGGTTGAACACCGTGGTCTTGCCGGCCCCGTTGGGGCCGATCAGGGCATGCACCTGGGCATGGCGCACGTCCAGATCGACATTGTTGACCGCGACGAAACCGCCGAACTCCTTGCGCAGGCCGCGCGCCGCGAGCAGCACCGGGTGCTGCTCGGCGGGCTCGGGCTCGCGCGGGCTTTCCGAGCGGACAGCCATGTTCATTTCCCGGCCAGCTCGCAGCCGCTCTCGGCCGGCTGGATGTAGGCCTCATCGCCCGGGACGGTCGCCAGCACCTTGTAGTAGTCCCAGTCGCGCTGGCTTTCCTCTGGCTTCTTCACCTCCATCAGATAGACGTCGCTGATCAGCCGGCCGTTGGCGCCGACCCGGGCGTTACGTGCAAAGACGTCGTTCACCGGCATCTCGTGCATGGCCTTGGCGACCGGTTCGGTCGCGTCGCTGCCGACCTTGTCGATCGCCTTGAGGTACTGCATCACCCCGGAGTAGGTGCCGGCCTGAATCATGTTCGGCATCCGCCCGGTGCGTTTGAAGAAGCGCTCGCCGAACTCGCGCGACTGGTCGTCGCGATCCCAGTAGAAGCTTTCGGTGAGGGTCAGGCCCTGAGCGGCATCGAGCCCCAGGCCATGCACTTCCGAGAGGGTGAAAAGCAGGGCGGCCAGGCGCTGGCCGCTGGCGACGATGCCGAACTCGGCGGCCTGCTTGATGCTGTTGGCGGTGTCCAGGCCGGCATTCGCCAGGCCGATGACCTTCGCCCCCGAGGCCTGCGCCTGGAGCAGGAACGATGAGTAGTCGGTGGTCGCCAGCGGATGGCGAACCGAGCCCAGCACCTCTCCGCCCTTGGATTTGACGAAGGTGGAGGTCTGCTCTTCCAGCGAGTAGCCAAAGGCATAGTCGGCGGTGAGGAAATACCAGCTGTCGCCACCCTGGGAAACCAGCGCGCCGCCGGTACCGACCGCCAGCGCGTGGGTGTCGTAGGCCCAGTGGAAGCCATAGGGCGAGCATTGCTTGCCGGTCAGCTCGGTGGTTGCGGCGCCGGTGACCAGGTTGATCTTCTGCTTGCTCTTGGAAATGCCCTGAACCGCCAGGGCGACCGAAGAGGTGGTCAACTCCATGATCGCGTCGACCTGCTCGCGGTCGTACCACTGACGCGCGATGTTCGAGGCGATGTCCGGCTTGTTCTGGTGGTCGGCGGTGACGATCTCGATCGGTACGCCCTTGACCTTGCCGCCGAAGTCTTCGGCGGCCATCTTCGCCGCTTCGTACGACCACTTGCCGCCGAAGTCGGCGTACACGCCGGACTGGTCGTTGAGAATGCCGATCTTCACCTTGCCGTCGGAAAATTCGGCCGCCGACACCGGCACGGTCAGTGCCGCGGCGAGGGTTGCCGCTGCAATGGCTGTTGGCTTCATGCGTATCTCCTTGCGCGTTGGACCGCCGTGCCGGGCGCGTCGCAAGAGGCGTCGCCCGGCCGGTGGCTGGATGGGAAGCGGAAGCAGGCGGCCGGCCGTGTGGTCGGCCGGAACAGGTTGCATGTTGGATAGTGGCAGCCGGCGCCCTGCCATGCGGGCAGGCCGGCAGCGCGGGATCGGTGGTGTCGGCTCGTCGTCAGACAGGGGCGACGAGTACCCGGAGGGAGAGGCATTCGGTGTGCCTTTTATTGTTATTGGTAGAGCTAACCGTAGCAGGGCTTTGGCGGTACGCAACCGCGTGCCGGGCGCGGCCCGGCGTCGCCAGGCTCGGCAAATCGCCGCGCTGTCAGGTAGATGTCGCGTTTGCCGTATAGACTCGGGCGATCAGATCAGGGAGACGAGACATGCGCAGGGTGGTGTTCAATCAGAAAGGTGGCGTCGGCAAATCCAGCATCGCCTGCAACCTCGCCGCGATCAGTGCCGCACAGGGTTACCGCACGCTGCTGATCGACCTCGATGCGCAGGCCAACTCGAGTCATTACCTCAGCGGCAAGCTGGGTGACGACATTCCGCTGGGCATCGCCGAGTTCTTCGTCCAGGTGCTCGAAGGCGGGGCGAGTGCGCGCAAGGCGCGGCCGCCGATCAGCCCGACCCCCTTTGCCAACCTCGACCTGATCACTGCCAGCCCGGCACTGGCCGACCTGCAGCCGAAGCTGGAGGCCAAGCACAAGAT
The DNA here is from genome assembly GCF_000818015.1 of Stutzerimonas balearica DSM 6083. Classification (NCBI taxonomy): domain Bacteria; kingdom Pseudomonadati; phylum Pseudomonadota; class Gammaproteobacteria; order Pseudomonadales; family Pseudomonadaceae; genus Stutzerimonas; species Stutzerimonas balearica. Next base: position 425,365 of record NZ_CP007511.1, read on the forward strand.
CAACAAGCTGCGCAAACTGCTCGAGGCGTTGGCCGAGGACTACGAGCGGATCTACCTGGATACCCCGCCCGCGCTGAATTTCTATACGGTGTCGGCGCTGATTGCCGCCGACCGTTGCCTGATTCCCTTCGACTGCGATGCCTTCTCCCGGCAGGCGCTCTATGGCCTGCTGGCGGAAATCGAGGAAGTACGCGACGACCACAACCCGGCGCTGGCGGTGGAGGGCATCGTGGTCAACCAGTTCCAGCCGCGCGCCGGCTTGCCGCAGCAGATGATCGAGGCGCTGGTTGCCGAGGGCCTGCCGGTGCTACCGGTGTACCTGATGAGTTCGGTGAAGATGCGCGAGTCGCACCAGGCCTGCCTGCCGCTGGTGCACCTCGATGCGCGACACAAGCTGAGTCGCCAGTTCGTCGAACTGCACGACTTGCTCGACGCCTAGCGGGCGACCAGCACATCGCATGGCGGGTTATCGAAGAAGTGCCGGGTCAGGCTGCCGAGCAGCGCGTGGCTCAGCTCGCTGCGGCTGTGCCCGCCGAGCGCCAGCAGTTGCGGCTGCAGCTCGCTGATCGCCGCATCCAGGCAGTTGAGCCGTTCGCCCTGATGCAGGCTGTAGCTGAGCCGCCCCTCGTCGGCCCCGAGCGCTGTGCGCGTATCGTCGATCAGCTGGCCGAACAGCTCGACCTGCAGCGCCAGCGCCGCCGGATCGGCCCCGTGAATCTCCGCGACTTCCTCGATGTTCAGCGCATGCAGCTTCGCCTCGGGCGGCAATAGCTGCCAGGCGGCGTGCAGGGCCCGGTTGGCGCAGCGCGAATAATCCAGCGCAGCCAGGGCCTGGCGGTAGGGCTCGATTGCCGGATGCGTCACCAGCAACAGCGGAATCGGGGTGGCCAGCAGGATGCGTTCCAGTGTGGTGCCGGCGAAGCCTTGCGGTGACTGGCGATGGTGGCGGCCGAGTACCAGCAGGTCGGCCTCGATGCCGCCGGCCAGCGCCAGCAGCCCTTCGACGGTAGGCCCGGGGCGCAGCCATAGGCGTACATCGTCCAGGCCCAGCTGGTCCAGTTGTGCCTGCAGCTGCTCACCGGCGGCCTGCTCGTCGGCCTCGCAGACATGCGCCAGGCTCAGCTGCGCGTTGCACTGGCGAGCCAGCTGTGCGGCGCGGCGCAGTGCCAGATCGGCGTCCGGACTGAGATCGTGGGCGACCAGAATGTGCTTGACCATGCGGGCCTCGGCTGCGCTCGAAAAAGGGCAGAGTATGCCGCGACCGCGAATGGCTGTCTGCGTCGCGGCGTCCGGCAGGTCGTCGCGCTTCAGTCTCGGCATGCTTTGCCGATATGCTTGCCGCAACGGCTAGGGGAGGGACCGATGAGCAAAGTCAGCGTACTGGTGGTGGATGATGCGCCTTTCATCCGCGACCTGATCAAGAAGGGCCTGCGCAGTCAGTTCCCCGGCATCGTCATCGAGGAGGCCGTCAATGGCCGCAAGGCCCAGCAGTTGCTGGGCCGCGAGCGTTTCGACCTGATCCTCTGCGACTGGGAAATGCCCGAGATGTCCGGGCTCGAACTGCTTACCTGGTGCCGTGCGCAGGACGCGCTCAAGACCGTGCCTTTCATCATGGTCACCAGCCGCGGCGACAAGGAGAACGTCGTGCAGGCGATCCAGTCCGGCGTCTCGGACTATATCGGCAAGCCGTTCTCCAACGAGCAGCTGGCGACCAAGGTGCGCAAGGCGCTCGGCCGGGCCGGCAAGCTCGATGCCCTGGCCGCCAGCGCGCCGACCCGAGCGCTGGCCGGCGGCGTCGCCAACGATTCGCTCGCTGCGCTGACCGGCGGCAAGGCCGAGGTCGTGCGCCAGCCCAAGCCGGAGGCGACGGCGCCGGTGGCCGCGCCGCCTGCCGCGGCCCCTGCGGCGAGCAAGCCTGCGGCGGCGTCGGGCGGGCGCGGCCAGGGCCAGTTGCGCCTGGCCGCCGGCACCCAGGCCTGCGTGATCAAGGCGCTGAGTCTGAAGGAGGCGCTGCTGGTGGTGCGTCGAGGCGACGACCTGCCGCAGGTGCTGGAAAGCGCCGTGCTCGACCTCGAGCAGGGCGAGGGCGCCGAGGTGGCGCGGCTCAACGGCTATCTGCACGCGGTGGCGGCACTCGAGCCCAAGCCTGACAGCGAGTGGCTGCAGCTATCGTTCCGCTTCGTCGACCGCGACCCGCAGAAGCTGGACTACCTGTCCCGGCTGATCGCCCGCGGCACCGCCCAGCGGCATTTCGTCCCGGGGGCCTAGCGCCGCCCATCGCCTGGAGCCACCTGTGCTTGATGCGTTTCACAGCCGCGGGGCTGGCCGCTCGCCGCGCGCTGCAGGGCACTGCTAGGCTGTGCCCGCCAACACTCCTACAACTACCAGAATTGCCATCATGCTGGGGCGTATCCTTCTGCTGCTCGGGCTGTCGCTGGCTGTGATGCCGGCCAGCGCGCTGACCATCTACAAGTACACCGATGCCAACGGCGTGGTGACCTATTCCGACCAGGCCGCACCGGGTGCACGTGTGTTCCTGTTTCGCGACCGCATGGTCGAGAGGCTCGACAACCAGGTGAAGCTCGAGACGCGCAAGCATGCCGCTGGCGAAACCCTGCTGGTGCGCAACGATCTGTTCGCCCCGGTGGACATCGAGCTGAGCCTGAGCAACGTCAGCAATGCCGTCGGTGCGCCGGACAAGCCGATTCGCTGGGTCCTGCCGCCGCGCAGCCAGATCCGCCTGGCCACCCTGGCGCCGCGCGATCCGGCCAAGCCGCTGCGCTACACACCGCGCCTGCGCCACGCCCTGGGTGACCCGCGCCTGCTGCCCAAGCCCTACAAGTACCCGTTGCCCTGGCGCGGCGGCCCGTTCCGCCAGACGCAGGGCGCCAATGGCCAGTACAGCCATTTCACCGCCAAGGGCCGCTATGCCGTGGACATCGCCATGCCCGAGGGCACGCCGATCATTGCCGCGCGCGGCGGCATGGTGGTGAAGGTGGAGAACGAGCAGAGCGGGCGCGGCAACAACCCGGCCGGCAACTTCGTTCGCGTGCTGCACGATGACGGCACCATGGGCGTCTACCTGCACCTGATGCAGGGCTCGGTGGTGGTGCGCGAAGGCCAGCGCGTCGCAACCGGGGAACGGCTGGCGCGCTCTGGCAATACGGGCAACAGCACCGGGCCGCACCTGCATTTCGTGGTGCAGCGCAACGTCGGGCTGGCGATCGAGTCGATTCCCTTCGACTTCGCCCAGCCGGTCAACAGCCTGCCGAACTTCGCCGTGGGCGGCGAGTGACGCAGCCCCCCCTTCACTATCGTCGTCCCGGGGCTGGTGGTTTCTACGACGCCTTGAGCACCTTGGCCAGGACGATCTTCGGCCCGCGCATCTTCTTGACGATGATCTGCAAGCCGTCGACGCGCAGTTCCTCGTTCTCCTCGGGAACGCGCTTGAGGCTCTCATAGACCAGCCCGGCAAGGGTTTCGGCCTCGATGTGGTCGAGGTCGACATCGAGCAGCCGCTCGATCTTGAACAGCGGTGTGTCGCCGCGCACCAGCAGCTTGCCGGGCTGGTACGCGAGGATGCCGCGTTCGGCCTTGCGGTGTTCGTCCTGGATGTCGCCGACGAGCACTTCGAGCACGTCTTCCATCGACAGGAAGCCGATCACCTTGTGGTCGCCTTCCTCGACCAGCACGAAATGCGCGCCGCCCTGGCGGAACTGCTCGAGCAGGGCATTGAGCGGCATGTGCTTGGACACCCGGTCGAGCGGGCGCAGCAGGTCGTCCAGGCAGAAATGCTCGGCGAGCCGCTCGTCGCCGGCCAGGGCCAGTAGCAGGTCCTTGATGTGCAGCAGGCCGACGTATTCGCCGAGGTCGCGGTTGTAGACCGGATAGCGGCTGTACTTGTGCCGGCGCACCAGCTCGAGGATGTCGGCCAGCGGCGCATCGTGCTCGAGCTGCACCAGGTCCTCGCGCGAGTTGGCCCAGTCGACGACCTCCAGTTCGCTCATTTCCACCGCCGAGGCGAGTACCTGGATGTGCTGGTTGCTCGGGTCCATGGCGCGGTTCGAGTGCAGGATCAGCTTGAGCTCGTCACGCGTGTAGTGATGCTCGTGATGCGGCCCGGGCTCGCCCTGGCCGGCGATCCGCAGGATGGCGTTGGCGCTGGCATTGAGCAGGTAGATCGCCGGGTACATCAGCCAGTAGAACAGGTACAGCGGTGCGGCCGTCCACAGCGACAGCAGCTCGGGCTTGCGGATCGCCCAGGACTTGGGCGCCAGCTCGCCGACCACGATGTGCAGGTAGGAAATGATGAAAAACGCGGTGAAGAAGGCGATGCCGTGTACCAGCGCCGGCGAGTCGATGCCGACGGCGGCCAGCACCGGCTCGAGCAGATGGGCGAAGGCCGGCTCGCCGACCCAGCCCAGGCCCAGCGAGGCGAGCGTAATGCCCAGCTGGCAGGCCGACAGGTAGGCGTCGAGCTGGTTGTGCACCTTGCGCAGGATGCGCCCCCGCCAGCCATGCGCATCGGCGATCGCCTCGACGCGAGTGGAGCGCAGCTTGACCATGGCGAACTCGGCGGCAACGAAGAAGCCGTTGAGCAGTACCAGGAACAGGGCAAAGAGAATCAGGCCGAAATCGGCGAAGTACGAGGGGGCGGTGTAACCGGGGGAAGGGTCCATGAGCTCGGGAAAGGCCGTTGACCCGCGTGAGGATGGGGGCAGCCCGGCGGCATTTCAAGCGAGCCGGGCGTTGCCGCCGACGAATCCATCGTTCGGTCTAGTCGGTCACCACCTGCTCTGGCTGGAAGTGGCAGGTGAACACGCTGCCTTTGCCGGGCGTACTGCTGATATCCAGGCGGCCGTGGTGGCGCAGCAGTACGTGCTTGACGATGGCCAGGCCGAGGCCGGTGCCGCCGGTGCTGCTGGCGCGGCTGGAGTCGACCCGGTAGAAGCGCTCGGTCAGGCGTGGCAGATGCTTCTGTTCGACGCCGATGCCGTTGTCCTCGACGCTCAGGTGCGCGCCGTACTCATTGCGCCACCAGCGGATGCGAATATCGCCGCCGTCGGGCGTGTACTTGACCGCATTGAACACCAGGTTGGAGAAGGCGCTGCGCAGCTCCGACTCGCTGCCCTTGAGCCGCAGCGACGCATCGGCCTCGAGGCTGATGCGATGGCCGCGCTCGCCGGACAGCGCCTGGGCGTCGTGCTGCACGGTCTGCAACAGCGCGGCGATGTCCAGCGGCACGCCTCCGGTGGGTGGGTTGGTGGCTTCGAGCTTGGCCAGCAGCAAGAGGTCGTTGAGCAGGTGCTGCATGCGTCCGGCCTGCTGGTTCATCTGCTGCAGGGCGCGCAGCCAGCGCGGGTTGACCTGGTCGCTGTTCTCCAGCAGCGTCTCCAGATAGCCGGAGATCACCGTCAGTGGGGTACGCAGTTCGTGGCTGACGTTGGCGACGAAATCCTTGCGCATCTGTTCGAGCTGATGCAGCCGGGTGATGTCGCGTACCAGCAGCAGATGCTCGCTGTTGCCGTAGCGGGTGATGTTGAACTGCAGGCGGATGCGGTCGTTGATCGGCGAGATCAGCTCCAGCGGCTCCTCGTAGTGGCCCTTCTCGAAGTACTCCTTGAACGCCGGATGACGCACCAGGTTGGTGATTGGGTGGCCGCTATCCTGGCGCTTCTTCAGGCCGAGCAGGTGGTCGGCGGCGGGGTTCCACCATTCGAGGTTGCCGTCGCTGTCGAGCATGATCACCGCATCCTTGAGTGCAGCGGTCGAACCCTGCACGCGGTCGATCACGGCCTGCAGCTGGCCGCGCAGGCGCAGGTCGCGGCGTTGCATCTGGTAGAGGCTGTCGAACACGTCGCCCCACAGGCCCACCGCATCCGGTGGCGGGGAATCCGGCTCGCTGCTCTTGAGCCAGCGCTGCAGGCGCAGCACCTGATAAAGCGTCCAGGCCAGGTAGCCGAGCGCGCCGAGCGCCAGGGCCCAGCCGTATTCGCCGGTCGCCAGGCCCAGCAGCAGGCAGACGCCCAGCAGAAGCAGCAGCTTGCGCACCAGCGCGCCTTGCCAGTCGCGGTTCAATCCCTGTGCTCCCGATCCAGTGGCAGGTGTGGCCGCCCGGGCTGTCCTGCGCGTTCGCGCTGGCGCAGAGCCTCGCTCATGTCGGCTCAGTTCTTCGTCGAGAAACGATAGCCGGTGCCGCGCACCGTCTGCACGAGGTTTTCGTAGGCTTCGCCGAGTGCCTTGCGCAGGCGGCGGATGTGCACGTCGACGGTGCGTTCTTCGACGTAGACGTTGCCGCCCCAGACCTGGTCGAGCAGCTGGCCGCGGGTATAGGCACGCTCCTGGTGGGTCATGAAGAACTGCAGCAGGCGGTATTCGGTCGGGCCCATCTCGGCCGGCTTGCCATCGATGGTGACGCGGTGGCTGATCGGATCGAGCAGCAGGCCGCCGATCTCGATCGGCGTCTCGTTGTCGGCGGGCGCGGCGCGCCGCAGGACGGCCTTCAGACGGGCGACCAGCTCGCGCGGCGAGAAGGGCTTGGTGATGTAGTCGTCGGCACCGACCTCCAGGCCCTGGATCTTGTTGTCTTCCTCATCCTTGGCGGTGAGCATGATGATCGGCGTGTTGGCGGTCAGCTCGTCGCGCTTGAGCCGGCGCGCCAGTTCGATGCCGGAGGTGCCCGGGAGCATCCAGTCGAGCAGGATCAGGTCGGGCTGGCGATCGACGATCAGGGCATGCGCCTGTTGGGTGTTCTCCGCCTCCAGGCACTCGTAGCCGGCCATTTCCAGGGCGACGACGATCATCTCGCGGATCGGCGCTTCGTCGTCGACGATCAGTATGCTCTTGCCGTTCATGGTCAAGCCTCGGTCGTTCTTGTCGCCCGGCATTAGATAACGCAATTGTTGCAGCGATGTGACAGCCTGGAGACGGCCAGCATGGCGTCAACAGGCCGTCTGCGCCAGGGCCGGAGGCCGCTCAGCGGGCGGCGTAGTCGAGGATGCAGCCGACCAGCACGGCCAGCCCGGCCCAGTGATTGTGCAGGAAGGCGTGGAAGCAGGCCTGGCGGTCGCGTGTGCGAGTCTGGCGGAACTCCCAGAGGTACAGGCCGAGCGCGACCAGCAACCCGGCATTGAAGAACAGGCCCAGCTCGAAGCGCGCGCCGGCCAGCGCCAGGCAGAACAGCGCCAGGCCCTGCAGCGTGAGGACGACCACGCGGTCGGCATCGCCGAACAGGATCGCGGTGGACTTGATGCCGATCTTCAGGTCGTCCTCGCGGTCGGCCATCGCGTAGTAGGTGTCGTAGGCCACCGTCCACACCACGTTGGCGACGAACAGCAGCCAGGCCTCCGGCGGCAGGCTGCCGCGCTCGGCGGTAAAGCACATCAGGATGCCCCAGGAATAGGCTGCGCCGAGCACCACCTGCGGGTAGTAGGTGTAGCGCTTCATGAACGGGTAGAGCGAGGCGACCGCCAGCGCGCCGAACGACAGCCACACGGTGGTGGCGTTGGTCAGCAGCACCAGGCCGAAGCTCAGTGTCACCAGCACGGCGAACAGCACCCAGCCCTCGCGCGGCTTGACCCGGCCGGTGGCCATCGGCCGCTCGCGGGTGCGCTGCACATGGCCATCGAAGTTGCGGTCGGCGAAGTCGTTGATCACGCAGCCGGCCGAGCGCATGAAGAACACGCCGAGGGTGAAGATGATCAGGTTGGCGACGCTCGGTCGGCCACCGCCGGCGATCACCAGGGCGGTGAGCGTCGGCCAGAGCAGCAGGTAGATGCCGATCGGTCGATCCCAGCGCATCAGCTGGATGAAGTCCCAGGCGCGCGGATGAAGGCGATTGCACGATTGCAGGAGTTTCAGATACATCGGCGGCTCCGTGCGGAAGATGACGAATCAGACGCGGCAGCGCGGCTCACGGCGCGATGCCGGCGGCTTGCCAGAGTTCGGGCAGGAATACCTCGGCTACCAGCACGCCGAGGGGCTCGCGACTGAAGCGCGAGCGGCGCGCCCACAGGTCGGGGTGGCGATGCTCCGGCGGCAGCCAGGCCGCCGGGTAGCGGCAGGCTTGCAGCGTGCCGCGGGTGAATGCCGGGTCGCTGAACAGCAGTTCGCCGAGCGAGCGGCTGCCCAGGCGCTGCAGGTCCATGTCGGAACGCTCCAGCGCGGCGCGTGCGGCGACGCTGCGGGCGAACACCCAGGGCCGCCCGTGCCCGCACAGGTAGACTTCGCGCACCCAGCCTTCGCTGCCCCCGGCCACGCCCAGCGCACTGCATTCGTCGTCACGCAGCAGCTGCCAGCCCTCGACGAGCGGCGTGACGCTGAACGCACCGCCTGCCAGCTCGGTGAGGCGTCGGGTGAGCGAGCCTTTGTCGACGTAGAGCCAGTCATGCTGCAGCGGGTCGAGCGGCGTCGGCAGTTGGTTGGCGGTCAGCCATGTGTGAAGTTCAGGCACAGGCGATAGAGGGTGCGGTTCCGAGAAGGCGGGGAGTCTAACAAGAAAGCCGGCCAGCGCGATGGCTCCGGCGGTTGCGCGGGTTGCCGATGTTGGTTACAACCTGCGCATTCCCCGCCCGGAATGTCCGCCATGCACCTGCACGACTCGATGATGAACGGCTCGATGATGAACGATAGTGCGGTGTACAAGACCTTGCTGGAATCGACCAAAGCCATCCCCTGGAAGATCGACTGGGCCACCATGACGTTTGCCTATATCGGCCCGCAGATCGAAACCCTGCTGGGCTGGCCGCAGGGCAGTTGGCTGAGCGCCAATGACTGGGCAGAGCGCATGCACCCTGAAGACCGCGAGTGGGTGGTGAATTTCTGTGTGGCGCAGTCCCAGTCAGGGCTCGACCACGAGGCCGACTATCGCGCGCTGACCCGCGACGGCCGTTATGTGTGGATCCGCGATGTGGTGCATGTGCTGCGCAATGCCGCGGGCGAGGTCGAAGCGCTGGTTGGCTTCATGTTCGACATCAGTGAGCGCAAGCAGACCGAGCAAAAGCTGTTGCAGCTGCAGAAGCAGCTGGAAGAACTTTCCTATCAGGACGGCCTTACCGGCGTGGCCAACCGGCGCATGTTCGACAACCGCTTGCAGATGGAGTGGAGCAATGCTCAGCGCAACAGCCTGCCGCTATCCCTGATCCTGCTGGATATCGACTATTTCAAGCAGTACAACGACCACTATGGCCATGTGCGTGGCGACGATTGCCTGAAAAGCGTTGGCCAGGCCTTGAGCGGTGCCGCCGTGCGCCCGCGTGACCTGCTGGCCCGTTATGGCGGTGAAGAGTTCGTCCTGTTGCTTCCAGAGACCGATGCGCAGGCTGCTGCCCAGGTTGCCGAGCGCTGTCGCCAGCTGATTCGCGAACAAAATATCCAGCACGCCCACTCCCAGGTCGCACCGCTGCTGACGATCAGTCTAGGCGTCGGTACTCTCGTACCAGGCCCGTTCGACCAGCCCGAGGCCTTTCTCGAAAGGGTGGATAGCCTGCTCTACAAGGCCAAGCATCAGGGCCGCGACCAGGCGGTACTCGCTTAGCCCTGAGGTGAGCTTTCGAGGGCCCGGTTTGGGTGTAAGAATCGACAGCCCCCCTGCGTTCGTCCAGCTTCCGGGTTTTACGCCCAACCCTCCAACCGCATGGTCGCCCGCACCAGTCGCTGCTCCTCCTGCTCGATTTCCTTGAGGTTGTCGCGAATGCTGTGGATGTGGTCGCGCGCCGCGCGCTGCGCCTGATCCGGCAGGCGCTCGGTGACGGCATGGTAGAGCCGCGAATGCTGGCGATCGATCTGCCGCTTGGGGGCCGGCCGGTGATAGAGGTTGTTCACCGAGGCGAACACGGTGCTGAGCATCAGGTCGGTGAGCGACTGCAGGGTGTGCACCAGCACCGGGTTGTGCGAGGCCTCGCAGATGGCCAGGTGAAAGGCGTGGTCCAGCCGGGCATGTTCACGCGGGTCGGCGCCTTCGCCATCGGCATGCGCGGCGAGCATTTCCTCGTAGCGCCGGCGCAGCAGGATGAAATCCGCCTCGGTACCGCGCAGCGCCGCCAGCCGTGCCGATTCGCCCTCGAGCAGGGCGCGCACTTCGAGCAGGTCGTAAAGCGTGCGCGGCTGCGAGTTGAACAGGTGCATCAGCGGGCTGGCGTCGTGGCTGTCAGACAGCTGCGCAACAAAGGAGCCGCGGCCCTGCGCCGTCTCGATGATGCCGCGCCCGCGCAGCACCCGCAGGCCCTCGCGCAGCGCCGACCGCGAGATGCCGAGCTTTTCGCACAGACGCCGCTCGGAGGGCAGCGCCTGGCCGACCTTGAGCACGCCATCGACGATCAAGCGTTCGATGCGCTCGGCCACCACGTCGGCGACTTGACGACGGTCATTGTGTTTTTCGCTCAGCATGCAGGGCTCTCCACAGCTGGTAGGACCAGTTGCCGGCGAGTTTAGCCTCAGTGCTTGCAGATGTGCACTGGCGCCGGTCGGAGCGGGTTTTGCGTAGTGTCTTGCAGGGCCTCACTACAAAAACTGGTAGGACCAGTTGTCGCTGGCATGGACGCCGCCGCCCGGGCCGGCTAAAGATGCGGCATCTCACCGCAGCGGCCGTGCTGGGGTGACCGTACGAGAGCGGCGAATCTGCATGAATATCCTCTACGACGAACGCGTCGACGGCGCGTTGCCCAAGGTCGACAAGGCCGCCCTGCTGGCCGAGCTGCAGCGCGCGCTGCCGGACCTGGAAATCCTCCATCGCGGCGAAGACCTCAAGCCGTACGAATGCGACGGCCTGTCGGCCTACCGCACCACGCCGATGCTGGTGGTGCTGCCCGAGCGGGTCGAGCAGGTCGAAACCCTGCTCAAGCTCTGTCACCAGCGCGGCGTGCCGGTGGTCGCCCGCGGCGCCGGCACCGGGCTGTCCGGCGGTGCGTTGCCGCTGGAGCAGGGCATCCTGCTGGTGATGGCGCGCTTCAACAAGATTCTCGAGGTCGACCCGGCCGGGCGCTTCGCCCGCGTCCAGCCCGGCGTGCGCAACCTGGCGATTTCCCAGGCCGCCGCGCCCCATGAGCTGTACTACGCGCCGGACCCCTCGTCGCAGATCGCCTGCTCGATCGGCGGCAACGTCGCCGAGAACGCCGGTGGCGTGCACTGCCTGAAATACGGTCTGACCGTGCACAACCTGCTCAAGGTGGAAATCCTCACCGTCGAAGGCGAACGTATGACGCTCGGCTCCGACGCGCTGGATTCACCGGGCTTCGACCTCTTGGCGCTGTTCACCGGCTCCGAGGGCATGCTCGGCATCGTCACCGAGGTGACGGTCAAGCTGCTGCCCAAGCCGCAGGTGGCCAAGGTGCTGCTGGCCGCGTTCGACTCGGTGGAAAAGGCCGGGCGTGCGGTGGGTGACATCATCGCCGCCGGCATCATCCCCGGCGGCCTGGAAATGATGGACAACCTGTCGATCCGCGCCGCCGAGGACTTCATCCACGCCGGCTACCCGGTGGATGCCGAAGCGATCCTGCTCTGCGAACTGGATGGCGTGGAAGCCGACGTGCACGACGACTGCGCGCGCGTCAGCGAAGTGCTCAAGCTGGCCGGCGCCACCGAAGTGCGCCTGGCCAAGGACGAAGCCGAGCGCGTGCGCTTCTGGGCCGGGCGCAAGAATGCCTTCCCGGCGGTCGGCCGTATTTCGCCGGACTACTACTGCATGGACGGCACCATCCCGCGCCGCGAGCTGCCGGGCGTGCTCAAGGGCATTTCCGATCTGTCCGAGCAGTTCGGCCTGCGCGTGGCCAACGTGTTCCACGCCGGCGACGGCAACATGCACCCGCTGATCCTCTTCGATGCCAACCAGCCCGGTGAGCTGGAGCGCGCCGAGGAACTGGGCGGCAAGATCCTCGAACTCTGCGTCGAGGTCGGCGGCAGCATCACCGGCGAGCACGGTGTCGGCCGCGAGAAAATCAACCAGATGTGCGCGCAGTTCAACAGCGACGAGCTGACCCTGTTCCACGCGGTGAAAGCGGCGTTCGACCCGAGCGGCCTGCTCAACCCCGGCAAGAACATCCCGACCCTGCATCGTTGCGCCGAATTCGGCCGCATGCACATCCACAACGGTCAGCTGCCCTTCCCCGAACTGGAGCGTTTCTGATGTCCGTATTCGCCAACGACGCCAGCGCGCAGTTGCTGGACCAGGTCAACCAGGCGCTCGCCGCCAAGACCCCGCTGCGTATCCAGGGTGGCGCGACCAAGGCATTCCTCGGTCGCTCGGTCGAGGGCCAGCTGCTCGACGTGCGCGAGCACCGCGGCATCGTCAGCTACGACCCCACCGAACTGGTGGTGAGCGTGCGTGCCGGCACACCGCTGGCCGAACTCGAGGCCACCCTGGACGAAGCCGGGCAGATGCTGCCCTGCGAGCCGCCGCACTTCGGCGAAGGCGCCACCGTTGGCGGCATGATCGCCGCCGGGCTGTCCGGCCCACGGCGGCCGTGGAGCGGTTCGGTGCGCGACTTCGTGCTCGGCTCGCGCATCATCACCGGCCAGGGCAAGCACCTGCGCTTCGGTGGCGAGGTGATGAAGAACGTCGCCGGCTACGACCTGTCGCGCCTGATGGCCGGCAGCTTCGGTTGCCTCGGCGTGCTCACCGAAGTCTCGCTCAAGGTCCTGCCCAAGCCGCGCCAGTGCACCAGCCTGCGCCTGGAGATCGACCTCGAGCGCGCCCTGCTCAAGCTCGCCGAATGGGGCCAGCAGCCGGTACCGATCAGCGCCGCCAGCCATGACGGCAAGGCCCTTTACCTGCGCCTGGAAGGTGGCGAAGGGTCGGTCAACGCCGCGCGCGAACGCATCGGTGGCGAGGACCTCGACCCCGGCTACTGGAATGACCTGCGCGAGCAGCGCCTGGCCTTCTTTGCCGACTCGCGCCCGCTGTGGCGCCTGTCGCTGCCGAACAACACGCCGGCCGTGGCCTTGCCGGGCGAGCAGCTGGTCGACTGGGCCGGCGCCCAGCGCTGGCTGAAGTCCGATGCCGACGCCGCAAGCATCCGCGCCATCGCGGCGGAAGTCGGTGGGCATGCCACCTGTTTCACCGCCGGTGCCGCCGAGCCGTTCCAGCCGCTGTCGGCGCCGCTGTTGCGCTACCACCGCCAGCTCAAGGCCGCGCTGGACCCGCAGGGGATCTTCAACCCCGGCCGCATGTATTCCGAGGTCTAGGTCGTGCTCAGCGCGATTGGCCGCTGCGACGCTGCGCCAGAAGGCGCAAGACGAGGCGAGAGGAGAGAAGTTTGGTAGCTCCAAATGAACGACGAACAACGATGGATTGCGCCTTCTGGAGCGCGTCCCGAAGGGTTGGCGCGAAGCGCCAACGCAAAGAGCCATTCGTGTTGAGAACGACCTCATGCAAACGAATCTGAGCGAAGCCGCCAAGCAACTGCCGCGCGCCGAGGAAGCCGAAAGCATCCTGCGCTCCTGCGTGCACTGCGGCTTCTGCAATGCCACCTGCCCGACCTACCAGCTGCTCGGTGACGAGCTGGATGGCCCGCGCGGGCGCATCTACCTGATGAAGCAGATGTTCGAGGGCGGCGAGGTGACCGAGAGCACCCAGCTGCACCTGGATCGCTGCCTGACCTGCCGCAACTGCGAGACCACCTGCCCGTCCGGGGTGAAATACCACAACCTGCTGGATATCGGTCGCGACTTCATCGAACGCCAGGTCCAGCGCCCGCTGGGCGAGCGCCTGGTGCGCGGCGGCCTGCGCACGGTGATCCCGCGTCCGGGGCTGTTCAAGGCGCTGCTCGGTACCGGCAATGCGCTCAAGCCGTTGATGCCGGCCTCGCTGAAGGACCACCTGCCGCGCGAGATTCGCCCGGCCAAACCGCGCCCGCAGGTCATGCACCAGCGTTGCGTGCTGATGCTCGAGGGCTGCGTGCAGCCGAGCCTCTCGCCGAACACCAACGCCGCCGCCGCGCGCGTGCTCGACCGCCTGGGCATCAGCGTCAGCCCGGCGCGTGAGGCCGGCTGTTGCGGTGCGGTGGACTACCACCTCAACGCCCAGGACGCCGGCCTCGAGCGCGCACGACGCAACATCGACGCCTGGTGGCCGGCCATCGAGGCGGGTGCCGAAGCCATCGTGCAGACCGCCAGCGGCTGCGGCGCCTTCGTCAAGGAATACGGCCATCTGCTCAAGGACGACCCGGCCTACGCGGCCAAGGCCGCACGGGTCAGCGAGCTGGCCAAGGACCTGGTCGAGGTGCTGCGCAGCGCCGAGCTGGAAAAGCTCGACGTGCGCGCCGACAAGCGCATGGCCTTCCATTGCCCGTGCACCCTGCAGCACGCACAGAAGCTCGGCGGCGCGGTCGAAGACGTGCTCACCCGCCTGGGCTTCCAGCTCACCGCGGTGCCGGATGCGCATCTGTGCTGCGGCTCGGCGGGCAGCTATTCGATCACCCAGCCGGAGATTTCCCACCAGCTGCGCGACAACAAGCTCAACGCGCTGGAGAGCGGCAAGCCGGAGGTGATCGTCACCGCCAACATCGGCTGCCAGACCCACCTCGACGGCGCCGGCCGCACGCCGGTCAAGCACTGGATCGAAGTGGTCGAGGAATCGATGGGGTGACGGTGGAAAGGCTGCGCCGTTTTCCACCCTACGACGCCGTAGGGTGGAAATCTCGCAAAGCGAATTTCCACCGAATCGAACCCTCCGGCCCGCCCGCCGCGCGCCAACCGAACAACCGAAATACGCAGACAGGAGAATCGAGATGAAAAGCAAAGCCGTACTGAGCCAGACCGAAGTCGCCACCATCCTCGCCGCCGCCCGCGCCGAAGCGCAGGCCAACGGCTGGGCCGTGACCATCGTCGTCGCCGACGACGGCGGCCACCCGCTGGCGCTGGAGCGTCTGGACGGCTGTGCGCCGATCGCCTCCTACATCGCCAGCGAGAAGGCCCGCAGCGCCGCGCTCGGTCGCCGCGAAACCAAGGGTTATGAAGACATGGTCAACGGTGGCCGCAGCGCCTTCCTCTCCGCGCCGGTGGTCTGCTCGCTGGAAGGCGGCGTGCCGGTGGTGGTCGACGGCCAGGTCATCGGCTCGGTCGGCGTGTCCGGCGTGACCGCCGCGCAGGACGCCCAGATCGCCAAGGCCGGCGTCGCCGCCCTGGCCAACTGAACAGACAAGGAGAACGACAGATGACCGAGCGTGTAACCCTGGGCCGCCTGCAAGTCGCGGCCAACCTCAAGCGTTTCATCGAAGACGAAGTCCTGCCGGGCACCGGTATCGAAGCCGCCGCCTTCTGGCAGGGCCTGGACGCCCTGGTCCATGACCTGGCGCCGAAGAACCGTGAGCTGCTCGCCGAGCGCGACCGCCTGCAGCTCGAGCTGGACGCCTGGCACAAGGCCAATCCGGGCCCGATCAAGGATATGGCGGCCTACCGCGCCTTCCTCGAATCCATCGGCTACCTGCTGCCGGTGCCGGGCGAGGTCAAGATCGACACCGCCAACGTCGACAGCGAGATCGCCACCCAGGCCGGTCCGCAGCTGGTGGTGCCGATCATGAACGCGCGCTATGCGCTGAACGCGGCCAACGCCCGCTGGGGCTCGCTGTACGACGCCCTGTACGGCACCGACGCCATCTCCGAAGAGGGCGGCGCGCAGAAGGGCCCGGGCTACAACGAAGTCCGTGGCGCCAAGGTCATCGCCTTTGCCCGCAACTTCCTCGACCAGGCCGCGCCGCTGGCCGAAGGCAGCCATGCCGACGCCACCGCCTACCGCGTGCAGGATGGCCAGCTCAAGGTCACCCTGGAGAACGGCAGCGTCACCGGCCTCGAGCAGCCGGAGAAATTCGTCGGCTTCCAGGGCGAGGCCGTCGAGCCGAAGGCCGTGCTGCTGAAGAACAACGGCCTGCACATCGAGATCCAGATCGACCCGAACAGCCCGATCGGCCAGACCGACGCCGCCGGCGTGAAGGACCTGCTGATTGAGTCCGCCGTGTCGACCATCCTCGACTGCGAAGACTCGGTCGCCGCGGTGGATGCCGACGACAAGGTATTGGCCTACCGCAACTGGCTGGGCATCGTGCAGGGCACCCTCAGCGAGGAAGTGGCCAAGGGCAACTCCAGCTTCGTCCGCCGCCTCAACCCGGACCGAGAATACAGCGCGCCGGACGGCGGCGAGCTGAAGCTGCACGGCCGCTCGCTGCTGTTCATCCGTAACGTCGGCCATCTGATGACCAACCCGGCGATCCTCCTGGAAGACGGCCGCGAAATCCCCGAAGGCATCATGGACGGCGTGTTCACCAGCCTGATCGCCAAGCATGACTTGAAGCGCAAGGGCAACTCGCGCACCGGCAGCTTCTACATCGTCAAGCCGAAGATGCATGGCCCGAAGGAAGTCGCCTTCGCCGACGAGCTGTTCGGCCGCGTCGAGGACCTGATCGGCGTACCGCGCTTCACCCTGAAGATGGGCATCATGGACGAGGAGCGCCGCACCAGCGCCAACCTCAAGGCCTGCATCGCCGCGGCCAAGAGCCGTGTGGCCTTCATCAATACCGGCTTCCTTGACCGCACCGGTGACGAGATGCACACCTGCATGGAAGCCGGCCCGGTGCTGCGCAAGGGCGACATGAAGAACACGCCGTGGATCAAGTCCTACGAGCGCAACAACGTGCTGGTCGGCCTGGCCTGCGGCCTGCGCGGCAAGGCGCAGATCGGCAAGGGCATGTGGGCCATGCCGGACCTGATGGCGGCCATGCTCGAGCAGAAGATCGGCCATCCGAAGTCCGGCGCCAACACCGCCTGGGTGCCGTCGCCGACCGGTGCCACCCTGCATGCGCTGCACTACCACCAGGTCGATGTGCAGGCGGTGCAGAGCGAGCTGGAAAAGGTCGACCTGGCCGCCGAGCGCGAGCAGCTGCTCAATGATCTGCTGACCATCCCGGTGGTCGCCGAGGACAAGTGGAGCGCCGAGGAAAAGCAGCAGGAGCTGGACAACAACTGCCAGGGCATCCTCGGTTACGTGGTGCGTTGGGTCGAGCAGGGCGTCGGTTGCTCCAAGGTGCCGGACATCCACAACGTCGGCCTGATGGAAGACCGCGCCACCCTGCGCATCTCCAGCCAGCACATCGCCAACTGGCTGCACCACGGCGTGGTCAGCCGCGAGCAGGTGCAGGAAACCCTCGAGCGCATGGCCAAGGTGGTCGACGAGCAGAACGCCGGTGACCCGCTGTACCGCCCGATGGCGCCGGACTATGCCAAGTCCATCGCCTTCCAGGCCGCCAGCGATCTGGTGTTCAAGGGCCGTGAACAGCCCGCCGGCTACACCGAACCGTTGCTGCACCAGTGGCGGCAGCGCTTCAAGGCGGCCAACCCGGCCTGAGGCCTGGGTGAGCGGCAAGGCGGGAGTGCGCTCCCGCCCGCCTGAAACACGAGCCCCGGACGCCTCTTGGCGCTCGGGGCTTTCGAGCATGGGGACCTGTCAGGCAGTACGGCAGGCACCCGGGGGACCGCCACGACGTCGGCCGCAGGGTCACGGTGGGGCGGGTATCCATGCAAGGCACCGGGCTTGCCCGGACAAAAAAGCGGTTCACAACAAAAACAGGAACCAACAATGAGTCAAACACTACTGTCCATACTGGCCTTCGTGCCGTTGGTGCTGGCGGGTGTCCTGCTGATCGGCTTTCGTTGGCCGGCCAAGTACGCGATGCCGCTGGTTTTCGTCCTCACCGCGCTGATCGGGCTGCTCGCCTGGGACATGACGTTCAACCGCGTCCTGGCCTCGACGCTGCAGGGGCTCATTCTCACCGCGGCGATCCTCTGGATCATCTTCGGTGCGATCCTGCTGCTCAACACGCTCAAGCACTCCGGGGGCATCGCCGCGATTCGCCGGGGCTTTTCCAACATCAGCCCGGATCGTCGCGTCCAGGCGCTGATCGTGGCCTGGCTGTTCGGCTGCTTCATCGAGGGCGCCTCGGGCTTCGGTACGCCGGCCGCGGTCGCCGCGCCGCTGCTGGTAGCGCTGGGTTTCCCGGCGCTGGCAGCGGTGGTGCTGGGGATGATGGTGCAGTCGACGCCGGTATCCTTCGGTGCCGTGGGGACGCCGATCCTGGTCGGTGTGGGCGGTGGTCTGGACAAGACCGGGATCGGTGAACAGCTGATCGCCCTGGGCAGCAACTGGGATGTGTTCTTCCACCTGATCTTCTCGCGGGTGGCGATCATCCATGCGCTGTGCGGCATTCTCATGCCGCTGATCATGCTCAGCATCATGACCCGCTTCTTCGGCCGCAACAAATCCTGGGCCGAAGGCCTGGCGATGGCGCCGTTCGCGGTGTTCACCGGTCTGTGCTTCGTCATCCCCTATGCCGCTGCCGGCGTGTTCCTCGGCCCGGAATTCCCCTCGATGATCGGCGCGCTGGTCGGCCTGGCCATCGTGGTGCCGGCGGCCAAGGCCGGCTTCCTGCTGCCGAAGGAAAGCTGGGACTTCGCTCCGGCGAGCGAATGGCCGGCCGAGTGGATGGGCAAGATCGAGATGAAGCTCGACGATGTCGCCGGCAAGAC
This sequence comes from Stutzerimonas balearica DSM 6083, assembly GCF_000818015.1. Lineage (NCBI taxonomy): Bacteria > Pseudomonadati > Pseudomonadota > Gammaproteobacteria > Pseudomonadales > Pseudomonadaceae > Stutzerimonas > Stutzerimonas balearica. The sequence goes on from NZ_CP007511.1 coordinate 443,875, forward strand.
GCCGATCTCCGTGCCGATGGCCTGGGCGCCCTACCTGCTGCTGGCGGTGTTCCTGGTGATCTCGCGCGTGTTCCCGGAAGTCAAGGCAGCGCTGATGTCGCTGAGCTTCGGCTGGAAGGACATCCTCGGTGAGACCGGCGTGTCCGGTACCCTCGAGCCGCTGTACCTGCCGGGCGGGATTCTCTGCATGGTGGTGATCGTCACGTTCTTCCTGCACCGCATGCGTGCCGGCGAGCTGGTGGCAGCGGTGTCGGAGTCGAGCAAGACGCTGCTCGGCGCGGGCTTCGTGCTGATCTTCACCATCCCCATGGTGCGGATCCTCATCAACTCGGGCGTCAACGGCTCGGACCTGGTGTCCATGCCGGTGGCCATGGCGCAGCTGGTGGCCAACAGCGTGGGCTCGGTCTATCCGTTCTTCGCCCCGGCGGTCGGTGCACTGGGGGCCTTCATCGCCGGTTCCAACACCGTGTCGAACCTGATGCTGTCGCAGTTCCAGTTCAACACCGCGGGGCTGCTCGGCCTCTCCGGTGCGCTGATGGTGGCGCTGCAGTCGGTGGGCGCCGCGGCGGGCAACATGATCGCCATCCACAACGTGGTAGCGGCCTCGGCCACCGTCGGCCTGCTCGGTCGCGAGGGGGTCACCCTGCGCAAGACCATGCTGCCGACGCTGTACTACCTCATCCTGGCTGGCAGCATCGGCCTGATCGGGTTCTACGTGATGGGCATCGGCGACCCGCTGACGGTCGCTGCTGGCTAAGCGCAGCAACGGGTGGAACGGGCGGCTTCGGCCGCCCGTTTCGTTTGTCGACTTCTGCCGCCGGCCGCTTGTGGTATAGGCTGCGGCGCAACGCAACGCAACGAGCGAGGTGAAACATGAAAAAGTGGCAGTGCGTGGTCTGCGGATTCATCTACGACGAGGCCGAAGGCTGGCCGGACGACGGCATCGCCCCTGGCACCCGCTGGGAAGACGTGCCCGAGGACTGGGTATGCCCGGACTGTGGCGTCGGCAAGATGGACTTCGAAATGATCGCCATCTCCTGATTTCCGATTACCAACCGAGCGAGGACACTTCGTGACTGCACCCATCGTCATCATCGGCACCGGCCTGGCCGGCTACAACCTCGCACGCGAACTGCGCAAGCTGGACGGCGACATACCGTTGCTGCTGATCACCCGCGACGATGGGCGCTCGTATTCCAAGCCGATGCTCTCCACCGGCTTTGCCATGAACAAGGATGCCGAGAGCCTGGGCATGGCCAGCGCCGGTGCGATGGCCGCGCAGCTGAAGGCCGAGATTCGCACCCATACCGAGGTCACCCGGCTGGAGCCGGCGGCGCAGCGCATCTGGCTGGGCAACGAGCCGGTCGTCTACCGCGACCTGGTGATTGCCTGGGGCGCGCAGACGCTGCGGGTACCGCTGGCTGGCGATGCCGCCGATGCCGTGCATCCGATCAACGACCTGCTCGACTACGGCCATTTCCGTGCCGCCGCCCAGGGGCGCAAGCGGGTGCTGATCATGGGCGCCGGGCTGATCGGCTGTGAGTTCGCCAACGATCTGCGCCTGGGCGGCTACGAGGTGGATGTGGTGGCGCCGGCCGAGCAACTGATGCCCGGCCTGTTGCCGCCGCAGCCGGCCGCGGCGGTGCGCCAGGGCCTGGAGGCGCTGGGTGCGCGCTTTCACCTGGGCACCGTGGTCGAGCGGCTGGATCGCCACGGCGACGCGCTGAGCGCGCAACTGGCCGACGGCCGCCGGCTGGATTGCGATCTGGTGGTCAGCGCCGTCGGCCTGCGCCCGCGCACCGAACTGGCGGCCCAGGCGGGGTTGGCCGTCGCGCGCGGTATTGCCGTCGACCGCCAGCTGCGCACCTCCGCGCCGCACGTCTATGCGCTGGGCGACTGCGCCGAGGTCGACGGGCTCAACCTGCTCTATGTGATGCCGCTGATGAGTGGCGTGCGCGCCCTGGCCCGCACGCTGCTGGGCACGCCGACGGAGGTCAGCTACGGGCCCATGCCGGTCACGGTGAAGACGCCGGCCTGCCCGCTGGTGGTCTCGCCACCGGCGGCCGACGCTGCAGGGCGCTGGGTTGTCGAAGGGCAGGGCGCAGACATCAAGGCGCTGTACCTGGGCGCAGACGGCAAGCTGCTCGGCTATGCACTGACCGGCGCGGCGGTGCAGGACAAGCTCGCGCTCAATCGGCAGCTGCCGCCGGTGCTGGCGGAACTGCCGCAAACTCTGACGCTAAAGCCTTCGAGCTGACTAAGCCTTGAGTTGTAGAAGACTGGCGCCAGTGCTAGCAGCGTGCCATTCTCCCTGAGTCTGCCCAGCTAGAGCTGTCGCAGCGCCTTTCAGGGTCGTTCCTCGGGAGCGGCCAAGACACAACAACAACAAAGTCTCAGAGGCTACCAATGCGTAAACCGGAACTTGCCGCCGCCATCGCCGAGAAGGCTGACCTGTCCAAGGATCAGGCCAACCGTGTCCTCAACGCCGTTCTGGACGAAATCACCAATGCGCTGAACCGCAAGGACAGCGTCACCCTGGTCGGTTTCGGCACCTTCGTCCAACGCCACCGCGGAGCCCGCGCCGGCAAGAACCCGCAGACCGGCGAGCCGGTCACCATCAAGGCCAGCAACACTGTGGCCTTCAAGCCGGGAAAGATGCTGCGCGACGCCATCAACTGATGGGCTGCCCCGGAGCCTCCGGGCTCCGGGCGATCTGACTGCCCGGTCCCGCTCGGACTCCTCGTTACCCACGCTTTTTCGCTGCCGACGAGCCGCTACAATGAGGCGCAAATCGAATCCTCCCGTCGGATGCACGCCTGATGAAATTTCGCTTCCTGCTCTGGATGCTTGGCCGCCTGATGGCCAAGGCCAGCCGCACCAACCCCGAGTTCCAGCAGCAGCTGGGTGACAAGAGCCTGAGCTTTCAGCTGCACACCCTGGACGGCAAGGTCGCCCGGCATTTCGTGGTCAAGGACCAGCGCGTCACCAGCAAGCGCGGCCCGGCGACTGAGCCGGCGTTCTCCCTCGGCTTCAAGGATGCCGCCTATGGCTTCGCCACCATGACGGCGAAGAACAAGCAGCTGGCGTTCATGCAGGGAATTCAGAACAAGGACATCCAGATCCAGGGCAATCCGGCGCTGGTGATGTGGTTTCAGGGGCTGACCAAATATCTGAAGCCGAAAAAGAAGAAGTAGTTTCGCCCTGAGCCCGCGATCCGGTGCCCTCATTTCGGGGTGTCCTGGGCTCCTGGCTCGTCAGACGCAGGGCTGCACGTTACCTGTGGTGGAAAACGCTGCGCGGTTTTCCACCCTACGGCTGGCCATCCCCTCATGGCCCTACGGCGCCTCCCGCCAAACCCTCGTTTCCTCCTTCAACCACTCCCGAAACGCCACCAGCCCCGCCGACTCCACCTTGCGCTCGGGAATCATCAGGTAGTACGCCCGCGTCTCGCTGCGGTAGGCGTGCGGATGCGCCAGCAGCAGCCGCCCCTCGGCCAGTTCGCGCTGGATCAAAAACGGCGGGATCAGCGCCACCCCCATGCCATGCTCGGCCGCCTGCGCCAGCATGGAGAACAGCTCCAGCCGCGGGCCGGTCATGTCGCGGGCGACTTTCAGCCCCAGCGAATCGAACCACTGGCGCCAGGCGTAGGGGCGGGTGGTCTGCTGCAGCAGCGGCAGTTCGGCCAGGGCCTGGGTCGTGAACGGCTGACCGTCGCGCAGCAGGGCGGGGCTGCAGACCGGCTGCAGGTCCTCGGGCATCAGGTAGTGCGCCTCGGTACCGGACCAGTCGGCATCGCCGAAGTAGATGGCAGCATCGAACTCGGTATCGGCAAAGAGAAAGGGCCGGGTGCGGTTGGTCAGGTTCACCGTGATCTCCGGATGCAGCGCCTGGAAATGCCTGAGGCGCGGCACCAGCCACTGGGTGCCGAAGGTCGGCACCACGGCCAGCTCGATGCTCATCGCGCCCTGCTGGCCCATCACCGACAGCGTGTCGCGCTCCACCGCGTCCAGCTGCGCGGCGATGCGGCGGGCGTAGGACTGCCCGGCGGCGGTGAGCTTCACGCCGCGCCGCGAACGACGGAACAGCGCCAGGCCGAGGAACTCCTCCAGCCCGCCGATCTGCCGGCAGATGGCACTCTGGGTCAGCGCCAGCTCGTCGGCCGCGCGGGTGAAGCTCTCGTGGCGGGCGGCGGCCTCGAAGGCGATCAGCGCGGCGGTGCTGGGAATCTTGCGACGCATTATGCAAAGACCTCATGGAATAAGCCTGCTAATGGACGCAGAGCTTATCTCGGAGTGAGAAAAACGCACAGTTTGGTGCGAAATCCTCGTTTGCGACGCGCCGTCGCGGCGCCTAGGATCAGCTCATCCCGCCCGCGTGACCGCGGCGCCGAAGACAACAAGAGGAGCCCCGAATGGCCGGCAAAGCAAGCTTCAACTGGATCGACCCGCTGCTGCTCGATCAGCAGCTGACCGAAGAAGAGCGCATGGTGCGCGACAGCGCCGCGCAATTTGCCGCTGACAAGCTGGCACCGCGGGTGCTGGAAGCCTTCCGCCATGAGCAGACCGATCCGGCGATCTTTCGCGAGATGGGCGAAACAGGGCTGCTCGGCGCGACCATTCCTGAGGCTTACGGTGGCAGTGGCCTGAATTACGTGTGCTACGGGCTGATCGCCCGTGAGGTCGAGCGCATCGATTCGGGCTACCGCTCGATGATGAGCGTGCAGTCGTCGCTGGTGATGGTGCCGATCTACGAGTTCGGCAACGAGGCGACCAGACAGAAGTATCTGCCCAAGCTGGCCAGTGGCGAATACATCGGCTGCTTCGGCCTGACCGAGCCGAACCATGGCTCAGACCCGGGCAGCATGGTCACCCGGGCGAAGAAGGTCGACGGCGGCTATTGCCTGTCCGGCAGCAAGATGTGGATCACCAACAGCCCGATCGCCGATGTGTTCGTGGTCTGGGCCAAGGATGACGCCGGCGAAATCCGCGGCTTCGTGCTGGAGAAGGGCTGGGAAGGGTTGTCCGCCCCGACGATCCACGGCAAGGTCGGCCTGCGCGCGTCGATCACCGGCGAGATCGTCATGGACAACGTGTTCTGCCCGGAAGAGAACGCCTTCCCCGACGTGCGTGGGCTGAAGGGCCCGTTCACCTGCCTGAACAGTGCCCGCTACGGCATCAGCTGGGGCGCGCTGGGTGCCGCCGAGTTCTGCTGGCACACCGCACGTCAGTACGTGCTCGACCGCCAGCAGTTCGGCCGGCCGCTGGCCGCCAACCAGCTGATCCAGAAGAAGCTGGCTGACATGCAGACCGAGATCACCCTGGCGTTGCAAGGTTGCCTGCGCCTCGGCCGGATGAAGGACGAGGGCAGCGCCGCGGTGGAAATCACCTCGATCATGAAGCGCAACAGCTGCGGCAAGGCGCTGGACGTGGCGCGCATGGCGCGCGACATGATGGGCGGCAACGGCATCAGCGACGAGTTCGGCGTGGCCCGGCACCTGGTCAACCTGGAGGTGGTGAACACCTACGAGGGCACCCACGATGTGCACGCGCTGATCCTCGGTCGCGCGCAGACCGGCATTCAGGCGTTCTTCTGAAACTGCTCCCCTCTCCCTCTGGGAGAGGGGCTGGGGGTGAGGGTGCTTGGCACTGCTAATGGTTCCCTCACCCAGGCCCTCTCCTACCGGGCGAGGGTGCTTTCACCTTCCAATAGCCTGTGAGGTTTTCCATGCCCGGCGCCCTGTCCCATATCCGCGTGCTCGACCTGTCCCGCGTGCTCGCCGGACCCTGGTGCGGGCAGATTCTCGGTGATCTCGGCGCCGAGGTGATCAAGGTCGAGCGCCCCGGCACTGGCGACGACACCCGTCACTGGGGCCCGCCCTATCTCCAGGATCAGCACGGCGAGAACACCTCGGAGGCGGCTTATTACCTGACCGCCAACCGCAACAAGCAGTCGCTGACCGTCGACTTCACCCGGCCCGAGGGTCAGCGCATCATCCGCGAGCTGGTGACGCAGTGCGATGTGCTGCTGGAAAACTTCAAGGTCGGCGGGCTCGCCGCCTACGGGCTGGATTATGAAAGCCTGAAGGCGATCAATCCGCGGCTGGTCTATTGCTCGATCACCGGTTTTGGCCAGGACGGGCCTTACGCCACACGTGCTGGCTACGACTTCATGATCCAGGGCCTAGGCGGGCTGATGAGCCTGACCGGCCGCAGCGATGCGGAGGAGGGCGCCGGGCCGGTGAAGGTCGGCGTGGCGCTGACCGATATCCTCACCGGCCTGTACGCCACCGTTGGCGTGCTCGCTGCGCTGGCACATCGCGAACGCAGCGGCGAGGGCCAGCATATCGACACGGCGCTACTCGACGTGCAGGTCGCCTGCCTCGGCAACCAGGCGCTCAACTACCTCACCACCGGCGTGGCGCCTAGGCGCATGGGCAATGCCCATCCGAACATCGTGCCCTATCAGGATTTCCCCACCGCCGATGGCGATATCATCCTCACCGTCGGCAATGACGGTCAGTTCCGCAAGTTCTGCGAGGTCGCCGGGCGGCCGGAGTGGGCGGACGATCCGCGCTTCGCCAGCAATCGCGCGCGGGTCGCCCATCGCGCCGAACTGATTCCGCTGATTCGTCAGGTCACGGTGTTCCGCACTACGGCCGAATGGGTCAGTGCGCTGGAGCAGGCCGGCGTGCCTTGCGGGCCGATCAACGACCTGGCCCAGGTGTTCAGCGACCCGCAGGTGCAGCACCGCGGGCTGAACGTCGAGATGCCGCACCCGCTGGCCGGCCACGTGCCGCAGGTGGCCAGCCCGCTGCGGCTGTCCGCTTCACCCGTGGATTACCGCATGCCGCCGCCACTGCTCGGCGAACACAGCGAGGCGCTGTTGCAGCGCCTGCTGGGCATGAATGACGAGCAGATTGCTGGCCTGCGCGCGGCCGGCGTCATCTAGCTCAGAAACCTTCCAGCACGATCTTGCCCTTGGCCTTGCCGCTTTCCAGCAGGGCATGGGCACGGCGCAGGTTGGCCGCGTTGATGGTGCCGAAGTGCTCGCCGAGGGTGGTGCGCAGCACGCCCTGATCGACCAGCTGGCTGACGCGCTGCAGCAGGTGGTGCTGCTCGACCATGTCCGGCGTCTCGAACAGTGAGCGGGTGAACATCAGTTCCCAGTGCAGGGACAGGCTCTTGCGCTTGAGCTTCATCACGTCCAGCGGTTGGGCCGGATCGTCGATCAGTGCCAGGCGGCCCTGCGGCGTCAGCGCCTCGACCAGCTGATCGAAGTGCTGATCGGTCTGGGTCAGGCTGGCGACATGGCTGACGCTGGCGAAACCGGCGCGCTGCAGCTCGGCGTACAACGGCTGACTATGGTCGATGACATGGTGCGCGCCGAGTTCACGCGCCCAGGCCTGGGTTTCCGGACGTGAGGCGGTGGCGATCACGCTGACCTCGGTGAGCTGACGGGCCAGCTGCAGCATGATCGAACCGACGCCGCCGGCGGCTCCGACGATCAGCAGCTGCTGCCCGGCGCCATGGCCCTCCACCAGTTGCAGGCGTTCGAACAGCAGCTCCCAGGCGGTGATGGCGGTCAGCGGCAGCGCGGCGGCCTCGGCGAAGCTCAGGCTCTGCGGCTTGCGTCCGACGATGCGCTCGTCCACCAGATGGCGTTCACTGTTGCCGCCCGCGCGGGCGATGGAGCCGGCGTAGAACACCTCGTCGCCGACCTTGAACAGGCTGACTTCGCTGCCCACCCCGACCACCACGCCGGCGACGTCCCAGCCCAGCACCTTCGGCTGACCGGCCTCGGGCTGGGTGTTGCGGCGTACCTTGGTGTCTACCGGGTTGACCGAGATGGCGCGCACCTCCACCAGCAGGTCTCGCGGGCCGGGCAGCGGCTCTGGTAGCTCCACGTCCTGCAGGGCACGGGGATCGTCGATGGCGAGGGATTCGAAATAGGCGACCGCTTTCATGCTGATGCTCCATTGGGTTCGGTTGAGTGCGGGCATGGTCGTTTATTTGACTCGGCGGAAAAACGGGGCGATAAGCGAGGCTCTTTCAACAGGATTTTGAAAATGCTGCGAATCGACGACCTCCAGCTGTTCGTCCGTACCGCCGACAGCGGTAGCCTTTCCGCGGCCGCGCGCGGGCTCGACGTGTCGCCGGCGGTGGCCAGTGCGGCCTTGAAGCGCCTGGAGGCGAGCCTGGGCGCGCGACTGTTCGTGCGCTCCACCCGCAGCCTGCGCCTGACTGCCGAGGGCGAGGCGTATCTGCTGCATGCCCGGGCAGCGCTGGCCAGCCTGCACGAGGGTGCCCAGGCGCTCGCTGGCGGGCGTGAGGCGATCAGTGGCGTGCTGCAGCTGTCGGCGCCATCGGATTTCGGTCGCAACGTCCTGCTGCCCTGGCTCGACGAATTCCAGGCGAGCCATCCGCAGTTGCAGCTGCGCCTGCTGCTGGGCGACGGCCTGACCGACCTGTTCCGCCAGCCGGTGGACCTGGTCCTGCGTTACGGCGAGCCGCAGGATTCGAGCCTGGTGGCGCTGCCGGTGGCGGCCGGCAATCGCCGGGTGCTCTGCGCTTCGCCGGCCTACCTGCAGCGCCACGGCGCGCCGCAGCGGCTGGATGAGTTGGCCGGGCACAACTGCCTGCGCTTCATGCTCGCCGGGCGCGTGCACGACCGCTGGTGCTTTCAGGAGGGCCGCCGGGCGCTCACGGTTCAGGTCAGCGGTGATCGGGTCAGCGACGATGCCGACGTGGTGCGACGCTGGGCCCTGGCCGGCGGTGGGCTGGCCTACAAGTCGTGGCTGGACATCGCCGATGACGTCGCCGCCGGGCGTCTGCAGGTCCTGCTGCCGGAACTGGGCGGCGAACCCGCGCCCTTGAATCTGCTCTGTGCCCATCGTGCGCAGTTGAGCCAGCCGGTGCGGCTGCTGCGCGAGCATCTGCAGCAGCGCTGCGCCGAGCTGTTGGCGCCCGCGCCCTGGCTGGCCGCTCGCTGAGCAGGACGCTGCGACGCTTCGCTCCGGTTGTTCGGCCTGAACTCTTGCGCCGGCTGGCTATCCTTAGAGGAACACTTCGGATCGATGGACGAACGGATCATGCGAACCCTGCGCTTCACCCACGCCTGGCAGCTGGCAGTCGTGCTTTTCATGTCGTCGCTGCTGGCCGGCTGCGGCATCAACAACATTCCGCAGTACGACGAGCAGGTGAAATCTGCCTGGGCCCAGGTGGAAAACCAGTACCAGCGGCGCGCCGATCTGGTCCCCAACCTGGTGGAAACGGTCAAGGGCTTCGCCCGCCAGGAGCAGGAGACCCTCACTGCGGTGATCGAGGCGCGCGCCAAAGCGACGTCGATCCAGGTCGATGCCAACACGCTGGACAACCCCGAGCAACTGCAGCGCTTCCAGCAGGCGCAGAATCAGCTGTCCGGTGCGCTGAGCCGGTTGATGGTGGTCTCCGAGCGCTATCCGGAACTCAAGTCCAACCAGAACTTCCTCGCCCTGCAGTCACAACTCGAAGGCACCGAGAACCGCATCGCGGTGGCCCGGCGTGACTTCATCGCCGCGGTGGAGCGCTACAACACCGAGATCCGCACCTTTCCCGGGCGCATCTGGCACACGCTGATGTACAGCGACATGCCGATTCGCGAGACCTTCGAGGCCACGGCGACCAATGCCGATCAGGCGCCGCAAGTGAAGTTCGAATGATCCGCGCGCTGTGCCTGCTCGGTCTGTTCCTGCTGGCTGGCCCGCTGGCCGCCCAGGAGCACGAGCTGCCGGCACTGACCGGGCGGGTGGTCGATCGCGCCGAGCTGCTCGATGCTCAGACCGAGGCACGCCTGACGAGCCTGCTGGCCGGTCATGAGCAGCGCAGCGGCGGCGAGCAGCTGGTGGTGGTCACCGTGCCGAACCTCGGCGGGCGCAGCATCGAGGCCTTTGGTGTCGAGCTCGGGCGCGCCTGGGGGATCGGGCAGAAGGGCAAGGACAACGGCGCGCTGCTGATCGTCGCGCGTGACGAGCGCCAGATTCGCATCGAGGTCGGCTACGGCCTGGAAGGTGAGCTCACCGATGCGCAGTCCTCGGTGATCATCAATCGCATCATGGTCCCGGCGTTTCGCGAAGGCGACTTTGCCCGCGGCATCCTCGATGGCGCGACGGCGATCATCCAGGTGCTCGGCGGCGAACCCCTGCCGGCCGAGCTGCGTCCGGTGATGCCGCTGCAGGGGGAGCGGCCCGGCGGGCTCGGATTGCTGTTGTTCTTCGGCATGCTGGTGGTGATCTTCCTGCTTGGCGGCGGTCGCGGAGGCCGCGGCGGTGGCGGGCGCGCCTTTCTGCTCGGGGCACTGCTCGGCAGCATGGGCCGCGGCGGTGGCTTCGGTGGCGGCGGCGGATTTGGCGGCGGCGGCTTCGGTGGAGGCGGCGGCGGCTTCGGTGGAGGCGGCGGTGGTTTCGGTGGCGGCGGCGCTTCCGGCGGCTGGTAAGGAGAGGACATGACGCTACTGAGCGAAAGCGAGCTGCAACAGGTCGCCGCGGCGATCGAGCGGGTCGAGGCACACACCGACGCCGAGCTGGTGACGGTGCTTGCCGCCCGCGCCGACGACTACCGCTATATCCCGCTGCTCTGGGCCAGCCTGATCGCCCTCTTGCTGCCCGGCGCGCTGCTATTCTTTAGCGGCTGGTTGAGCGCCTGGCAGCTGGTGCTGGTGCAATGGGCAACCTTCGTGGGGCTGGCGCTGCTATTTCGCCTGCCGGGCCTGACCACCCGGCTGATCCCGCCGGCGGTGCGCCGCTGGCGGGCCTGCAACCTGGCGCGCCGGCAGTTCCTCGAACTCAACCTGCACCACACCGAGGGCGAGACCGGCATGCTGATCTTCGTCTCCGAAGCTGAGCGCTACGTGGAAATCCTCGTCGACCGCGGTATTTCCCGCCGTATCGACAACAGCGCCTGGCAGGCGGTCGTCGCCGAGTTCACCGGGCGCGTGCGCGACGGGCAGGTCCTCGAAGGCTTCCTCACCTGCATCGAATCCTGCGGCGAGCTGCTGCGCGAGCAAGTGCCCAAGACCCATCCGCGCAACGAATTGCCCAACCGGCTGGTGGTGCTGGACTAGCACCGGCCGGGTGGCGCCGTGCCTGCCTGCGACGGGCAAGGCCGCGGCCGGGGCTTTCGGTGGCTGGCTTCGGCCATCCACCCCACGCGGCTCGCTGGAGCGTAAGGTGGAAAAACGCGCGCAGCGCTTTTCCACGTAATGGGCGAGGGCGCGCGGGCTCGAGTGGCAGGTGGCAAAGCTGGCGGCCAGGGCGTTCGGTGGTTGGCTTCGGCCATCCACCCTACGTGGCTTGCTGGAGCGTAGGTGGAAAATGCGCACGGCGCTTTTCCACGTAATGGGCGAGGGTGCGCGGGCTCGAGTGGCAGGTGGCGAAGCTGGCGGCCGGGGCTTTCGGTGGCTGGCTTCGGCCAGCCACCCTACGTGGCTTGCTGGAGCGCAGGGTGGAAAACGCGCGAGCGCTTTTCCACGCAGTGGGCGAGGGGCGCGCAGGTTCGGGTGGCGGGTGGCGAGGGCTGCGGGCGGGGCTTCCGGTGGATGGCTTCGGCCATCCACCCTACGCAGTGCCCGCAGGAGCGTAGAGTGGAAAACGCGCGCAGCGCTTTTCCACCGAAGCCGTTACCGGGGCGCGCCGACCTCAGGCCATCCCCGGCCCGTCGTCGCGCGGGTTGTCCTGCGGCGACAGCTCGAAATGCTCGGCATGCTCCAGTGCGCTGGCGGCGACGCGATCGATGGCATGCAGCGCATGGCCGACGATATGGCTGACGCTTGCCTCCTGCGGTACTTCCGGCAGGGTGGCGATGGCGGCATAGACGGCCTCGCCCGGTACCGTTTCCTCATCGAGCAGGCGCGTGGTGATCGCATCCAGTGCCGGACGGATGCGCTGCAGCAGCGCCAGGCAGTCGCGTTCGAGCTGGCGCAGCAGGTCGTCGGCGGCGCGGATGGCTTCGCCGGAATCGAACTCGATGTGCGCATCGCGCACCGCCTGCAGGCTGAGCAGCGAACCGCTCGGGCTCATGCCCAGCGCACCGACCATCGACAGGGCGATCTTCGAGGCTTCCTGCAGGTCCTGCCCGGCGCCGGACGACACCTCGTGGAAGTACAGCTGCTCGGCACCGCGGCCGGCGAGCAGCATCTGGATGCGCGCGCGCAGTTCCGAATGCAGGTGCAGGCGCTTGTCCTCGACCGGCGTGACCAGGGTGACGCCGAGCGCCTGGCCGCGCGGCAGGATGGTGACCTTTTCCACCCGGCCGACCTTCAGCGCCGCGGCGACCAGCGCGTGGCCGGCCTCGTGGACGGCGATGCGCTTGCGCTCGGTTTCCGACATCGGGCTGACGCCGGCGGGCTTTTCGCCGATGCGGCAGGTCTCGATGGCGTCGACGAAATGCCCCATGGCGACCGTACCGGCGCCGGCGCGGGCGGCCAGCAGGGCGGCATGGTTGACGATCTGGGCAATGGCCGCGGGCGTCAGGCCGACGGTATTGCGCGCCAGCTGGGCGAAGTCCAGGTCCTGCTCGGCGCGCACGCGGCCGGCATACAGGCGGAACAGCGCCTCGCGGTCATCGAGGCCGGGCAGGCCGACGGCGATGCTGCGGTCGAAGCGGCCTTCGCGCACCAGCGCCGGGTCCAGCGAGTTCGGAAAGTTGGTCGCGCCGAGCACCAACACGCCGCTGCTGCCGTCGAAACCGTCCAGCTCGGCGAGGAACTGGTTGATGATGCGGTTGCTCTCGGCATCGCTGGAGCGCTGTTGTTCGGCGCGCTTGCCGATGCCGTCGATCTCGTCGATGAAGATGATGCACGGTGCCTGCTTGCGCGCGGTGCGGAACAGCGACTTCACCTTCTGGATGCCGACGCCGAAGTACATCGAAGAGAAGTCGCTGCCGGTCACCTGGATGAAGCTGGCATTCGCTTCCCCGGCCAGCGCCTTGGCCAGCTGGGTCTTGCCGGTGCCGGGTTCGCCGGTCAGCAGCACGCCCTTGGGTGGGCGCGCGCCAAGCCGCGCATAGGCCTGCGGGTCGCGCAGGTAGGCGGTGACGTCGCGCAGCGCCTGCTTGGCCTCGCTGGCGCCGATCACGTCATCGAAGCCGACCTCGCTGCGCTTGCGCTGGATCTGGAAACCGCTGCTGCGCACCGCCAGGTAGACCAGCGCCAGAACCAGCACCAGGGCGAACGGTAGGTAGGGTACCAGCGGCTTGTACCAGCGGGCTTCGGCGTCGGTTTCATAGAGGGCCAGCGGGAACAGCCGGGTGGCGGCATCGGCGTACTGGCCGAGCAGCAGGCCGGCGGCGCGCCCGGAGATGTCCGGCACCCAGTAGCGGGCGCCGTCAACGGCGGTCACGTAGACCGCATCCGGGGCCAGGGCGGCACTCGCGATGCGCTGCTCGCGCAGGTCACCGATCAGGCGCGAAAGGTCGCCGCGGTTGGCCTGCCAGGGCTCGCGCGATGCCTGCAGCTCGGCCAGCATGGCAGCTGCGGTACCGGGCTCGGCGGGAGTCGCCGGTGGGGTGGAGCGGAGCGCCCAGAAAGCCAGCGCAGCGGCGCCGACCAGCAACAGGGCAACAAGCGCAAGGCCGCGTGGGCCTTGGAGCAGTCGTGGTTTCTTCATGTCACATCCAATCGGGCCAGCCCGATGCATCGATAAACAACCGCCGGTGGCGGACCACAGTTTTTTTACGCGGGTCGACCCGCAAGCACATCGGTACTGTGCTTTACGGCCGCAGGCTTATGGATGTGAGTTATGTGCTCGACCGCTGGTCGGTTTCCCCTTCCCGACTGCTGGCGAGGATACGGCAAGCACCGGTCAGCTTGGGGCGGTGCGACGAATGGACGACGCCTTTGCGACGAATGACCGGTGACGGACTGAACTCCTGATCATTCGGCGTGGGCGTCCGATTCGTTGTCGAAGGGTGCGCTGTTCACCTTTTTACCCATCGAGGGGGAATCTTGGGCCACCTGTTGCTGCCAGAGAGAGGCAGCCGCAACAGGGGAGGTTTGGCTAACCATGTATCGCGTTTTGCACGGGGTGGCTTTTGGCATATTGGTCGCCGTGGCGTTGCCCGGCGCGGCCGAGGCGTCTGCATTGCCCGAAGTGATCGGGCTGGTGCGCTCGGTCGATGGTGCGTCGCGGTTCATCAATCGGGGCCAGGTCGCCCCGGTTCGGCTCGGGCAAGCTCTGGTGGTCGGTGCCGTGCTGGAAACCGACCAGGGCCGCCTTGGCCTGGCCCTGAATGACGGCACGCGCCTGGTGCTGGGGCCGGATAGCCGACTGCGCCTGGCGGCCTTCGAGTTCGCCCCGGCGCGACGAGCGCTCGGTTTTCGCGCTCGGCTGGAGCGCGGCAGCCTCTATCTGAAGGGGGGTGAACTCACGCGCCTGGCGGAGGCGGCACTGCGCATCGATACCGCCGATGGCCAGGTCACGCTCGACGGAGCGGCCGGCGTGCTGGTGAGGGCCGGCCGATGAAGCCGTGGCATTGGTCGGTCTTATGGCTGCTGTCGGCGCTGGCTGGCTGTGGAACCAGCCGTGTCACCCTGCTCGAAGGGCCGGGCAGCGTGACGGTGGCGGAGGGCGAGCAGCGCTTGAGCCTGAAACAGCCGGGCGAGGCTGCCTGGTATTCCAACGGCGGCTGGCTACGCGGCACTGGCAGTCGCGACGAACCGGACTGGGTGAGCGCATCGTTGGCGCCGGCGCCGCTGCGATTTCGCCTGTACTTTCGTGACTGGAACGAGCTGACCGATGAGTCGCAGCGGGTTTACGCGCAGCTTCTGACGAGTCTGCGACAGCGCGCGCCGGCGATGGTCAGCGTGATCGGCCATACCGATACGCTTGGTGAGGCTGGCTATAACGAGCGGGTCGGGCTCAAGCGCGCCGGGCAGCTGGCCCGCAAGCTGCAGGCCAGTGGCATCGAGTTGTTGCAGCTACGGGTCGCTTCCCATGGCGAAGCGGACCCACTGCGGGCGACCCCGGATGAGACCTACGAGCCGCTCAATCGGCGCGTGGAGGTCTGGGTGCAGTAGCTTTCGAATGGTCGCCTGCGCGCCGCGTCGGCTACGACAGGACGCGCAGGCGGCTGGCTCAGTCGAGCACCATGATCGCATCCATTTCGACCTGCGCCGCCTTCGGCAGGGCGGCGACGCCGATGGCCGCGCGGGCCGGGTAGGGCTGTTCGAAGTAGCGGCTCATCACTTCGTTGACCGTGGCGAAGTTGCCAAGGTCGGTGAGGAAGATGTTCAGCTTGGCGACGTCCTTGAGCGAGCCGCCAGCCGCTTCAGCCACCGCCTTGAGGTTCTCGAACACCTGCACGGCCTGGGCTTCGAAGCCCTCGACCAGCTCCATGGTCTGAGGATTCAGCGGAATTTGCCCGGACAGGTAGACGGTGTTGCCGGTCTTGATGGCCTGGGAATAGGTGCCGATGGCGGCAGGCGCCTTGTCGGTGGAAATGACGGTGCGGGACATGGGATCTCCTTCGGGGGTGCGGCAAGCCTTGAGTGGCGAGCCTCAAGTGAAGAGCGAAAGCCGGGGACAAGGATTCTAACCCGGTATTGTGTGGAAACAGTGGCCGGCGGCTCGCGCCTGACTGCTCACCAGGATCCGTAGGGAATGCCGTGTTTTTCGATATAGGCTCTGGATTCGGGCTCTAATGGCAGTGCGTACTGGCCGCCGGTCGTGCCTTGGGATGGCCCCTTGGGCTCGATTTCCGCCTGGGCGCGCGGGACTTCGACGGGCCCGCCGCAGGTGCTCATGACCCAGCCCCTGACCACGCCGCCAGGGGCCAGGCCCAAGGCGAGGGCTTCACGGTATTCACTGGCGGGACAGGGCGGGTCGAGCCGCTCGCTCATCAGCTGTCGCGCGCGTTCGGGGATCTCGAGAATGACCCGGTAGGTCTGGGGCTCGGCCAGGGATTGCCAGCGCACGTAGATGCGCCGGGGTAGATCGGCGCCGTTGACGTAGCGACCTGCCCCCCAGGTCTTTCTCCAGCCGACGGCATTGCCTGTTCCATCGGTAGGCAAGTGCACGGATGCGGTGCCGCTGCCTACATGGAAAAACCTATATCCGCGAATATCTTCCACATCGGCGGTTTCTACCCAGACCTCCATATGGTCTGGAGCCAGGAAGCCCAGACGCCAGTACTTATAGGGCAGGCTTCCGGGGCCTCTCTCGGCGCAGCCGCCGAGAAACAGTAAGGCCAAGATGAGCGGCAACTTGGAGGCGGTCATGATCGCTTGCCTGCTCACCAAGAGCCGTAGGGGATACCGTGTTTTTCGATATAGGCTCTGGAGGTTTCCGAAAGCGGCCGATGGGCCCCCTGGGAGGTTCCTTCATAGGGGCCCTTTGGCTCGATTTCCGCCTGGGCGCGCAGGACTTCGATGGGCTCGCCGCAGGTGCTCATGACCCAGCCCCTGACCACGCCGCCCGGTGCGAGTCCCAAAGTGAGGGCATAACGGTAATCACTGGCTGGGCAGGGTGGATCAAGCCGTTCGCTCATCAATTGCCGGGCGCGTTCGGGAATGTCCAAGATCACCCGATAGGTCTGGGGTTCCGCTAGGGACTGCCACCGCACGTAGATGCGCTCGGGCAGATCGGCGCCATTGACGTGGCGCCCCGCACCCCTGCCGAAGCGTTCACCCCAACCGGCAGCGTTCCCTTGGCCTTCTGGCGGGGTGCGAACGGCCACTATGCCGCTACCTACGTGAAAAAAATTACGTCCACGAATATCTTTCACGCCGGCTGTCTCCACCCAAACCTCCATATAGTCCGGCGCCAGAAAACCCAGGTACCAGTATTTGTACGGCAGGCTTCCGGGGCCTCTCTCGGCGCTGGCACAGCCGCCGAGCAGCATAAGAAACAGGCCAAGCAGTGGTGCTCTCATCGCTTTTTCTCCTGGGGCCGGTCGGCATGGCGTGCCCGTCCGCGTTCGGCCGGGGCATTGACGAAGACCACATCGAGCAGGCTACCGCCACGTCCTGCAGCGGCGTTCCAATTGGCCGACAGGTGAATATAGCGCTGGCGCAGCAGGCGCTCCTCTTCCATATCCAGCGCGCCGTTGCCGCTTCTGGCCCAGGCCAGCAGCTTGCCGCTGATAGGTACAAGCTCTGCGGGTAGAGAGAGTTTGCTGTCTTGTTCGTCGATGAAATCGAGCGGAACGCCTGCTTCCACAGCAAGCGTATGCATGACCCGCAGATACACCCGCGAAAGGTGCCCGTAGACCCTGCGCTCCAGATAGGGCGCCTCCAGCACGTATTTCATCTGGTCGCCGCGTCCGCCGCTGGAGGGCATGAAGTGCTCCCAGACGTCCGTTCCTAGCTGCGCGGTGCGGTCATGTGGGTGGAGAAGGTCGGCCTGACGGGCGAGTTCGGTGTCCTGCTGCGCCTGTTGGTAGGCCAGGGTGTTGGATGGGGTGGTCGTTCGGCTGACCCAGTTGCTGCGTGGGCGTATGGGGTAGAGCCGCTCGCGGCACAGTGGCTGGTAGCCACCGCCCAGGTCCGAATGGGCGCCGGGCAGCACGATCTCTCGGTGCGGCGGGGAGACCTGGTTGAGGGCGAAGTTGCGCCGGTATTCGTCACGGGCGACTAGATGCACCACCTGGCGGGCCGCATCGGGCGCCAGATGGAGATCGATTCCGCCGTTGACGTCATCGCTGGGATCGCCCCAGTCGTCCCAGCCGCCGATAGCGGCCACGGTATCGAACAGACCGATGAAGTTGACGGCGACGTCGTTTCGCCAATCGAAGCTGCGCGTAACGCCGAGCTTGCCCGCTTGGCGCATTTCGCCCAATGGACCCCGCTCGCGCAGTAGCACCTGGTTGGCGAAATGCCGGGCTGCCGCAGCACCGCGGCTGAAACCGAAGATATCCAGTTCCAGCCGGGCCAGTAAGTGTTCGGGGTTTTCGTCCTTGAAATCTACCAATGCTTCTGCGAGAAGCGTTATGCCTTCCGCAACCTTGGCCAGTACCCCCGTCGCACCCTGGCCGAAGACCTGGCCGGGAAACAGGGTGTCTGGTTCGCCAGTGGTTGTACCGATACCGGTGACGTAGACCCGCAAGCTGGCATTGTTCGTCCTAGCGGGCAATGCCTGGCCCGAGTCATTCGGGTAGAGATCATACAGCCGCCAGATATTGCTCACATCGTTGGCGTAGCTGCTGTCCGGGTCGAGATGATGCGCTTCGCAGCGCTGGACCATGGCCAGCGCTTCCTGCTCGTCGAGGCCGAGCGCCGGTGCGCGACACTGGGCGCCGATGGCGCTGTTGGCGGCATTGTTGCCGGTGCCGTCGAAGAACACGCCGATGCGCAGGGTGATGGCCTGACGCTCCAGCTGCTGCGGCTGGTCGCCCAGCTCTTCCTCTTCGTCCTCTTCTTCCAGCCCCAGTGGGGCGAGGCCGCCGGGCTCTTCCTGCCAGGCACGGGCCATGGGGATGGCCGACCGTTGGGGCAAGGCGGGGCTGGCCAGCATGGCATGCGCGGAGGTGGCGATATTCAGCGGTTCGGGCGGCACGAAGGGGCTCGGCGTGTGTGAGGTGCCGATGATCACGGTGCCCGAGCCGCCGATCACCACGCTGCCGTGGTCGCCGAGGCTGCCCAGGGTGGCGGCTGGTTTGCCATTGATCAGCACATTGGGAACGAGATTGCTCGACAGGGTGCTGCCGCAGCCGGTGCTGTCGCCAGCGCGGGCGGCGGGTAGGCCGTCGAAGAAAACATCGGGCGAGCCGCTCGCGATGGGGTTGTTCCCATGCCCGGTCTTCGGGCAGCTGCTGGAATCGCCCAGGCGGGCGGCGGGTTTGCCGGACATGACCAATTTCCTTATCGGTATGCGAGGCGGCACCTTGCCTAAACAGGCGAGTGGTTCGCAAGCGGGCTGCCGGTTTTCAAGAGCTGGTTCGCAATCGCCCGTGTTCATGGGTGGCGGATGAACCGTCGTGGCGCGACAAGGCCTCGCCCGGTTTGCGCAGGCGGAAACTGTGGTGCGCCTCAAGCGACA
The DNA here is from genome assembly GCF_000818015.1 of Stutzerimonas balearica DSM 6083. NCBI lineage: Bacteria > Pseudomonadati > Pseudomonadota > Gammaproteobacteria > Pseudomonadales > Pseudomonadaceae > Stutzerimonas > Stutzerimonas balearica. The sequence goes on from NZ_CP007511.1 coordinate 462,881, forward strand.
AGGCAAAGCGGAGTCAGGGTGGATGTGAAAGCGACATCCACCCTAGGTTCGTCGGCCGATACGGTTAAGCCTTGACGCGGGTGATCCGCGTGACGCCCTTGATGGTGCGCAGCTTCTTGATCACGCGTGCCAGATGCACGCGGTCGTGCACGCTGACCACCAGCTGCACGACGCTGATGCGGCCATCGCGTTCGTCCATGCCGATCTTCTCGATATTGCCGTCGGCGGCATTGACGCTGCCGGCGAGCAGGGCGATGAGGCCGCGCTGGTGTTCGAGCTCGATGCGCAATTCGACGTTGAATTCGCCGGTGACGTCCTTCGACCAGGACAGCTGGATGCACTTGTCCGGGTTGTGGCGAACCTCGCTGATGTTCCGGCAGCTCTCCTGATGCACCACCATGCCCTTGCCGGCCGACAGGTGACCGACGATCGGGTCGCCCGGAATCGGAGTGCAGCACTTGGCATAACTGAGGACCAGGCCCTCGGTGCCACGGATTGCCAGCGGGCTCTCGTCGGCCGGAGCCTGTTCGCCCTCGCTGGCAATCAGTCTGCGAGCGATGACGTAGGCCATGCGATTGCCCAGGCCGATGTCCTCGAGCAGGTCGTCCATCGAGTCGACCTGGTATTCGGCGACGGTCTGGCGGATGCGCTCGGGGCCGATCTTCTCCAGGCTGGTCTCGAAGCCGGCGAGAACCTTGTTCAGCAGGCGTTCGCCGAGGTTCACCGACTCGGAGCGACGCTGCAGCTTGAGCGCATGGCGGATGTGGGTGCGAGCCTTGCCGGTGACGACGAAGTTCAGCCAGGCCGGGTTCGGCCGTGCGCCCGGAGCGGTGACGATTTCCACCGTCGAGCCGCTTTCCAGGGGTTGCGAGAGCGGCGCCAGGCGACGGTTGACGCGGCAGGCGATACAGGTGTTGCCAACGTCGGTGTGTACCGCATAGGCGAAGTCGACGGCGGTCGAGCCCTTGGGCATCTCCATGATGCGGCCCTTGGGAGTGAAGACATAGACCTCGTCCGGAAACAGGTCGATCTTCACGCTCTCGATGAATTCCAGCGAATTGCCGGCGCGCTGCTGCAGTTCCAGCACGCCCTTGACCCACTGCCGTGCCCGTGCGTGGGTGCCCTTGGGCGTTTCCTCGCCGTTGGATTTGTACAGCCAGTGCGCAGCGATCCCGTTGTTGGCCATCTCTTCCATTTCGCGGGTGCGGATCTGGATCTCGATGGGCACGCCATGCATACCGAACAGGGTCGTGTGCAGGGACTGGTAGCCGTTGGCCTTGGGGATCGCGATGTAATCCTTGAAACGGCCGGGCAATGGCTTGTACAGGTTGTGCACGGCGCCGAGCACGCGGTAGCAGGTGTCCACCTTGTCGACGACGATGCGGAAGGCATAGACGTCCATGATCTCGTTGAACGCCCGGCGCTTGCCGCGCATTTTCTTGTAGATGCTGTAGAGGTGCTTTTCGCGGCCCATCACCTCGCCTTCGAGCCCTTCGCGCTCGAGGCAGTGGATCAGCGATTCCTCGATCTTCTCGACGATTTCGTTGCGATTGCCGCGCGCCCGGCGCACGGCAGCGCGGATGCGCTCGGAGCGCATCGGGTGCATCGCCTTGAAGCCCAGGTCTTCGAACTCCACGCGCATGGTATGCATGCCCAGGCGGTTGGCGATCGGGGCGTAGATTTCCAGCGTTTCCTTGGCGATGCGGCGACGCTTCTCCCCGGCCAGTACCTCGAGGGTGCGCATGTTATGCAGACGGTCGGCGAGCTTGACCAGGATGACGCGAATGTCGCGGGCCATGGCCATGGCCATCTTCTGGAAGTTTTCCGCCTGCGCTTCGGCCTTGGACTGGAAGTCCATCTGGGTCAGCTTGCTGACGCCGTCGACCAGTTCGGCGACGGTTTCGCCGAACTGCGCAACCAGGGCTTCCTTGGGAATGCCGGTATCCTCGATCACGTCATGCAGCATCGCGGCCATCAGGCTCTGATGATCCATGTGCATGTCGGCGAGGATGTTGGCGACTGCCAGCGGGTGCGTGACGTAGGCTTCGCCACTGCGCCGACGCTGGCCGTCATGGGCCTGCTCGGCATAGAAATAGGCGCGGCGGACCAGGTTGACCTGGTCCGGGCCGAGGTAGGTCGACAGGCGATCAGCCAGGGCGTCTATGGCTGGCAAGGCGTTGCTCCTTGCCGGCAGGCTTCGAGTGATGCAGCTCGACGTCGACCGGGCATTGATCAGATGGTCTCGTTCGGCTCTTCCTCGTATTGGACGAAGAGCGGTTCTTCATCAACGATCTCGTCCTGGGCGATCACGTCGTAATCGACCAGGCCCGAGGCGATTTCGCGCAGGGCGACGACGGTCGGCTTGTCATTTTCCCAGCCTACCTTCGGCTCCTTGCCGCCGGTGGCCAGCTGGCGCGCGCGCTTGGTGGCCAGCATGACCAGCTCGAAGCGGTTCTCGACGTTGTCCAGGCAATCTTCAACGGTAACGCGTGCCATGGTGTTCCTCGTGATCAATAGCGATAAGGCATGCCCGTGCGGGCGAGCGGACGGAATAGTCTAAAAAATCACCAGCTTTTAGGGAAGCGGCAAAAGCGGGCCGAGGCTGCCGTGCCCGGTCAGGCTAACAGCTGCTCGAGCAACTGGCGATAGCGCTGCTGCTGGCTTTGCTGGTGCAGGCGGTTGGCGCGAAAGATCGACTGCAGGTCGCTCAGCGCGTGGCTGAAGTCGTCGTTGATCACCAGGTAGTCGTATTCGACGTAGTGACTCATTTCGCTGACCGCCTCGCGCATGCGCCGCTCGATGATCTCCTCGCTGTCCTGGCCGCGGTTGTTCAGGCGCTGACGCAATGCTTCCTGGGTCGGCGGGAGAATGAAGATCGATTTGGCCTGCGGCATCAGCTTGCGCACCTGCTGGGCGCCTTGCCAGTCGATTTCGAGAATCAGGTCGAAACCCTCGGCCAGGGTCTGCTCCAGACAGCGCTGCGAGGTGCCGTACAGGTTGCCGAAGACTTCGGCATGCTCGAGAAACTCATCCTGCGCCAGGCGCTCGAGGAACTCCTCGCGACTGACGAAGTGGTAGTTCACCCCGTCCACTTCGCCCGGGCGCATTGCGCGCGTGGTGTGCGAGACCGAGACGCGGACCTGCGGCTGGGCGTCGATCAGCGCCTTGACCAGGCTGGTCTTGCCGGCGCCGGAAGGTGCGGAAATGATGTAGAGCGTACCGGTGGTGGCGGGCATGACGGGTTCCTGCGAAAGCGGCGGTTGAATCGGATCAGGGTTGTCGGGCTATTCGATGTTCTGGACTTGCTCGCGCATCTGCTCGATGAGGACCTTCAGGTTGACCGCCGCCTGGGTACTGCGTGGGTCGAAGGCTTTCGAGCCGAGCGTGTTGGCCTCGCGGTTGAGCTCCTGCATCAGGAAATCCAGTCGCCGCCCGGCCGCGCCACCGGCACCGAGCACCCGCTTGACCTCGCCGACATGAGTGCTGAGACGGTCGAGTTCCTCGGCAACATCGCTCTTCTGCGCGAGCAGGACCATCTCTTGCTCCAGGCGCTGGGGGTCGATCTCCAGCTGCATTTCGCTGCAGCGATCAAGAATCTTCTGCCGTTGCGCAGCCAACATCTGCGGCACTTGCTCGCGCAAGGTGGCGACCTGTTCGAGGATGCCTTCGAGGCGCTCGTCGATCAGTCGGGCGAGTTCCTCGCCTTCGCGCTGGCGGCCCTGGCGAAGTTGCCCGAGCGCCATGTGGAAGAGCTTCAGTGCGCTCTGGTTGAGCGCCTGGGGATCCGCGGATTCGGCGACGAGCACGCCCGGCCAGGCGAGCACGTCGAGCGGTGAGATCGGTGCGGACTGGTCGATCAGCTCGGCCACCGACTGGGCGGCCTCGATCAGTTGGCGGGCGCGCTCGGTATCGACCTGCAGCCCGCTGCCGGCTTTCTCCTCGGCAAAGCGCAGGGTGCATTCGACCTTGCCGCGCGACAGCCCTTTGCGCAGAGCGTCGCGCACGGGGCCTTCGAGATCACGAAACGCCTCGGGCAGACGCAGGTGTGGCTCCAGGTAGCGATGGTTGACCGAGCGGATTTCCCAGCTGAGGGTGCCGTGGGGGCCGGCCTGCTCGCTGCGGGCGAATGCCGTCATGCTGTGGACCATCGGTTGCCTCTCGTAGCCGGTTGCGAAAAGCAGGCGATTGTAAAGGAAAATGGCGCGCTGCGTGGTCGTCGCGCCGGGCGGGCAGTCGTTTTTCCGGGCCAGGCTTCTATAATGGCGGCCAATACCCCAGACCAGACAGGATTATTCCATGAAGCGTCCCAGTGGCCGTGCTGCAGATCAGCTGCGCTCGATCAGCATCACCCGCAACTACACCAAGCATGCCGAAGGCTCTGTCCTGGTTGAATTCGGTGACACCCGGGTCATCTGTACCTGCAGCGTCGAGTCGGGCGTGCCGCGCTTTCTCAAGGGTCAGGGGCAGGGTTGGCTGACCGCGGAATACGGCATGCTGCCGCGGGCTACCGGCGAGCGCAATCAGCGCGAGGCCAGTCGAGGCAAACAGGGCGGCCGCACCCTGGAAATCCAGCGCCTGATCGGGCGCTCGCTGCGGGCGGCGCTGGACATGAGCAAGCTCGGTGAGAACACCTTGTTCATCGATTGCGACGTGATCCAGGCCGACGGTGGCACTCGCACGGCATCGATCACCGGCGCGATGGTGGCGCTGGTCGATGCCCTGGCATTGATGAAGAAGCGCGGTGCGCTCAAGGGAGGCGATCCGGTCAAGCAGATGGTGGCGGCCGTCTCGGTCGGTATCTACCAGGGGCAGCCGGTGCTCGATCTGGACTATCTCGAAGACTCGGCTGCCGAGACCGACCTGAACGTGGTGATGACCGATGCCGGTGGTTTCATCGAGGTTCAGGGCACTGCCGAAGGTGCCGCGTTCCAGCCGCACGAGCTCAACGCCATGCTGGAGCTGGCCCAGAGCGGCATGCGCGAGTTGTTCGAAGTGCAGCGCCTGGCGCTGAGCGTCTGAGGTCATTGCCATGAGCGACCAGCCACCGGTCCCAGTGCCCAGTCGTGAGGCGCGGCAGTGGGCGATGCTCTGTCACTACGCAGCGTTCTTCTGGTTTCTGGCGCCGATGATCGGCAACGTCGTCGGGCCGCTGCTGGTCTGGCAACTGAAGAAGGATCTCGATCCCTTCGTCGATCAGCAGGGCAAGGAGGCGCTGAATTTCCAGATCACCTTCAGCATCCTGATGATGATTTGCGGCGTGCTCGCATGGATCATCATCGGCTTTCCGCTGATGGTGCTGGTCAGTGTGGTGGCGCTGGTGCTGGTGATCATCGCCGGCATTCGCGCCAACGAAGGCAAGCCCTATCGCTATCCGTTCTGCTGGCGGCTGGTGAAATAGCCGGTTGCCGCGCGTGGTAGAGACCGCGCGCCATGCGCGCGGTCTGCATCAGAGGCTCAGCGTCCAGTCGTAATCGACGATCACCGGAGCATGCTGAGAAAAGCGCGGTTGGCGCGGAAGGCGGGCGCTACGGACGAAACGGCGCAGCCCGGGCGTGAGGATCTGATAGTCGAAGCGCCAGCCGAGGTTGAGCATCTCGGCCTGCTCGGTATCGGGCCACCAGCTGAAAAGATCGCCCTCGCGATTCACTTCACGCAGTGCATCGACATAGCCCATGGTGCCAAACACTTCGTCCAGCCAGGCGCGTTCCGGCGCGAGGAAACCGGGGCTCTGCTGGCAATCACGCCAGTTCTTCACATCGAGCTTCTGGTGCGCGACGTAGAGCGAGCCGCAGTACAGGTATTCACGGCGCTTGCGGCGCTGCTTGTCCAGGTAATGGGCGAAGTCATCCATGAACTTGAATTTCTGGTTCAGGCTGGCGTCGCCACTCTGGCCCGAAGGCAGCAGCAGGCTGGCGATGCTGACCTTGTCGAAATCGGCCTGCAGGTAACGGCCGTAGCGGTCGGCCATTTCGAAGCCGAGCCCAGTGATGACGGCCTTCGGCTGCAGTCGCGAATACAGCGCGACGCCTCCCTGTTCGGGGATTTCGGCATCGCATGAGTAGAGGAAGTAACCGTCGAGCTGGTAGGCCGGGTCGTCGAGTTCCACAACGGAGGCGCGGGTATCCTGCAGACAGATGACATCGGCATTCTGCGCCTGCAGCCAGCTGAGCAAGCCTCGCTGAGCTGCGGCTTGAATGCCATTCACATTGACGCTGATGATCCGCATAAATGGCCCCTAAAAACACGTGCGTGTATGATAACCCAACCTTTTCGCAATTAGCTAAACCGCTGTTTTCGGGGCTTTTCCTACATGCAGGCGTACCAGCGCGAGTTCATCAGTTTTGCCATCGAGCGTGGGGTACTGCGCTTCGGTCAGTTCACGCTCAAGTCCGGGCGAACCAGCCCCTACTTCTTCAATGCCGGTCTGTTCAATAGCGGTAAGGCCCTGGCTCAGCTTGGAAAGTTCTACGCTGCGGCGGTTGCCGACAGTGGCATCGATTTCGACGTCATCTTCGGGCCTGCCTACAAAGGCATTCCGCTGGCGGCGGCGACAGCGATTGCCCTGGCCGAGCACCATCAGCTTGATCTGCCGTGGTGCTTCAATCGCAAGGAAGCCAAGGATCATGGCGAGGGCGGTACGCTGGTCGGCGCGCCACTCAACGGGCGCGTGCTGATCATTGACGACGTGATCACCGCCGGCACCGCGATCCGTGAGGTGATGCAGATCATTCATGGTCAGCGGGCGCAGGCTGCGGGGGTGGTGATCGCGCTGAACCGTCAGGAGCGTGGACAGGGCGAACTGTCGGCGATCCAGGAAGTCGAGCGCGACTACGCGATGCCGGTGATCAGTATTGTGTCGCTGTCGCAAGTCCTGGAATATCTCGCCGGCGATAATCAGCTCAAACAGCACCTGCCCGCGGTCGAGGCCTATCGCGAGCAATACGGAATCTGACTCTGCAGGACTCCACTTCCCATGCCGACATCGCGCGCCCTGCTTGCTCTGCTTTCAGCGGTTATCTTGATGGCGGCGAACCATGCCTGCGCCGAGCTGTACCGCTATACGAACGAGCGCGGAGTGGTGGTGCTCGATCGTCAGGGTGTGCCGCCGCAGCATGTCGCGCGCGGCTATGAGGTGCTGAATGAGCAAGGGCGGGTGATCCAGGTCGTGCCACCGGCACCGACCGCGGCGCAACGCCAGCGCTTGCTCGAAGAGCGACAGCGCGCCGAGGCCGATGCCCGGCTGTTGCGGCTGTATGCCAGCGTCGAGGATGTAGAGCGGGCCAAGGCGCGCAAGCTGGCCGAGCTCGAGAGCGTCATCGGCATCGCGCGCGGCAACCTGCAGTCGCTGCGTTCGCAGCACGCCAGCCTTCGCCAGCAGGCTGCCAATCATGAGCGCTCGGGGCGCCGCGTGCCGGAGAACCTGCTGGCGCAGATCGCCAACCTCGAGCAGGAGCAGGCCGGCCTGCAGCGCGACCTGCAGCGCTACGAGGCCGCCCGGGCCGAGGCGGAAAGTGCCTTCAGTCAGGAACGCCAGCGCGTGGCCGAGCTGCTCGGCGATCGCTGAACGCGATTCTTGACCGCACGCAAGAACGGTTGGCCGCTAACAAACAAGCCGCTCTGGATCAATGCTTTTAAGGTATTGATGAGTATTCCCCGTTAGGTCTGTACCTTTCGCCGCGAATTTTTCGACGGTGAGTTTTCGCATGAAAGATAGCGACCTAAGCAGTTATCCGGAGCGGCATAAGCCGTACTCCGAGTTCGCGTCGCGCAGCGATTATCTGGAACACGAGCTGCAGATCATGGCCCCGCGGCGCTGGAAGCCGAACCTGCCCTGGCGCGATTACCGCTTCGAGGTCGAGGACTGGGTGCCTGCCATGGCGGCGACGATCGGCAAGATCGTCATGGTGGCAGCGGTGGTCGCGGCGTTTGCCGGTCCGCTCGGCTTGTCGAACGCGTTCGTCATCGAGAACGTCCGCTTCGAGATGCTGATCGCGGCGGTGCTGTTCGTGGTGCTGTTCTCCGGCTTTCTCAATCCGACCGCCAACCTGGCTGGGACGCACGGCCCGCTGATTCCCTTGATTCCGCTGATCGTCGCCTCCGGCGGTCATCCCATGGCGTTGGGGCTGATGGTCGGTGTGCTCGGCTTTGCGCTTGGCGTGGCGAAGGGCGGAAGCCTGCTGGCGCGCCTGACCAGTGACGGTGTGTGCGGAGGCCTGTTGCTCTATCTCGGCTTCATAGGGGTGACCTCGCAGATCCAGAAGCTGTTCGCCTGGGCCAACGGTTTCGACCTGGGTTACATCGCCTTTGTCGTGGTGCTTTCGACGATCGTCATGTATGCCTACCTTGAGCACATCCGCATGCGCTGGCTGGCGATCCCGCTGGGCGCCGTGCTGGCGGCGGTCATCGCCTTCGCGCTGGGCGCGCCGTTCGAGTTCTCTACCGAGCCAGGAATTCCCAACCTCAACCCGGCCTATTGGTGGGGCGAGAACAGCGGCTGGCAGCTCGGCCTTCCGGAATTGCACCACTTCGTTGCGGTGGCGCCCTTCGCCGTGCTCGCCGTGGCGATGTGGTCACCGGACTTCCTCGGTCATCGCGTGTTCCAGCAGCTCAACTATCCGCCGCGCACGGACAAGGTGCTGATGAACATCGACGACACCATGTGCGTCGCCGCGGCACGCCAGGCGGTGGGCACGGCGCTCGGTGGCGGCAACCTGGCGTCGTCCTGGGGCACCTACATGGTGCCGGCGGCGATCGCCAAGCGGCCGATTCCGGCAGGCGCGGTACTCACCGGTCTGCTCTGCATCGTGGCGGCGATTCTCGGCTATCCGATGGACCTCGCCATCTGGCCGCCGGTGCTTTCCGTGGCGCTGCTGGTCGGTGTGTACCTGCCGCTGCTGGAGGCCGGCATGCAGATGACCCGTGAGGGCAAGACCTCGCAGTCGGCAGCGATCGTGGTGTTCTCCTCGGCCCTGGTCAACCCGGTGTTCGGCTGGTCGCTGACGGTGCTGCTCGACAACCTCGGGCTGATCGGCGACAAGGAGCGCGGGCGGAGCCTGAGCCACATGCATCGCTGGGTGATTCCGTCGATCGTGTTCGTCCTGCTGTGCGCCGTGATGCTGGGTATCGGCATGTTCCCGGGAATACCGGCACTGTTCGAGTCGTTCCGCGTCCAGCACTGAGCGGCCGGCATGAAAAAGGGGAGCCTGTGGCTCCCCTTTTTTCGTCTCGGCGCCGGTCGCTCAGCCGGCCTTGTTGGTGATCAGCGTGCCGACACCCACGTCGGTGAAGATCTCCAGCAGTACCGCATTGGGAACGCGGCCGTCGATGATATGCGCGCTGGTCACGCCTCCCTGCACTGCATCGAGGGCGCAGCGGATCTTTGGCAGCATGCCGCCATAGATGGTGCCATCGGCGATCAAGGCATCGACCTGCTCGGTTGACAGGCCGGTGAGCACCTGGCCCTGCTTGTCCATCAGTCCGGCGATATTGGTCAGCAGCATCAGTTTCTCGGCCTTGAGTGCCTCGGCGACCTTGCCGGCGACAAGGTCGGCATTGATGTTGTAGGACTCGCCGTGCTCACCAACGCCGATCGGCGCGATCACCGGGATGAAGTTGCCCTTGACCAGCATCTCCAGCAGCTCGGTGTTCACCCCGGTCACCTCGCCGACATGACCGATGTCGATGATTTCCGGCTTGGTCATCTCTGGCGTCTGGCGCGTGGCCTTGAGCTTCTTCGCCCGGATCAGCCCGGCGTCCTTGCCGGTCAGGCCGATAGCGCTGCCACCGTGCTGGTTGATCAGGCTGACGATGCTCTTGTTGACCTGGCCACCGAGCACCATTTCGACCACATCCATCGTCTGGCTGTCGGTTACCCGCATGCCGTCGATGAAGTGACTTTCGATGTTCAGGCGCTTGAGCAGGTCGCCGATCTGCGGCCCGCCGCCGTGCACCACCACCGGATTGATCCCCACGGCCTTCATCAGCACCACGTCACGCGCGAAGCCGGTCTTGAGCTCCTCGCTTTCCATCGCGTTGCCGCCGTACTTGATCACCAGGGTCTTGCCGACGAAGCGGCGAATGTAGGGCAGCGCCTCGGAGAGTACCTTGGCGAATTGGGTGGCAGCTTCACGGCTGAGGGTCATGCAGGGCTCCGCAGATCAGAACGGCAGTTTCAGGTCGGGTGCAACGTTGAGCAGCTGAGCTCGGAACACGGTCTGGATGCGGCTGAGCTCTTCTTCGGTATCGGCCTCGAAGCGCAGCACCAGGACGGGTGTGGTGTTGGAGGCGCGAACCAGGCCCCAGCCCTTGGGATAGTCGACCCGCACACCGTCGAGGGTGGTCAGGTTGGCCTCGCCCCACTGGGCATCGCGTTGCAGGGCGTCAATGATGGTGAATTTGCTTTCTTCTGTCACTGTGATGTTGATCTCCGGGGTGGAGACGTCGCACGGGAACGCCGCGAACACCTGCTCAGCGTCACGCTTGTCCAGGCTGAGGATTTCCAGCAGGCGGGCGGCGCTGTAAATGCCGTCGTCGAAACCGAACCAGCGCTCCTTGAAGAAGATGTGTCCGCTCATCTCGCCGGCGAGCAAGGCGCCGGATTCCTTCATCTTCTTCTTGATCAGCGAATGGCCGGTCTTGTACATCACCGGGCGGCCGCCGTAGCCGCTGATCAGCGGGGTCAGGCGGCGGGTGCACTTGACGTCGAAGATGATGTCGGCCCCGGGGTTGCGCGACACGACGTCCTTGGCGAACAGCATCAGCAGACGGTCGGGATAGATCAGCGTGCCAGCGTTGGTCACCACGCCGACGCGATCGCCGTCGCCGTCGAAGGCCAGGCCCAGGTCGGCTTTCTCGGCCTTCACCCGGGCGATCAGGTCGACCAGGTTTTCCGGCTTGCCCGGATCCGGGTGATGGTTGGGGAAGTTGCCGTCGACCTCGCAATACAGCGGGATGACCTTGCAGCCCAGTGCCTCGATCAGCCTGGGCGCGATGACGCCGGCGACGCCGTTGCCGCAGTCGACCACCACGCGAAGCGGCTTGGCCATGGCGATGTCGCCACGAATCTGATCGAAATAGCGGTCGAGCACGTCGACCTGCTCGACCGAGCCGACGCCTTCGCTGAGGTCATTGTTCTCGATGCGCTGGCGCAGCACCTGAATCTGCTCATTGGCCAGGGTGTCGCCAGCGATGACAATCTTGAAGCCGTTGTAGTCCGGCGGGTTGTGGCTGCCGGTAAGCATCACGCCAGAGCGTCCGGCGAGGATATTGGCGGCGTAATAGAGCACCGGCGTCGGCACCATGCCGATGTCGCTGACATGGCAGCCGCTGTCCACCAGGCCCTGTATCAGGTGTTGCACCAGCTCGGGGCCGGAAAGGCGTCCGTCGCGGCCGACGGAAACGTTGGGTTCGCCTTTGGCCAGGCTTTCGGAGCCGATGGCCCGGCCGATCCAGTAAGCGGTCTCGCTGGTCAGGCTGTCGCCGACGACGCCACGAATGTCGTACGCGCGGAAGATGCTGGCGGGCAAGTTCGGGGCTTTGGCGCTACTCATTGCGTTCTCTCGCTCCTTGATGTCGAGGCCGAAGGGATCCTGGTCCTCGTCGAGAATATCGATGTCGAGCACGTCGGTTGGCGGCAGGCGCGGATCGACGTGCTCGCTGGATGGGGCTCGCTGTGCGGAGGACGCCGCAACAGCCGGTTTGCTGCTGACTGCCGAGGCGGTTTGGCGGAACGGCAGGCGCGCCATGTTCCTGGCCAGTGCGTCGAGCGCTGGCAGGCTCAAGGTCGGTAGTTGGATGACCTTGCCATTGGAGAGTTCCTGCAGCAGCCGGCCGATTTGCAGCACGTCCTGACGCAGGCGACGTTGCTGGGCCCCCAGCACCAGTTGCAGTCCGATCAGTACCCCGGCCAACGCCAGCAGCACGGCGGCGGCAAGGGTCAGTGGCGCAATGCCTTCGCGGCTCGATGCTGGCTGGAACTGCAGGTGCCAGTTGGGGTTGCTGCTGGGCAGGTTCAGAGACGGCGCAGCCCCGTTGCCAGTGCCTTGTCGCGTCAGCACCTGTGTCGACGAACCACTGAATTGCTGGGTGATCTGCAGCTGCCCGGCGGCGGCCGGCAGCCTGGGTAGCGTGCCGAGCAGACGATTCAGCTCGATCACGCGCAGCAGGGTGCCCTGTGGCGGCTGCAGCGGATCGGGCTGCACTGCCGCGACGCTGTAGACCAGCCAGCGATCACCGACCTTGTAGGCTTCGGGGGCCGGATGCTTGCCCGCTTCGGCACGCTGCAGCAGGTCGAGCGCGGCGAAGTTCATCGGGCCGGGCCGCGTGCTGTCCGGCCTGGCCTTGGCGCGTGGATTGAGATGAACGTCGACCACCCCTGACGGGTAGCGCAGGCTGCGTTCCGCCGCGGCGATCTGCTCGCCATCGGCGCTGGCCAGCGCTTCGAGCACCACCGGGCTGGCGGCTGCCGTCTGGGTGTCGGCCGCCAGCTGACGCAGGGCCTGATCGAGCGCACTGGCCTGGCTCTGCCCCCAGGCCATGGCAACCTGCTGTTGTTGCTCGCGCTGCTGGCTTTGCAGGCCGAACCAGAGCACCGCGGCGGCGGCGAGCAGGCCGGCTAGCGCAGCCGCCAGGCCAGGCAGCAGTGGTGCGAGCGGCGAGGCGCCACGTGCGGCGGGTTCGGGGCGGGCCGGATTCAGTGCGCCTGAGTCCTTGGCATTGCGCTTGAAGAACGGCATGGGGCTCCTCGTTTTCGTCCTGAAAGTCTGCCGGCGGTGGGTATCTTGTTCAGCGGGTGCCGGAGTGGCCGAATCCGCCGCTGCCGCGCGCGCTGTCGTCGAACTGCTCGACCAGCTCGAACTGAGCCTGGATCACCGGTACCAGCATCAGCTGAGCGATACGCTCACCCACGGCGATGCGAAAGGTGCTCTGGCCACGGTTCCAGCACGAGACCATCAGCTCGCCCTGGTAATCCGAGTCGATCAGCCCGACCAGATTGCCGAGCACTATGCCGTGCTTGTGACCGAGGCCCGAGCGCGGAAGGACCAGCGCGGCCAGCGAAGGGTCACCGATGTGGATCGACAGACCCGTGGGAATCAGCAGGGTCTGGCCAGGCTCCAGGGTGGCGTCTTCCTGCAGCATGGCGCGCAGGTCGAGGCCGGCAGAGCCGGGGGTTGCGTACTCGGGCAGCGGGAAGTCGCGGCCCAGGCGGGAGTCGAGGATCTTGGCTTGGAGCTTGTGCATGTCAGGCCTTTGTATAGCGGTCGGCAATGAAGGCCACCAGCGCCCGGGCGATATGCCCCTTGCTGGCCTGGCCGAAGCGGGTCACCTGCTGCTGGCGGTCGATCACGCTGACGGCGTTCTCTTCGCTGTTGAAGCCGATGCTGGGGTTGGCCACGTCGTTGGCGACGATGAGATCGAGGTTCTTGTCACGCAGCTTGCGGCTGGCGTACTCGAGCAGGTTCTCGGTTTCGGCCGCGAAGCCGACGCAGAACGGCCGATCGGCACGCGCGGCGAGCGTGGCGAGAATGTCGGGGTTGCGCACCATCTGCAGCAGCAGGCCATCACCGGAGTTCGGGTCTTTCTTGAGCTTCTGCGGCGCCACCACCTCCGGACGATAGTCGGCCACCGCCGCGGCGGCGATCAGCAGGTCGCAAGGCATCGCGGCCTCGCAGGCGGCGAGCATGTCGCGCGCACTGACCACGTCGATACGCTGCACGCGGTCGGGCGTCGGCAGGAACACCGGGCCGGTGACCAGCGTGACGCGCGCGCCCGCCTCGGCAGCTGCTTCGGCAAGGGCGAAGCCCATCTTGCCGGAGCTGTGATTGGTGATGTAACGCACTGGGTCGATGTTTTCCTGCGTCGGCCCGGCGGTGATCAGCAGGTGCCGGCCGGTCAACAGGCCCGTCTCGAAGCAGTCGGCCGCAGCCTGCGCCAGCTGCTCGGCTTCGAGCATGCGCCCTAGCCCGACGTCGCCGCAGGCCTGGCTACCCGACGCCGGGCCGAACAGGCGGATGCCGCGTTCGAGCAGCCGCTCGCGATTGGCCTGGGTTGCCGGGTCGGCCCACATCGCCTGGTTCATTGCCGGCGCCAGCGCAACCGGCGCCTTGGTGGCCAGCACCAGGGTCGTCAGCAGGTCGTTGGCGACTCCCTGGACCAGACGGGCCATCAGATCGGCCGTGGCCGGCGCGATGAGCACCAGGTCGGCCCAGCGTGCCAGCTCGATATGGCCCATGGCGGCTTCGGCGGCAGGGTCGAGCAGGTCCAGATGTACCGGGTGGCCGGAAAGCGCCTGCAGGGTGAGGGGGGTGATGAACTCGCGGCCGCCCTGGGTCATGACCACGCGCACCTCGGCGCCGTGATCACGCAGCCGACGGACCAGCTCGGCACTCTTGTAGGCGGCGATGCCGCCGCCGACGCCCAGGACGATGCGTTTACGATACAGCCGCTGCATAGGCCTGCCTTGTTGCGGGTGGAGTCGTGCAGATGTGAACTGCGTCGAAAGCGGCACAGCGGCCGCCGAAAAAATGACGGCTAAGATAGCACAGCGCCTGTGACGGAACAGCGGGCGGCTCGACAGGGAGAACACATGAGCATCCGAGATTGGCCCGCGGCCGAGCGCCCGCGGGAAAAGCTGTTGCAGCAAGGCGCGGCGGCGCTTTCCGACGCCGAACTGCTGGCGATTTTTCTGCGTACGGGCGTGGCCGGCAGGAGTGCGGTCGACCTCTCGCGCCATCTGCTCAACGAGTTCGGCAGCCTGCGAGCGCTGCTCGAAGCCGACCTCGAACGGTTCAGCGCGCATCTCGGTCTCGGCCCGGCAAAGTTCGCGCAGCTGCAGGCGGTGCTGGAAATGGCGCGTCGCCACCTGGCCGAGCGCATGCGTCGCGAGTCGGCCCTGGAAAGCCCACAGGCGGTGCGCGATTACCTCAAGGCGCGCTTGCGTCACGAGCCACATGAGCTGTTCGGCTGCCTTTTTCTGGATTCCAAGCACCGCGTGCTGGCGTTCGAGGTGCTATTTCAGGGAACCATCGACGGTGCCAGCGTCTACCCGCGGCAGGTGGTCAAGCGCGCGCTGGCACAGAATGCGGCCGCGGTGATCCTCACGCACAACCACCCCTCGGGCGTTGCCGAGCCGAGCCAGGCCGACCGCCAGCTGACGCAGCGTCTGAAGGACGCGCTGGCGCTGATCGACGTGCGCGTGCTCGACCACTTCATCGTCGGTGATGGCGAGCCTCTATCCATGGCCGAGCTGGGCTGGATGTAGCTTCGGATGCCGAGCGGCCCCGGCCGTCAGGCCAGCAGCGGCACCAGCATCAGCGGCCCGAGCGCCAGTAGCACGAAGCGGCCATTCCAGCCGAAGGCGATACGCCACGGCGAAAGGCCGGCGTGGCGCGCCAGCATCAGCGCCGAGGGCCCGTAGGGCGAGAGCAGCATGGCGAGTGAAAACCCGGTGAGCAGGGCGACGGCTGGTTGCATGGTTGGTATGCCATGCCCGCCGAGTTGGGCGAGCAGAGCCGTACACAGGCTCAGCGAAACGATGGGGGCGACACCAAGCAGCGCCAGGCCGATGATCGCGAGCATGCCAAGCAGGCCCAGGAAGAAGCTCAGCAGCGGCGTCACGCCAAGGTGCCCGGCGATCGCCTGCACCGGAACCAGCGCGGCAACCAGGCCGGCGAGCACGGCCGAGTTGGCGAAGATGAATGTCTCGTTGCGCATGCCCGCCAGGGTGTCGCGCACTTCGCCATAGACCGCAGCCGGGCGCTCGCCCCAGCCGAGCAGGGTGACGATCACCGCAAGCGGCACCAGCAGCATGGCCGCCTGCGTGGCCGACAGCCAGCTGAACGTCGCCAACAGAGCGATGGCGAGGATGCCCAGCAGGCTCGCCAGCACCAGGCGGCGCATCCCCGGCTGTCCAGTCGAGGCTGCCGATGGCTGCGCTGCGCCGGCTTCGCGCAGGCGCTGCAGGCGGTGGTTGTCCAGCCGCCAGCCGATCAGCAGCAGAACCGTTGCCGCCAGCAGGCCGAAGGGCAGCAGGTGAACCCAGCTCAGCCCGGGCAATTCGCGCGTCAGGATGGCGATCGCCACGCTGGTCGGGGCCAGCAGAGGAACCAGCGCGAAGCCTCGCAGGGCGGCGACCATTACCCCTCGGCTGCCCTCGCGTCGCGCCTCCTCGGCATGCCCGTGGCGCTGCAGATGCCGGTCCAGCGAGCCGCAGACGAGGTTGAGCATGCCGAAGCTGAGGATCGAACTGATGGCAAAACTGCTCAGCAGGTAGCTGGGATACAGCCCCGCCGACGGGCCGGCAAGCAGCAGCCGGTGAAGGGCGTCGAACTGCTGCAGGCGCCGAACCAGGCAGTGCATCAGCCCCAGCGCACCGACGAAGGCGCCGTAATAGGCCGCCGAGGCAAGCATGTGCTGCACCTGGGGCCAGCTGGCCTCGCCGCTCAGCAGCCAGTAGGCCAGCAATACCAGCGTGACCAGCCCAAGGCGGCTGGGATAGGGCATTAGTGAACGCCAGTGCCAGACGAAGAACGCCGTCAGCAGGATGCCGCTGGTCACGCTCAGTGCTGGCTGCCGCATCACCAGGGCGAATAACTCGCACAGCAGCGCCAGAGGCAGCAGGGCGAGCATGGCTCAGCGCCGCTCCCGTAGTACGCAGGCGTCCGTGGCGCCAGGAAGGACGCACTCCTGCCTGCATCGGGCTTTGCGTTGGGGGCGTCGTGGGGGCGGTCGCCGTGAGACAGGCAGTGACGGGAACTCGAGCATGGGAAGGGGCGGGCGGCTGGCTTGCGCGGCAGACTGGCAGTCTTTAGGCTCGTGGTCAACTTCACGAAATGCTGTTTCGCATAGCGGAACTTGATCGAGCTGAGGAGGTGGCATGTTCAAGCGGATCGGCGTCATCGGCGCGGGCGTGATGGGGCGTGGAATTGCCCAGCTCTTCGCGTCGGCCGGCATCGAAATCAGGTTGTTCGATGCGCGCGAGCAGGCCGTGGAGCAGGCCCTGCAGGCAAACCGGGAGCTGCTGGCGCGCGGTGTGGCCAAAGGGCGCCTCACACCGGAGGCACTTGCCGCCACCTTGCAGCGCATGCAGCCGGCAAAGACGCTGGCGGAGCTGGCCGACTGCGATCTTCTGATCGAAGCGATCGTCGAGGAGCTGAGTGCCAAGCAGGCGCTGTTTCGCGAACTGGAGGCGCTGGTGGCCGAGGACGCCGTGCTTGCCAGCAACACCTCGTCGCTGTCGATCACACGCATTGCAGCCGGGTGCCGCTGCCCGCAGCGCGTTGCGGGCCTGCATTTCTTCAACCCAGTGCCGCTGATGCGACTGGTGGAAGTGGTGCGGGGTGAGCGTACCGAGACAACCGTCGTCGAGCGGTTGGTCGCGCTGGTCGAGCAGGCCGGCCATTTCCCGGCGATCACACCCGATTCGCCGGGTTTTCTGGTCAACCATGCCGGGCGGGCATTCGGCAGCGAAGCGCTGCGCATACTCGGCGAGGGCATCGCCAGCGCCGAACAGATCGATCGCATCCTGCGAGACGGTCCCGGGTTCCGCATGGGGCCGTTCGAGCTGTTCGATCTGACGGGGCTGGATATCTCCCATGCGGTAATGGAGTCGATCTACCACCAGTACTATCAGGATCCGCGCTATAGCCCATCGCCGCTGGCTGCGCAGCGGCTGGCGGCCGGCCTGCTCGGGCGCAAGAGCGGTCTTGGCTTCTATCGTTACGAGCAAGGGCGCCAGCTGCGCTCGGCCGAGCCGCAGTATGCGCCGGTGGAGTTGCGTCAGCCTTTCTGGCTCGGGGTTGAGGATCCGCAGTTGCATGCGGCGCTCAGCGCGCTGATTCGCATGGCTGGCGGAGAGGTCGAGGCGGGCGAGCACCCGGGTGCGCAGGCGATCTGCCTGATCGCACCGCTGGGTGAAGATGCCAGTGCGGCCATCGCCCGGCTCGCGCTGCCGGCACCGCGCACGCTCGCCTATGATGCCTTCTCCAACTTCGAGCGCCGGCGCGTGCTGATGCGCCAGCCGGCACTCGAGCCCGGCGTGGAGGCGCAGGCGCGCCAGGCGCTGACGGCTGACGGCGTGGCCGTTGACGTGATCAACGACTCGCCCGGATTCGTCAGTCAGCGCGTCATCGCCAGCATCGTCAACCTGGGCTGCGAGATTCTGCAGAAGGGCATCGCCGACGCAGCAACGCTGGACCGAGCGGTCGAACTGGCGCTGGGCTATCCGCGCGGACCGCTAGCGCTGGGTGAACACTATGGCGCTGCGCAGGTGCTTGCCGTGCTCGAGGGGCTGCAGCGGTGCTACGGCGGGGAGGCGCGCTATCGTCCCAGCCCGTGGCTACGCAGGCGCGTCCAGCTCGGTCTGCCGCTGGCCACTCCGGACGCCAGCTGATCGGCGCAGCCCGGCCGACCAGTGACGCCTTCAGTTTCGTCGTGCCCGGCCGCTAGCCTGATTGGCCTCCAATGCAGGCCACTTGCTACCAAGGGCCACTGTCGTCTCCCGGTGCGTCCAGGTAAAACTGTTCTTGCGACGAGAGAACAAGAGGCCTCCGATGCGTTCCGCTAATCGCCGTTTTCCACTGGTCGGCCTGCTTCATGGGCTGGGTATCTGTGCCGTCGCTCTGCTGCAGGCCTGGCAGGAGCCGCCGCTGGCCTTCAGCCTGGCCCTGTTTCTCGCTGCCGCGCTGTGGCCCTGGTTTGGCCCCTGGCGCGCGGCGCAGGTGCCGGCAGCAGAGGAAGCGGCTCGGCCGGACTTCACCGAGCTGAGCAAAAACCTTTCGCGTACTACCTGCCACAATGCCCTGGCCTCGGCGCAGGTGGCCTTCAGTGCAGAGCAGCTGGCCAGTCGCCTGCAATCACAGCTGCAGGCCATTAGTGAAATCGCTAACGGAGCGCAAGCGGTCACCCAGACCGAACAGCACAGCGCCGAGCAGGCGCGTCAGGCGCTGCAGGCCGCCGAAAGCGTGCGAGCGAGCAGCGACACGGGCCAGGCCGGCCTGGCCCAGGCGATCACTCGCATGCAGCAACTCAGCGATCAGACGCGCACCAGCCGCGAACTGATCGACGGCCTATCCGCGCGCACCGATGACATCCGTCAGATTACCGACGTGATTCAATCGATCGCCAGCCAGACCAACCTGCTGGCGCTTAACGCGGCCATCGAGGCGGCGCGTGCCGGCGAGGCCGGGCGCGGCTTCGCGGTGGTCGCCGACGAGGTGCGCAACCTGGCGGCGCGCACCAGCACCGCGACCGAGGAAGTGGGCCGCATGGTCGCCGACATCCGCCAGCAGAGCGAGGCGGTGGTGAGCTTCATCCAGCAGCAGGCGCATGAACTGGACCAGGCCGCCGTGCAAGTGGCCGGCGCCGGCGAGCAGCTGACCGGCATTGCCGAGCTGGCCAGCGGTGTCGAGGCACAGGTGGCGCAGATCACCGCAGGCACCGCGAGCAATCACGAGCGCCTCACCGCGCTGTTCGTCGCGCTCGATCAACTGCGCAGCGATGCGTTGGACAGCGGCGAGCAGACCCGTCAGCTCGAGCAGGCGGCCGAAAAACTCGTCGGTCAGGCCGAGAGCGCGAGCGAGCAGCTGGCCGAGGTCCAGCTGGACGACTATCACCAGCACATGTTCGACCTGGCGCGCCGCGGCGCCACGGCAATCGCGGCGCGCTTCGAGGCGGACATCGACGCCGGGCGCATCCGCCTCGACGACCTGTTCGACCGCAAGTATCAGGCCCAGGCCGGAACCGATCCGCAGAAGTACCACACCCGGTTCGACCGCTATGCCGACGAGGTACTGCCGCCGATCCAGGAGCCGCTGCTGGCCGGCAGCGAGGCGGTCGTCTACGCCATCGCCACGACGCCCGAAGGCTACGTGCCGACGCACAACCGCGCGTTCAACCACCCGCCGGTCGGCGATCCAGATGTCGATCGCGCCAGGAGCCGTGGCAAGCGCCTGTTCAACGATCGCACCGGAGCTCGCTGCGGCAGCCACCAGCGGCCGGTGCTGCTGCAGACTTACAGCCGCGACACCGGCGAGCTGATGCACGACCTGTCGGTGCCGATCATGGTCAAGGGGCGTCATTGGGGTGGGTTGCGGCTGGGTTATCGCCCGGAAGAGTGATTTCAGCGGCTGATCTGCGGCGAAAGGTCGCGGCCGGGCTAGGATGTACGGACTCGTCAAGGAGCGCCGCCAGGTGCTCCGCAGCCGATCCGGAGCGCTGGCCATGAAGACCCTGACCGATCACCTCGCCCAATACGCGGCCTATCACCGCGACCCGCGCAACCTGCTCACGCACTTCATCGGCATCCCGATGATCGTGGTGGCGGTGGCGATCCTGCTGTCGCGCCCCGGAGCCGAATACGCCGGCCTTTGGCTGAGCCCGCTGTTGCCGGTCGCGCTGGCCGCAGCGGTCTTCTATCTGCGTCTGGATCTTCGCTACGGCATCCTGATGGCGGCCTTTCTCGCCGTTTGCGTCTGGCTGGGCGCCGTCTTGGCCCGAGCGCCGCTCCCGCTCTGGCTGAGCGCCGGCCTCGGCTTGTTCGTCGTCGGTTGGATCATCCAGTTCGTCGGCCACTACTTCGAGGGGCGCAAGCCGGCATTCGTCGACGACCTCAGCGGGCTGATCGTCGGGCCACTGTTCGTCGCCGCCGAGCTCGGCTTCCTCTGCGGGCTGCGTGAGCCGCTGCGTCTAGCCATCGAGGCGCGGGTCGGGCCGGTCCGCCAGCGTGACCGCCGCGCCGAGGCCTGACGCCGTTCGGCTTTACTGGCCGAGCGCCATCCACTGGTCGCTCAGGCTGCGCGTGTGCCGATCCACGGTGATCGGAGCAAACGGCCGGCCCGAAGCCGTCGAGAAGTTGTTGCTGGCGCTGTTCATGTCCTCGAGAGCGACCTTGAGAAAATCCCAGCGGGTCTTCAGCGAGGCCAGTTTCGATTCCTGCCCCTGAAGGGTGGCGAACTCGGCGTCGATTGCCGGCACCAGCTGCCGTTCGTCCTGGCCGAGATAAGTGTCGGGTTGTTCGCGGGCGGTCTCGAATGAACCGATGTAGGCGCGGCTCAGATACTGCACCGCAAGGTATTCGACCTTGGCCGGCAGTTCGGCATGTACGCCCGGCCCCTGCTGGGCGCGCGCGGCGGTGAGGAAGTCGCGCAAGGCCTTGCTCAGCTCCAGCGGCCAGCCCCAGGGCATGTCGTCTTCCTTGAAACCAAAGGCCGCCCCCTCGCGTAGCTTGGCTTCGAGCGCTCGGTGGCTCTCACGCAGCGGCGAGCTGACCGAGGGCAGGGCCTGCAGCGCTGTATCCAGCGCCTGGATGTCGCGCTCCATGCGGGCCAGGTGGGCCTTCTGAAAGCCTTCGCCGCGGTACAGCAGCAGGCTGCTGGTGGCGCGACTGGCGTGGATCTGCAGGGTCTGCAGGGTAGAGAGTTCCTGCTCGGTGGCGCTCTCGGCCAAGGCGGGTAGCCAGCCGAGTAACAGCACCAAGAGCCATATCCCTATGCGATGGCGCATTGTTGTGCTCCTTTTTTGTTTTTATCGAAGCGGTATCGCGTGCGCAGTTGGCAATCGCAGAGACTAGACCACCACTGGCGAAGTGGTATCACCCCAAAGAACGATTTTCTCGCCGCGGGTGTGGCCGTTAGAGCATGCGTTCGAAGCCGATGACGTCAGTCAGCCAGGCATTGAGGCGACGCCACAGACCGCCCGGCTCCTTGAGCAGCAGGTGGCGCCGGCCATTGTCCTCGGCCAGCCAGGCGAGTACCTGCTCACCGTCACGCTCGATCAGCCGCACTTCGTAGCTGATCGCCGGAGCCATACCTTCCAGCGTCAGGCGCTGCACTTCGGCCGCCAACTCGGGGCTTTCCACCAGAATCCCCACCTCGGTGTTCCACAGCACCGAGCGCGGGTCGAAATTCAGCGAGCCGATAAAGACCCGTTGTCGATCGAACACGGCCGCCTTGCTGTGCAGGCTCGACTCGGACTCGCCGAACAGGTTGTACGAGGTTTTTTCATCCGGCTGACGCCGCATTTCGAACAGCCGCACGCCGCGTTCGAGCAGCTCCCGTCGATACGGGGCGTAGCCGCCGTGCACCGCGGGTACGTCGGTAGCCTCCAGGGAGTTGGTCAATACGCGGACGGTGGCGCCCGCCTCGGCGAGCCCGGCCAGATAGTCGACGCCTTCGTCGGTCGGCACGAAATAGGCCGAGACCAGGGTCAGCTCACGCTTTACCGAGCCCAGGGCAGGTGCGAGTTGAGTGGTCAAAAGCAGTTCCGGGCCGGGCAGCCCGGGGGCGGTGACCTTGTCCGGAGCGTCCCACATGGCCTGGCCGGGCGCCCAGATCATCTCGTCCAGCCATTGCCGCAGCTGCGGTTGTTGCCGATAGCGCAGCAGCCGGTGGTAAAGCGCGTCGGCCTCGCGGCGTGCCTTGTCGAGCGACCGGTGTAGCTGGCGGCGGGCCTTGTCCAGGCTCGCCTGGCGCGGAGGCCGCCAGAGAAACTGCTCGATCGGCACGCTCAGGCTGTGGTTCCAGTACTGATCGAAGCTGTCGGCCAACTGCCGCGCCACCGGGCCGGCGGCGAGCAGGTCGATGTCGGTGAAGTTCAGCCGCTGGTCGGCATCGTAGTATTCGTCGCCGAGGTTGCGCCCGCCGACGATGGCCAGGTGACTGTCGGCGAGCATCAGTTTGTTGTGCATGCGCCGATGTTGCTGCGACAGATGCAGCAGGCGCCCGAGGGCGCGCGTTATACCGGTGCTGCGGCCGAGGTGCAGCGGATTGAACACGCGGATCTGGATGTTCGGATGGGCGGCCAGGGTCGCGATGCGGTAATCGCCCCCGTCACTGGCGGTGTCATCGAGCAGCAGGCGGATGCGCACGCCACGGTCGGCGGCGGCGAGCAACTCGACGACCAGGGCGCGCGTCGACAGGCCGTCGTGGAGGATGTAGTACTGGATGTCCAGGCTCCGGCTGGCGGCACGAATCATCTCGGCGCGCGCCGCGAAGGCTTCGTTGCTCTGCGGCAGCAGCCGATAGCCCGACTGGCCGGCGGCGTGCCCGGCAGCCAGTTGCTCGATGCGCTGTACCAGCGGCGAACTCTCGGCGGGCAACGCCTGGCTCGGCTCGGGGCGAGGATGGCTGGCGCAGCCGACCAGCGCCAGCACGATCAGTAGCAGCAGGGACGCGCGCACGGTGGTGTCCTGTCCGGGAGGCTCGTTTCGCTTGGACGCCGGCCCGCGAGCGAAATTCAGAAGCGGTCCTTGAACCGATACCAGAGCATGCCCAGCGCGAGCAGTGGCGAGCGCAGCGCGCGACCACCGGGAAAAGCACGGTGCGGCACGCGGGCGAACAGGTCGAAGCCCCGGCTCTGGCGCTCGGCGATGGCCTGACCGAGCAGGCGGCCGGCCAGGTGGGTGGCGTTGAGTCCATGGCCGGAGTAGGCCTGGGCGTAATAGATGTTGGGCTGATCGTCGAGTCGGCCGATCTGCGGCAGGCGGTTGGCGCCGATGCCGATCATGCCGCCCCAGGCGAAGTCGAGGCCGATGCCGCGCAGCTGTGGAAACACCTCGAGCATCTTCGGCTGCATGTACGCGCGGATGTCCTTTGGGTCCCTGCCGGAGTAGTGGCAGGCGCCGCCGAACAGCAGGCGGTGGTCGGCCGAGAGGCGAAAATAGTCGAGTGCCACGCGCTGGTCGCACACCGCCATGTTCTGCGGCAACAGTTCGCGCGCCAGGGGTTCGGGCAAACGCTCGGTGGCGATGATGTAGCTGCCGGCTGGCAGCACCCTGGCGGCGAGCCTGGGCTCGAGGCCGTTGAGGTAGGCATTGCAGGCCAGCACCAGCGAATCGGCTTGCACGCTACCGCTGGCGGTTTCGATGCGCAGAGGCGTACCGGGGTGAATGCGCGTGACCGGTGAGTGTTCGTATAGCTGCACGCCCAAAGAGCGGGCGGCGTGCGCCTCGCCCAGGGCGAGGTTCAGCGGGTGCAGATGACCCGAGCCCATGTCGACCAGTCCGCCGAGGTAGCGCTGCGAGCCGATGACAGTCGGCATGTTGACCCGTGAAACGCGCTGCAGCGCATGCGGATAGCCCAGGCGCTGCAGATCGGCGTATTCCTCGTCGAAGTTCTGCAGATGCCTGGGCTTGGTCGCCAGGTCGCAGTAGCCCCAGGTCAGATCGCAGTCGATGCCGTATCGCTCGATGCGCTCGCGCACGATCTGCACGGCCTCGATGCCCATGCGCTTGAGCTCGGTGACGCCTTCCTCGCCGAGCACGGAGCTGAACTGCTCGACGTCGTGGCCAACTCCGCGGATCAACTGGCCGCCGTTGCGGCCGCTGGCGCCCCAGCCGATTTGACGTGCTTCGAGAAGGATGACCGAGAGTCCGCGCTCGGCCAGTTCGATGGCGGTATTCAGCCCGCTGAAGCCGCCGCCGATCACGCAGACGTCGGCGCGCTGCTCGCCTTCCAGGCGGGGCAGGTCGAGTTCGCGGTTGCGGCTCGCAGCATAGTAGGAAGGGGCGTGGTCGGCCTCGGCCGTCGGCGTGGCGCAGGAGTTCTGTTCGGTTCGCATGCGCCCTAGGGTAGACCGGCAGCGGCGCGCAGGGCAAAACCTCGGACAGGGCAGATCGGCCGAAACGGCTGGCGCATGGCGCCGCAGGCGGCCGGTCGCTCAGTCAGGTACCGGCAGCTCCAGCGATTCCTTGACCTCTTCCATGACGATGTAGCTCTTCGATTCGCGGACATGCGGCAGCTTGAGGAGGATGTCGCCGAGCAGCTTGCGGTACGACGCCATCTCCGAGATGCGCGCCTTGATCAGGTAGTCGAAGTCGCCGGACACCAGATGGCATTCGAGCACATGCGGCAGCTTCAGCACGGCACGACGAAACTCCTCGAAGATGTCGCCGGACTTGTAGGCCAGGCTGATCTCGACGAACACCAGCAGGCCGGCCTTGAGGTGCTGCGGGTTCAGGCGCGCCGAATAGCCGAGGATGATGCCTTCGCGCTCCAGGCGGCGGACGCGCTCCGTGCAGGGGGTGGTCGACAGCCCGACCCGCTCACCCAGCTCGGTGAAGGGGAGGCGACCTTCGGCCTGGAGGATGCGCAGGATATGGCGGTCGATCTTGTCCAGTTCGCGGCGAGCCTGATGGCGGGTTCGCATGGGTAAATAACCTCCACAGAAAGGCTTGGTGCCGTTAATAAACGCCGAATTTAGCCGTTTATATAGGGAATAACACTAGATAGGCCTTTCTATACTCGCCTCAAGAACGACTCTCGGATAAGTCCGCGGCGAACGGGCGAGGAGGCTTGCAATGCGTGTTCTGGTATTGGGCGGTGGCGTGGTTGGCACGGCCAGCGCTTACTATCTGGCCAGGGCCGGCTTCGAGGTGGTGGTGGTCGATCGCCAGCCGGCGGTGGCCATGGAAACCAGCTTCGCCAATGCCGGACAGGTATCGCCGGGCTATGCCTCACCCTGGGCCGCGCCGGGCGTACCGCTCAAGGCGATCAAGTGGCTGTTGCAGCGCCACGCGCCGTTGGCGATCAAGCTCACCGGTGACGTCGCTCAATACCTGTGGATGGCGCAGATGCTGCGCAACTGCACGGCGGCGCGCTATGCGGTGAACAAGGAGCGCATGGTGCGTCTGTCCGAATACAGTCGCGACTGCCTTGACGAGCTGCGTGCTGAAACCGGCATTGGCTACGAAGGGCGCCAGTTGGGCACCACCCAGTTGTTCCGCACCCAGGCGCAACTTGACGCCGCAGCGAAGGACATCGCGGTGCTCGAGCGCTCCGGCGTGCCTTACGAATTGCTCGACCGCAACGGCATCGCGCGCGCCGAGCCGGCGTTGGCGAAGGTGGCTCACAAACTGGCCGGCGCGCTGCGCCTGCCCAATGACCAGACCGGCGATTGCCAGATGTTCACCACTCGCCTGGCGGAAATGGCCCGTGAACTTGGTGTCGAGTTCCGCTTCGGGCGGGATATCCAGCGCCTCGAACACCAGGGCGACCGCCTCGCCGGCGTCTGGATCGATGGCCAGCTGGAGACCGCCGATCGCTACGTCCTCGCATTGGGCAGCTACAGCCCGCAGATGCTCAAGCCGCTGGGCATTCGCGCGCCGGTCTACCCGCTCAAGGGCTATTCGCTGACCGTGCCGATCACCGATCCGGGCATGGCCCCGATGTCCACCGTGCTCGACGAGACCTACAAGGTGGCGATCACCCGTTTCGATCAGCGCATCCGCGTCGGCGGCATGGCCGAGATCGCCGGCTACGACCTGTCGCTCAACCCGCGCCGGCGCGAGACGCTGGAGATGGTCGTCAACGACCTCTATCCGCTGGGCGGCGACACGCACGAAGCGGTATTCTGGACCGGACTTCGCCCGGCCACGCCGGACGGTACCCCGATCATTGGCGCGACGCCCTATCGCAACCTGTTCCTCAACACCGGGCATGGCACGCTCGGCTGGACCATGGCCTGTGGCTCCGGTCGGGTGCTGGCCGATCTGCTGGCCTCGAAGCGGCCGCAGATCAGCACCGATGGGCTGGACATTTCTCGATACGGCTACCGCAAGGAGCAACGCAAGCATGCCCATCCGGCGTCTGCACACTGAAACCCGCTACAGCGAGGCGGTCATCCATAGCGGCACGGTCTATCTCTCGGGACAGCTGGCTGACGATCTGTCCGGGGACATCCGCCAGCAGACCCGCGAAACGCTCGCCAGCATCGATCGCCTGCTGGCCGAGGTGGGCACCGACAAGACACGCCTGTTGTCGGCGCTGATACACCTGCGTGACATCGACGGTGACTACGCCGGCATGAACGAGGTGTGGGACGCCTGGGTCCCGGCGGGTTCCGCGCCAGCGAGAACCACCGTCAGGGCCGAGATGTACGCGCCGCAGGTGCGCGTCGAGATCACGGTCGTCGCCGCGCTGCCGGACCTCTCCGGGCCCGATCTCTAACACCGCCCAGGCGGCCAGTGCGCAAGAGCGCCTGGTCGCTTCGTCGTGTTGTAAATACTGAACGCGATTGCCATCATTGGCGCCAATCCGCATCGCTCTTAAAGGGGGCTCCCGTATTGGACGTTGGCGTTCGTTTGCAGACCATCCGCAAGCTCAAGGGGCTCTCACAGCGCGAACTGGCCAAGCGCGCCGGGGTGACCAACAGCACCATCTCGATGATCGAGAAAAACAGCGTCAGCCCGTCGATCAGCTCGCTGAAAAAGGTGCTGGGCGGGATCCCCATGTCGCTGGTGGAGTTCTTCTCGCCCGATTTCGATCAGGACGGCGATACCCAGGTGGTCTACAAGGCCGGCGAGCTGATCGATATCTCGGACGGCGCGGTGAGCATGAAACTCGTTGGCAAGGCCCATCCGGGGCGCGCCATCGCTTTCCTCGACGAGACCTATCCGCCGGGTACGGATACCGGCGAGGAAATGCTCAACCACCAGGGCGAGGAGGCCGGCATGCTGATCGAGGGGCGGCTCGAACTTACCGTCAACGGTCAGACCTACATCCTCGAACGCGGCGACAGTTACTACTTCGAGAGCAGCAAGCCGCATCGCTTTCGCAATCCCTTCGACCAGCCGGCGCGGTTGATCAGTGCGACCACCCCGGCCAACTTCTGAAAAAAGCGGCGACCGCTGGCGGTGCAATGCGACACAGGGTCGCTATGGCGGCGGATTGTTTCAGGCGGGCAGGCTTGTCGGTATACTACCGGCCGCTCGCGATACCGTGGCCGCGAGCGTAACCAGCCACATGAGGGTATAAGGTGAACCTGATTAAGAAGATCCTGGTAGCGCAGGCTGCCGTAGTGGCCCTGTGGGCAGTGAGCGCTCAGGCTGCGACCAATGATGATATCGCGGCACGTCTGAAGCCGGTTGGCGAAGTCTGCGTGCAGGGCGAAGAGTGTGCAGCTGCTGGCGCCGGTGCGGCTGCTGCAGCGGGTGGTGCAGCGCGCAGCGGTGCCGATGTGGTCGGCAAGTTCTGTAACGCCTGCCATGGCTCCGGCCTGCTCAACTCGCCGAAGGTTGGCGACACCGCCGCCTGGAAGGCCCGCGCCGATGCGGCTGGCGGTCTGGACACGCTGCTCCAGCACGCCATCAATGGTATCCGCGCCATGCCGCCGAAAGGCACCTGCGCCGATTGCTCGGATGACGAACTGAAGGCCGCCATCGAGCACATGTCCGGCCTGTGATCGCCACGCGCTGATCGCACCCGCAACGAAGCCGCCCGATTGGGCGGCTTCGTCGTTTCTGGCGGAGAAAAGCCGGGCTGGCGTCGGTCCATTGGACATGTACGGGCTGCGCATCCCGCGTGGCGCCGCCAGCTTCCAGAGGTCGATATGCCCAGCACCGCTCCGCAGCCGGAACAGCTCTTCTTTGCCAGCGACGGCCGAACGCCGAACAGCCCGCACCCCGTATTGCTCTACCGCGGTTTGCCCCTGGCCGGCGGCGATTACGCCAGCGCCTTCGAGCGGCTGTTCGCCAGTCATCTCTGGCCCGCGCAGTGGCGCGCCGGCGTGTATGACTATCAGCACTTCCATTCGACGGCGCACGAAGTGCTGGGCGTCGCGCGCGGCCGTGCTCGGCTGAAGCTCGGCGGCGAATCCGGTCAGGAGGTGGAGGTGCAGGCCGGCGATGCGCTGGTGCTACCGGCCGGCACCGGGCATTGCCAGCTCGAGGCGAGTGACGATTTCGAGGTGGTCGGCGGCTATCCGCTCGAGCAGCGCTACGATGCCTTGCGGCCGGACGCTGACAGCCACGACCTGGCCGCCGCGAGGGCAGCACAGGTTCCCGTGCCGGTAAGCGATCCGGTCGGTGGTACGCAGGGTGCTCTGGTCGCGCTCTGGCGGCGTGGCTGAAGCTTATTCGACGAACTGGACCTGGCCGTTCTCGAGTGACTTCACACGGGCCAGCGACTCGACGCGCAGCCCGGCTTCTTCCAGCTCCTTGCGCCCGGCCTGGAAAGACTTCTCGATGACAATGCCGAGCCCGGCGATGCTCGCGCCAGCCTGCTCGATGATCGAAATCAGCCCCTTGGCCGCTTTGCCGTTGGCCAGGAAGTCATCGATGATCAGGATCCGGTCGCTGGGCGACAGGTGATTCGAGGCGATGGCGATGGTGGTTTCCAGCTGCTTGGTGAACGAATACACCGAAGCGGTCAGCAGGTTGTCGGTGAGCGTCAACGACTGGTGCTTGCGGGCGAAGATCACCGGGACGCCAAGCTCCAGCCCCGTCATTACCGCCGGGGCAATGCCCGAGGCCTCGATGGTGACGATCTTGGTCACGCCGGCATCGCGAAAGCGCCGGGCGAATTCCTGGCCGATCGCCTGCATGAGCTTCGGATCGATCTGATGATTGAGGAAAGCGTCGACCTTCAGGACTCGGTCGGACAGTACGATGCCTTCACTGCGGATTTTCTGTTTCAGCTGTTCCACGAACGCGCAACCTCAAGCGAACCCCTTGGAAACAGGCCGGACAAGACCTCGGTGCAGCGCCATGAAACGGCACGAGGCGACGCGTTTTTCGCGTCGCCTCGTCGAATGGCGCCAACACTGCGACTTTCCGCAGCCTGGAAAGCCGCGCATTCTCGCCTAAATCGACCCGCCAGTTCAAAGCGGGTATTTCAATCCACCGGTTCGATCGACAAGCGGCGAAAGCGAACGGCCTCGCCATGGTGCTGCAGCACCAGATGGCCCTCGCTGGCCTGGGCGAAGCCGGCAAAGCCGGCGAACTTGCCGCCGCGCATCGCTTCGCGCAGCCCGGGGTCGTCCAGTGCGCAGGCCAATACTCGGCGCCCGGCCAGCCAATGCTCGACGTGCTGGCCTCGCAGGCTGACCGCGCCGCTGATGAATCTACCGTATTCGATCTGCGTAGCCGGCTCGGCGGCGCGCAACGCATAGAGCGCACCGTTGCGGGTGGTCGGCTGGCGGCCGTCGGGGTGGTGGGCGTCGTCGAGCAGCTGCATCTCCGGGCCGCTGTGCCAGGCCAGCTCGGCGGCCTCGTCGACGCGGTAGAACACGCCGGAGTTGCCGCGCTGCGGCAGGCTGAACTCGAAGCGGAAGACGAAATCACGGTAGCGCTGACGCGAGATCAGGTCGATGCGCGGCGCGCCGGCAATCGCCTGCAGCTCGTCGCCGGCCACCTGCCAGCTGCCCTGCGGGAAGGCGTCGCAATGCCAGCCGCGCCATTGATCGGCGTTCAGTGGGTAGGGCTTCACGGTCAGGGCTCCTCCGGTGCGGATGGTCGGCGCGGGCGGCTTGCGGGACGAGGACTCAAGGGCTGACATCAGCCGCCATCTGAGCGATCCGACCCGTCTACCGACGATGGGTTCGGCAATGGGAACGCAGCTCTGGCACGGGCGCCTAAGCTTGTGTCAGCCCCTCTCACTGGAGACTGTCATGCTGCGTATTGCCATCAACGGTTACGGTCGTATCGGTCGCTGCGTCCTGCGTGCGCTGTTCGAGCGCGGACTGGAAAACCGCATCCACGTCGAGGTCATCAATGATCTCAGCGACATCGCCACCCTGGCGCATCTGACCCGTTTCGATTCGACCTTCGGCCGCTTTCACGGCCAGGTCGATGTGCGCGACGACGTGATGCAGATCCGCGGCCAGTCGATCCGGCTGCTGCGCGAGCGCGATCCGGCGCAACTGCCCTGGAAGGAACTCGATGTCGATGTGGTGCTGGAATGCTCGGGGGTATTCAAGAAGCGCGAGCAGGTCGACCAGCACCTGCAGGCCGGTGCGCGGCGTGTGCTGGTGTCGCACCCGCTCGACAACGCGGACCTGACGGTGGTCTACGGCGTCAACCATCAGTTGCTCGGCAGCCAACGGGTGGTTTCCAACGCCTCCTGCACCACCAACTGCCTGGCGCCGCTGGCCAAGGTGCTGCACGAAGCGGTGGGCATCCGCCAAGGGCTGCTCAATACCGTGCACTCCTACACCAACGACCAGAACCTGCTCGACAAACCGCACCGTGATCTCTACCGCGCCCGTGCTGCGGCGCTGTCGATGATTCCCTCGACCACCGGCGCAGCCAAGGCCATCGGCCTGGTGCTGCCGGAGCTGGCCGGCCGCCTCGACGGCCTGGCGGTACGGGTGCCGACGCCGAATGTCTCGCTGGTCGACCTCACCTTTGTCGCCGAGCGGTCGCCGGGCGGTGTCGAGGCGATCAACCGGGCGCTAGTCGAAGGCGCACGGCAGATGCCGCAAGGGGTGATGGAATGCAATGACCTGCCGCTGGTGTCGAGCGACTTCAATGGTTATCCGCTGTCGTGCGTCGCCGACCTCAGCCACACGCGGGTGCAGGGCGACCTGGTCAAGGTGCTGGCCTGGTACGACAACGAATGGGGCTTCTCCAATCGCATGCTGGATGTGCTGCTGGCCTGGCCAAAGGTGCTCGACCAGCCGTGAGCGATGAGCTCTGGCGCGAGTCCCTGGCGGCCTTCCGCGCCGCGCTGGCCGCCGACGCGCCAACGCCTGGCTGCGGCGCGGCCGCCGCGGTGACCGCCGACCTGGGGCTGGCACTGGTGGTCAAGGCGCTGCGTATCAGCCGTCGGCACGCCGACAGCATCGCGCTGGCCGAGCAGCTCGCGCAGGCCGAGTCGTTGCTGGGCCGCCTCGGCCGTTTCGCCGACGAAGACATGCAGGCCTTCAGCGACTACCTGCAGGCCGCGCAGCGAGGCGATGAGGCGCGCGACCTGGCGGCCCGCCAGGCCTGCGCCGTACCCCTGGCCAGTGCGCACGGTTGCCTGCAGGGGCTGGAGATCGCTGTCGTCGCCCGGCCGCTCGTGCGTGGCGCGCTGTCCAGCGATGTGCACGCCGGGGGGCTGCTGCTGCACGCCGCGCTGTCGGCGGCCTTGCTCAATGTGGATGCCGATCTCGCGCAACTGTCCGCCGCACAAGCGCACCGGCTGCGCGCGGCGCGAACGCGTCTGCAGCAGGACGCCGATCGCTGTCTCGCCGCTCTTCGGTAGCAGTCTAACCTCGTCGCTGACTAAAACGAGACGAATTGTCTCAGTTTGCACTTGACGCCCTCCCGGCTGCTTTCTAGGCTCTGCCCGTCATATCGATACTTTGAGTCTCAGAATAAGTGCGGAGGGTTCGCCCTCGCGACCGTGGAGGGCCCTATGAGTCATCGCATCGTTCTGCCGCGCCTGATGGAAGTCGGCGCTGGCGCCAGCGGGCAACTCGCCCGCGTGTTGCAGGAGCTGGGCTGCAGTCGCCCGCTGATCGTCACCGACCGCATGATGGTCGAGCTCGGCTATGTCGCGCGCATCGCCGGTCAGCTGGAAGAGGCCGGCATCGCCAGCCAGTGCTTCGCCGATACCCTGCCCGAACCGACCGCTGCCTCCATTCGCGCCGGCGTCGAAATGGTCCGCCAGGGGGACTTCGATTCCATCGTCGCCCTCGGCGGCGGCAGCCCGATCGATTCGGCCAAGGCCATCGGCATCCTCGGCAAGTTCGGCGGCGAGATGCGCGACTACCGCTTCCCGCGCGATGTCAGCGAGGCCGGCCTGCCGCTGATCGCGATCCCCACCACCGCCGGCACCGGCTCGGAGGCGACGCGTTTCACCATCATCACCGACGAGACCAGCGACGAGAAAATGCTCTGCGCGGGCCTCGGCTTCATGCCCATCGCTGCGCTGATCGATTACGAGCTGACTCTCTCGCTGCCGCCTCGGGTCACCGCCGACACCGGCATCGACGCGCTGACCCACGCCATCGAGGCCTATGTCAGCCGCAAGGCCAGCCTCTACAGCGATTCGCAGGCGCTGGAAGCCATGCGCCTCTTGGCGCCGAACCTGCGCACGGCCTTCCACGAGCCGGGCAACCGCGCCGCGCGTGAGGCCATGATGCTCGGCGCGACCCTGGCCGGAATCGCCTTCTCCAACGCCTCGGTGGCGCTGGTGCATGGCATGAGCCGGCCGATCGGCGCCTTCTTCCATGTGCCGCATGGGTTGTCCAACGCCATGCTGCTGCCGGCGATCACAGCCTTCTCGATTCCCGCGGCGCCGGAGCGCTACGCCGACTGCGCGCGGGCCATGGGCGTCGCCGCACAGACCGACAGCGTCGAAGCGGCCAATGAAAAACTGCTGACCGAGCTGCGCGCGATCAACCAGGAATTGCAGGTCCCCAGCCCCGAGCAGTTCGGCATCGCCCGCGAACGCTTCTTCGAGCTGCGCGCGACCATGGCCAAGCAGGCGCTGGCCTCCGGCTCGCCGGGCAACAACCCACGCGTGCCCACGGAAGCGGAAATCATCGACCTCTACGAAACCGTCTGGAACCAGGAGTGAAGCCATGCAGACCCTCGGCAACCTGATCAACAACGAGGCCGTCGCCGGCCGCTCCGAGCGCCACGCCACCGTCTACAACCCGGCCACCGGCGAGCCGCGCCTGTATGTCTCGCTGTCCTCGGCGGACGAGACCCGTGAGGCCATTGCCGCTGCCCAGGCCGCCTTCGATGGCTGGTCGAAGACGCCGCCGCTGGTGCGCGCGCGGGTCATGTTCCGCTTCAAGGAACTGCTCGAGCGCCGCCGCGACGACGTCGCCCGCTTGATCACCAGCGAGCACGGCAAGGTGTTTTCCGACGCCCAGGGCGAAGTGACCCGCGGGCTGGAAGTGGTGGAGTTCGCCTGCGGCATCCCGCATCTGCTCAAGGGCGAGTTTTCTTCCAACGTCGGCCGCGACATCGATTCGAACTCGCTGATGCAGCCGCTGGGTGTCTGCGCCGGGATCACCCCGTTCAACTTCCCGGCCATGGTGCCGCTGTGGATGCTGCCGGTGGCCATCGCCTGCGGTAACACCTTCGTCTTGAAGCCCTCGGAAAAGGACCCCAGCGCGACGATGCTGATCGGCGAACTGCTGGCCGAGGCGGGGCTGCCGGCCGGTGTGTTGAGCATCGTCAACGGCGACAAGGAAGCGGTTGACGTGCTGCTCACCGATGAGCGGGTGCAATCGGTCAGCTTCGTCGGCTCGACACCGATCGCCGAATACATCTATGCCACCGCCTCGGCCCACGGCAAGCGCTGCCAGGCCCTGGGCGGAGCGAAGAACCATATGGTGGTGATGCCCGACGCCGATCCGCAGCAGGTGGTCAGCTCGCTGATGGGCGCAGCCTACGGCTCGGCCGGCGAGCGCTGCATGGCGATTTCCGTCGCGGTGTGCGTCGGCGACGAGGTGGCTGACAAGCTGGTCGAGATGCTCAAAGGCGAAATCAGCCAGATGCGCACCGGCCCGGGCCTGGGCGTCGAGCCCGAGCCGCACATGGGGCCGCTGGTGACCCGCGAGCACCAGCAGAAGGTCAGCGGCTACATCGATCTGGGCGTGGAGGAAGGTGCAACGCTGGTCTGCGACGGCCGCGGCATCAAGGTCGAGGGCCACGAGAACGGCTTCTATGTCGGCCCGACGCTGTTTGACCGGGTCACGCCAGACATGCGCATCTACCGCGAGGAAATCTTCGGCCCGGTGCTGGCCGTGGTGCGGGTTGCGTCGTTCGACGAGGCGCTGCAACTGATCAACGACCATGAGTTCGGCAACGGCACTTCGATCTTCACCCGTGATGGCGATACCGCGCGGCAGTTCGAGGAGAACGTCAAGGTCGGCATGGTTGGCGTCAACGTGCCGATTCCGGTGCCGATGGCCTTCCACTGCTTCGGCGGCTGGAAGCGCTCGGTGTTCGGCCCGCTGAACATGCACGGCCCGGATGGGGTGCGTTTCTTCACCCGGATGAAGACCGTGACCCGCCGCTGGCCCACCGGCATCCGCGCCGGCGCCGAGTTCGCCATGCCGACCATGAAGTGACCCGCGCGGTACCGTTGCACTGGCGGTGCCGGTCGCTACACTCCCGGGCGCCCTGTGGGGCGTCCATCTTCATCGAACGACAAGGCAGACGATGCGCAGCACTCCCCGCGAGAAAGGCTCTTCCATCACCCGCGTGCTGGAAATCATCGAAGCGGTGGCGGCGGCGAAGGAGCCGCTCAGCCCGACCGCGCTGGCCGAGCGCCTGGACATCCCCAAGGCCAGCGCGCACCGCCTGGTGCAGACGCTGGAAAAGGAAGGCTTCCTGCAGTTCGGTCTGCGTGGCGGGCTGCTGCCGGGCGAGCGCCTGCATGTCGCGGCGTTGAACACCCTGCGCAGCAGCCGGCACAAGGCGCTGCGCCAGGCAATCCTGCGCCAGCTCTCCGAAGCCATCGGCGAGACATGCGGGCTGGCGATCCCGGACGGGCTGGAGATGCTCTATTTCGATCGGGTGCAGACCAACTGGCCGCTGCAGATCAACCTGCCGATCGGCAGCCACACGCCGCTCTGGTGCACCGCCAGCGGCAAGCTCTATCTGGCCTCGCTGCCGCCGGAGCAACTGGAACGGGTGCTGCCACGCCTGCCGCTGCAGCGGATGGCGCGCAACACCCTCACCGACCTCAGCGCGCTGCGCGATGACCTGGCGCGGGTGCGCGAAGAACAGCTGGGCACTGACTGCGAGGAGTTCATCGACGGCATGGTCGCCTGTGCGGTGCCGGTACGTGCATCCGACGGCGAGCTGCTGGCCTGCCTGTTCAGCCACGCGCCGGTGATCCGCTGTTCGATGGCGCAGCTGCTGGCATTCGTGCCACGGATGCGTGCCGCTGCACGCGAACTGGAAGCGGTGCTGGGCAGCGCGGCGGCGCTGGAGGCCGATCAGAGCACGTAAAACAGAATGGCGATGAAGTGCAGCAGGCTGCCGACCATCACGAAGATGTGCCAGATGCCGTGCCAGTGCCGGAAGCGGTCGTCGAAAACGAAAAAGACGATGCCCACCGTGTAGCAGATGCCGCCGGCCAGCAACCAGCTGAAACCGGCGCCGCCCAGGGCGGCGAACAGCGGCTTGACCGCCACCAGCACGACCCAGCCCATCACCGCGTAGATCACCAGTGACAGCACCCGTGCTTCGGAGCGCGGCTTGATCTCCTGCAGCATGCCGATCACGGCGAGGCCCCAGACGATGCCGAACAGCGTCCAGCCCCAGGCGCCAGCGAGGGTGACCAGACAGAACGGCGTGTAGCTGCCGGCGATCAAGAGATAGATCGACAGGTGATCGAGCTTGCGCATGACCACCTTCGCCCGCCCGCGCAGGCTGTGGTAGAGCGTCGAGATGCTGTAGAGCAGGATCAGGCTCAGACCGTAGATCGCCACGCTGACGATCTTTGCCGGCGAGCCGTCGAGCGCGGCAAGCACCAGCAGCCAGATCGCCCCGACGCTGGCCAGGGCAGCACCGACCAGGTGCGTCCAGGCATTGAAGCGTTCGCCGTGATACATCCCGACCTCCCGTAACCGCGACGCCACCAGCATGCCGCGGCCGGGTTACAGGATTCAAATCGACCGCGAGAAAAAGCGAGCCCGGCCGTCAGCGCTTGAGCATCGCCCGCATCGCCGCCAGCGCGTCGTTGCCGCGCGCCGCTTTCACCTCGACCGGCGCCTCTTCCCCGCCTTCCCAGACCAGGTCTTCGGGCGGCAGCTCGTCGAGGAAGCGGCTCGGCGTGCAGTCGATGATCTCACCGTACTGCTTGCGCTTGGCAGCAAAGGTCAGCGCCAGGTTGCGCTTGGCGCGGGTGATGCCGACATAGGCCAGGCGCCGCTCTTCCTCGATGGTGTCGGCCTCGATGCTGGAGCGGTGCGGCAGGATCTCCTCCTCGAAGCCGATGATGTACACCGAGGGGAATTCCAGGCCCTTGGAGGCGTGTATGGTCATCATCTGCACGCCTTCGGCACCTTCTTCCTCTTCCTGCTGGCGCTCGAGCATGTCGCGCAGCACCAGCTTGCCGATGGCGTCCTCGATGGTCATGTCGCCGTCTTCGTCTTTCTCCAGGGTGTTCTTCAGCGCGTCGACGAGAAACCAGACGTTGCCCATGCGCGCGTCGGCCACCTTGTCGCTGGAGGCGTTCTGCCTGAGCCAGTTCTCGTAGTCGATGTCCATCACCATGCTGCGGATGGCGGCGATCGGGTCGTTCTGCGCGCACTGCTGGCGCACGTTGTCCATCCAGTGCTTGAAGCGCGCCAGGCGCTCGGTGTAGCGGCTGTCCAGATGCGCGCCGAGGCCGATCTCGTCGGCGGCGGCGTACATGCTGATGCCGCGCTCGCTGGCGTAGTTGCCGAGCTTTTCCAGGGTGGTCGAGCCGATTTCGCGGCGCGGCACGTTGATCACCCGCAGGAAGGCATTGTCGTCGTCCGGGTTGACCAAGAGGCGGAAGTAACTCATCAGGTCCTTCACCTCCTGGCGGGCGAAGAAGCTGGTGCCGCCGGACAGGCGATAGGGAATCTGATGGTGCTGCAGCTTCAGCTCCATCAGCTTGGCCTGGTAGTTGCCGCGGTAGAGGATGGCGAAGTCGCTGTAGGGGCGCCCGGTACGCAGGTGTTCGGTGAGGATCTCCAGCGCCACCCGCTCGCACTCGGCCTCCTCGTTGCGCGTGCGGATCACGCGGATCTCGTCCCCGTGGCCCATCTCCGACCACAGCTGCTTTTCGAACACGTGGGGGTTGTTGGCGATGAGGATGTTGGCGCATTTGAGGATGCGGCTGGTGGAGCGGTAGTTCTGCTCCAGCATCACCACCTTGAGCGACGGGTAATCCTCTTTGAGCAGCATCAGGTTCTCCGGGCGCGCGCCGCGCCAGGCGTAGATCGACTGGTCGTCGTCACCGACCACGGTGAACTGGTTGCGCATGCCCACCAGCAGCTTGACCAGCAGGTACTGGCTGGCGTTGGTGTCCTGGTATTCGTCGACCAGCAGGTAGCGGATGCGGTTCTGCCACTTCTCCAGGATGTCCTTGTGTTCCTGGAACAGCTTCACCGGCAGCAGGATCAGGTCGTTGAAGTCCACCGCGTTGTACGCCTTGAGCGTGCGCTGGTAGTGCAGGTAGACGATGGCGGCGGTCTGCTCCTTCGGCCCGCGGGCGTTGGCGAGGGCCTCGTCGGGCAGGATCAGGTCGTTCTTCCAGCTGTCGATGAGGTTCTTGATCTCATCGGCACCGTCGTCGCCGGAATACTCCTTCTGCATGATGTCGGTGAGCAGCGCCTTGATGTCGCCGTCATCGAAGATCGAGAAGCCGGGCTTGTAGCCCAGGCGCGCGTATTCCTTGCGGATGATGTTCATGCCCAGATTGTGGAAGGTGGACACGGTCAGGCCGCGCGCCTCGGCCCCCTTGAGCAGGGTGCCGACGCGCTCCTTCATCTCGCGCGCGGCCTTGTTGGTGAAGGTCATGGCGACGATGTGGCGGGCCTGGATGCCGCACTGTTGCACCAGATAGGCGATCTTGCGGGTGATCACGCTGGTCTTGCCGGAGCCGGCGCCGGCGAGCACCAGCAGTGGGCCGCCGACGTAGTTCACGGCTTCCTGCTGCCGAGGGTTGAGTCGGGACATGTCGTTCAGGTCGTTTCGAGCGGGGGCGAGAGTTTAACAGGGTGCCGCGCGCAAACCTCTGGCGAAGCCGGTATCGACCTGCCGGTCGTCGTCTGCGCTGGCCTCCGGCAGCGGCTTGGTCGGCCTGGGGCCTTGGCTAATGCACAGATTCCTTTAGTCTTGTCGCGCGGTGCCGGAAGCAGGCCAGGCCTGGATGCACCCGCGCTCAACACGGACGGTGGCGTCAGCGAGGCGGTCAAGCGCCTCTTCTTTGCTCAACGGAGGTCGCTTGTCCGCGTCCACTCAAAGCATGGCTCTGGTCCTGCTCGCCGATCAGCCCGCCTGGGCCCGGCGTCTGCGCGCCTGCCTGGCGGCGGCCGACAGCCGCCAGCCGCTGCTGGTGGCGGAGGACTGGGACGACGTGCGCGAGCGCCTCGACGGTGACCAGCCCTGCGTGGTGCTGGCCACACCCTCGCAGCGGCCGTTGCTGTCACAGTGCCGCTGGCCGGTGATCCTGCTGCTCGAGCAGGAGCCGTCCGAGACGCCCGAGGGCGTGGTGGACTGGCTGGTGCGCAGCCAGCTGAGCCCGGAGGTGCTGCGCCGCTGCCTGCGATACGTGCGCGAGCGCTGCAATCTGCAGGGCACGCTGCAGCGCCTGGCCGAGCATGATCCGCTGACCGGCATCGTCAACCGCCAGGGTTTTCAGGCCCAGCTGATGGCTGCGCTGGCCGAGCACCACGGGCGCGGGCTGGCCTTGGGCTACCTGGACCTGGACAACTTCCGGCGGGCCAACGATGCGCTCGGCCACGCGGCGGGCGACCGTCTGATGCTGCAGGTTGTGGCCCGGCTGGAAACCGCGCTGGAGGCCGGTGATTCGCTCGCACGCCTGGGCAGCGACGAGTTCGCCCTGCTGATCGATACCCGCCGCGACCCCCAGCGTGCCGAGCAGCTTGCCGACCAGCTCGTCGAGGCACTGGGCGAGCCCTACTGGATCGACGGCGAAAGCCTGATGCTTGGCTGCAGCCTGGGCCTGGCCCATGCCCACGCCGGGATCGGTGCCGATCCGCTGCTGCGCCACGCACAGCTGGCGATGCGCCAGGCCAAGGCCAGCCAGGGCTGTACCTGGCATGCCTATGACGAGTACAGCAGTCGCGCCGCGCGCACGCTCGTGGACCTCGAGGGCGAGCTGCGCCGGGCGCTGCGCCGCGGCGAGCTGGAGCTGCACTACCAGCCGCGCCTGTGCCTGCACAGCGGGCTCATCCTTGGCGTCGAGGCGCTGGTGCGCTGGGCCCACCCGGAGCGCGGGCTGCTGCCGCCAGGGGCGTTCATTCCGCTGGCCGAAGAGAGCGGCTTGATCGTGCCGTTGGGCTACTGGGTGATCGCGCGCGCCCTGCATGATCTGCAACAGCTGCGCGACCTTGGCGTGGACGGCTTGCACATGGCGGTCAACCTGTCGTTCCGGCAGTTCCAGGACAGCCAGCTGCTGCCAACGCTGAACCGGCTGATCGGCGAATGCGGCGTCGATCCGCGCTGGCTGGAGTTCGAGCTGACCGAAACCGCGGTGATGCGCCGCAGCGAGCAGGTGCGCAGGACCATGGACAGCCTCGCGCGGCTGGGCGTGCGCTTCTCGCTGGACGACTTCGGTACCGGTTTCTCGTCCTTCGTGCACCTCTCCAGCCTGCCGATCGCCCTGCTCAAGATCGACAAGAGCTTTGTCGCCGCCATGCACGGCTACCGCCAGCTGGTTCAGGCGATGATCAGTCTGGCGCACAACCTCGGGCTGGAGATCGTCGCCGAGGGCGTCGAGACCGAGGAGCAGCTGCGCGGGCTGAAGCAGTTCGGCGCGCACCAGGTGCAGGGCTTCCTGATCAGTCAGCCGCTGCCGCTCGAGGAGCTGGCGGCCTTTCTCGCGGAAAAGGCCCGCGCGCCTGCCCAGTCGGGGCAGTGAGGCCCGGCTGCGCGGCCGGGCCCCGGCCTGCTCAGCGGACGATGTGCAGGAAGTGCAGGTGCTTCTCGTACTGGTCGATGATGTCGCCGATCACGTCGTCGCGGCTCCAGCCCATCAGATCGTAGTCCTGGCCCCCCTCCTTCAGATGCACCTCGGCACGGAAGTACTGGCGCTCGTCCTCTTCGCCCAGGCTGGGCACGAAATTGGGCATCTCATAGGCACGCGGGCGCACCTCGTAGATGAAGTCCGGCTCGCCCTCATGCCGGATCTCGATGCGTACGCGCCGATCCTCGCCTTCGCTGACCTCGGCGATGTAGCCCTCGCTGCGCATCTCGTCGGCCACAGCCTCGCAGGCCGGGCGAACCACCCCGGTGATGAAACGCACCACATCGGGGCGTCGCGGGAATTGCATGAGGTTGTGCAGGCGCTGCTGCCAGCCGCCGGGCGTGCGTGGCGCACTCGGTGAGGTGGTCAGCGACTGATAGCGCAGGCCTTG
The DNA here is from genome assembly GCF_000818015.1 of Stutzerimonas balearica DSM 6083. Lineage (NCBI taxonomy): Bacteria > Pseudomonadati > Pseudomonadota > Gammaproteobacteria > Pseudomonadales > Pseudomonadaceae > Stutzerimonas > Stutzerimonas balearica. The sequence continues at coordinate 503,675 of NZ_CP007511.1, forward strand.
CTTGGTGGCATCCAGGCGCAGGGCCTTGAGCAGGCCCCACATCGAGCAAAGCAGGGCGATGGTGAACGGCAGGGCGCTGGCGATAGTCGCCGTCTGCAGCGCGGTCAGGCCGTCGGCGAGCAGCAGCGCGATCGCCACCGCGCCCATGGAGCCGGCCCAGAACACCCGTTGCCAGGTCGGCGTGCCCTGGTGGCCGCCCGAGGCGAGCATGTCGACGACCAACGCCCCGGAGTCGGCCGAAGTGACGAAGAACACCACGACCATGACGATCGCCACCAGCGAGACCAGCGACGAGAACGGGAACTGCTCGAGAAACACGAACAGGGCCAGCGCGCTGTCCTGCTCGATGGCCTTGCCGAGGCTATCGAGGTGTTCCCAGAGGATCATGTGGATGGCGGTGTCGCCGAACACGGTCATCCACAGCAGGGTGAAACCGGTCGGTACGAGCAGCACGCCGGCGACGAACTCGCGGATGGTCCGCCCGCGCGAGATGCGCGCGATGAACAGCCCGACGAAGGGCGACCAGGCCAGCCACCAGCCCCAGTAGAACAGCGTCCAGCCGCCGATCCAGTCATTCGGCTCGTAGGCGTAGAGGTTGAAGGTCTTGTTGATGATTTCCGAGAAGTAGCTGCCGGTGTTCTGCACGAAGGTCTGCAGGATGAACACCGTCGGTCCGGCGATCAGCACCATGAGCAGCAGCAGCAGGGCCAGCGACAGGTTCAGCTCCGACAGACGGCGCACGCCCTTGTCCAGGCCGGTGACGACGGAAATCGTCGCCAGCAGGGTGGTTGCGACGATCAGGCCGATCTGCACCGGTATCGACACCGGTACGCCGTACAGGTGATTGAGCCCGGTATTGATCTGCGTGACGCCCAGCCCGAGCGAGGTGGCGACCCCGAGCACCGTGCCGATGATGGCGAAGATGTCCACGGCATGGCCGATCGGGCCATAGATGCGTTCGCCGATCAGCGGGTAGAGCGCCGAGCGCAGCGTCAGGGGCAGGCCATGGCGATAGGCGAAGTAGGCCAGGATCATCGCCACGATCGCGTAGATCGCCCAGGCATGCAGCCCCCAGTGGAAGAAGGTGATCTTCATCGCTTCGCGCGCGGCGAGGGCCGTGCTGCCATCACCGATCGGTGGCGAGAGGAAGTGCATCACCGGCTCGGCGACACCGAAGAACATCAGGCCGATGCCCATCCCGGCCGAGAAGAGCATGGCGAACCAGGTCAGGTAGCTGTAGTCGGGCACGCTATGGTCGGGACCGAGCTTGATGTCGCCATAGCGACTCAGTGCTACCAGCGTGACCATCAGCAGGATCACCGCGACGGCAAGGATGTAGAGCCAACTGACGTTGGCGATGATCCAGGCCTGGGCATCGCTGAATACGGTTTGTGCGTTTTCCTGAAAGCCGATGCTGTAGATCAGCAAGGCCAGAAGGATGATGGCCGAGCCAAAGAAAACCGGCCGGTTGATGGTCGAGGGCGAGGACGTCTGGGCCTCCATGCTGCTCTCCTTTGATTAGCGTTCTTGGGAGTGGCCGCCTGTGGCGAAACGGTGAACCTTACCACAGACCATAGACTCGGCCCGGATGCTGCGCCTGTCGTGGAGCGGCCGGCGACTCAGCCGGTCGCCGCGGGGCGGTACTGCAGGGCTTCGGCGAGGTGCGCGCGGGTGATGCCCGGCGCCTGTTCGAGGTCGGCCAGGGTACGAGCCACCTTGAGCAGGCGATGCGCCGCGCGCAGCGAGAGCGCCAGCCGCTCGCAGGCCTTCTCCAGCCACTGCTGGTCCTCGGCGCTCAGCCGGCAGTGCTGGCGCAGGCCGGCGAGATCGAGAAAGGCATTGGCACAACCCTGACGCGCCTGCTGGACGGCACGTGCCGCGGCGACCTGGCCGGCCACCGTGGCGCTGCTCTGACCCTCGAGGCGCGGCGCGTTCAGCGAGGTGGCTTCGCGCGCGACCGTCAGGTGCAGGTCGATGCGGTCGAGCAGCGGGCCGGAGAGTTTGCCGCGATAGCGCTGGATCTGGTCCGGCGTGCAGCGGCAGCGGCCGCTGGGGTCGCCGAGATAGCCGCAGGGGCAGGGATTCATGGCGGCGACCAGCTGGAAGCGCGCGGGAAAGCGCACCTTGTCGCGAGCCCGGGCGATGACGATGTGCCCGGACTCCAGCGGTTCGCGCAGGACCTCGAGCACCTTGCGGTCGAACTCGGGGAGCTCGTCGAGAAACAGCACACCCTGGTGCGCCAGGGTGATTTCCCCGGGCTGCGGACGGCTGCCACCGCCGACCAGCGCCGGTCCCGAGGCGCTGTGATGCGGCTGTCGGAACGGTCGTTGTGGCCAGTGTTCGAGCGGACCATGGCCGGCCACCGATCGAATGGCGGCCACCTCCAGCGCCTCCTGCTCGCCGAGCGGCGGCAGGAGGCCCGGCAGACGGCTGGCCAGCAGCGTCTTGCCGGTTCCGGGCGGGCCGGAGAACAGCAGGTTGTGGGCACCGGCGGCGGCAATCAGCAGGCCGCGCTTGGCCGCCAGCTGGCCTTGCACGTCAGCCAGGTCGGGGTAGGGCAGCTCCTGGCGCAGGAGGCCTTCGGCCTGGTAGGGCGCCAGCGGTGTCTGGCCGGAGAAATGCGCAGCCACCTCCAGTAGATGATCGGCGGCGTAGACGGTCAGGCCTGAGGCCAGGCTGGCCTCCTCGGCGTTGGCTCGCGGCACCAGCAGGGCTCGGCCGGCGGCGCGTGCGGCGAGCGCTGCGGGCAGTACGCCCTGGACCGGGCGCAAGGCGCCGGACAGGGCGAGCTCGCCAAGGCATTCCAGTTGCGCCAGCGGTTCGCCCGGCAGCTGGCCGCTGGCGGCGAGGATGCCGAGCGCAATGGCCAGGTCGAAACGGCCGCCATCCTTCGGCAGGTCGGCCGGAGCCAGGTTCAGTGTGATGCGGCGGGCGGGAAAATCGAATCCCGAGGTGAGGATCGCGCTGCGCACGCGGTCCTTGCTTTCCTTGACAGCCGTCTCCGGCAGTCCGACCAGCGCCAGTGATGGCAGGCCGTTGGCCAGATGGGCTTCGACCGTGACCGCCGGCGCTTCGACGCCTATCTGGGCACGGCTGTGGACGAGGGCGAGGGACATTCGATCACTCCTTGATCGTGTCGCGCCCGGCTCATTCGGCCGGTGGCGGCGCGAGTTTTTCTTCCAATGCGGCGACCTTCGCCTCCAGGGCTTCGAGGCGGGCACGAGTGCGCGCGAGTACTACCATCTGGCTGTCGAACTCCTCGCGGCTGACGACATCCAGCTTGCTCAGCGCGCCTTGCAGGATGCCCTTGAGCTGAGCCTCGAACTCGGCGCGTGGCAGCGGGTTTTCGCCATTGAACAGGCGCGAGGCCTGGGAACCGATGGCATCGAGAAAGGCTTTGGGCGGCAACATGAGGGACGTACCTGTTGGTGAACCGGCCCGGCAGTGTAGCACGCGCCCTTGCACCTGCCGCCCGCCGGTCGCTGCACAGAATCCGGGCAACCGCTGCGCTGGCGATGCACTGAGTTGGTGCGTGGGCTGATGACATTTTGCCCTGCGGCTCACCTCGAAATGGCTGCAGCGCTTTTACGACGGGGGCTGGGCAAAAGTGGCACCGATTCTGCTTTGCTCCAACTGCCGGAGCGTTGCAGGTGCACGCCGCCGCAAAGGTCATTGAGCTGGTGGGTGATGTCGGGATGCGCCGCGGCGCCAGCCGAAGCGTTACAACAGCCAGACACTGCGCTTAGACTTGAACCCGGGTTCGTACTTCTGGGGCAAGTCCACCTAAACGGGAGAAGTTTCATGAAACTAGTCACTGCCATCATCAAGCCGTTCAAGCTGGACGACGTGCGCGAATCACTGTCGGAAATCGGCGTTCAGGGCATCACCGTAACCGAGGTCAAGGGCTTCGGCCGTCAGAAGGGGCATACCGAGCTCTACCGCGGCGCCGAGTACGTGGTCGACTTCCTGCCAAAGGTGAAGATCGACGTTGCCATCGCTGACGATCAGCTCGATCGCGTCATCGAGGCCATCACCAAGGCTGCCAACACCGGCAAGATCGGCGACGGCAAGATCTTCGTCGTCAACCTGGAGCAGGCGATCCGCATCCGTACCGGCGAAACCGATACCGACGCGATCTAAGCGCCCTCCGAACCCCCCGCCCCAGGAGTAAAACACCATGACTCTGCGTAAATTCGCAGGGCTAGGCGCCCTTTTGTCTCTGTTAAGCCCGAGCCTGGCCCTGGCGCAGGAGGCGACGCTCGATTCAGGCGACACGGCCTGGATGCTCACCGCCACCGCGCTGGTGCTGTTCATGACCATTCCCGGCCTGGCGTTGTTCTATAGCGGCATGGTCCGTTCGAAGAACGTGCTGTCGGTGATGATGCAGTGCTTCGCCATCACCGGCCTGATGAGCATCCTCTGGATGGTCTACGGCTACAGCCTGGCCTTCGACACCACCGGCATGGAAGCGGGCGTGACCAACTTCAGCTCCTTTGTCGGTGGGCTGGAGCGCGCCTTTCTCAGCGGCCTGACCGTCGACAGCCTGGTCGGCGCCTTCCCGGAAAGCGTGTTCATCACCTTCCAGATGACCTTCGCCATCATCACCCCGGCACTCATCGTCGGCGCCTTCGCCGAACGCATGAAATTCTCCGCGATGCTGGTGTTCATGACCGTATGGTTCACCCTCGTCTATGCGCCGATCGCGCACATGGTCTGGGCCGGTGACGGCGGCCTGATGTGGGACTGGGGCGTGCTGGACTTCGCCGGCGGCACCGTGGTGCACATCAATGCGGGCATCGCCGGCCTGGTGGCCTGCCTGGTGCTGGGCAAGCGCAAGGGTTACCCGACCACGCCGATGGCACCGCACAACCTGGGCTACACGCTGACCGGCGCCGCCATGCTGTGGATCGGCTGGTTCGGCTTCAACGCCGGTTCCGCAGTCGCCGCCAACGGCACTGCCGGGATGGCCATGCTGGTGACCCAGATCGCCACTGCCGCCGCCGCGCTGGCCTGGATGTTCGCCGAGTGGATGACGCACGGCAAACCCAGCGCACTGGGCATCGCTTCCGGCGTGGTTGCCGGTCTGGTGGCGATCACGCCGGCTGCCGGTACTGCCGGCCCGATGGGCGCGCTGGTGATCGGCCTGGCATCCGGGGTGATCTGCTTCTTCTGTGCCACCAGCCTCAAGCGCAAGCTCGGCTACGACGACTCGCTGGACGCCTTCGGCGTGCATGGCGTGGGTGGCATCGTCGGCGCGATCCTGACCGGGGCCTTCGCCGCGCCGGCGCTCGGTGGCTTCGGCGAGGTCGAGAACATCGGCCTGCAGTTGTGGATCCAGTTCAAGGGCGTGCTCTTCACCGTGGTCTACACCGCCATCGTCACCTTCGTGATCCTCAAGGTCATCGACGTGGTCATGGGCCTGCGCGTCAACGAAGAGCAGGAGTCGGTCGGCCTGGATCTCAGCCTGCACAACGAGCGCGGCTACAACCTGTAACCCCGAGCCAAACAGCCGGCCCCGGAGCGAACTCCGGGGCACGGGGTCGGCTTGCCGCAAGAATGGCGAGCCGACAGCAAGACATCGGACACACGCGACTGAGAGGTGAACATGGATAGCACGGCACTGATACCCGTCCAGTACGGACTCGATACCTTCTACTTCGTCATCTGCGGCGCGCTGGTCATGTGGATGGCGGCCGGCTTCGCCATGCTGGAATCCGGCCTGGTGCGAGCGAAGAACACCGCCGAGATACTGACCAAGAACATCGTGCTCTACGCGGTGGCCTCGATCATGTACCTGCTGATCGGCTACTACATCATGTATTCCAGCCCCGAGGGCGGCATCCTGCCGAGCCTGGGGCTGCTGATCGGCGACGAGCATGCGGTCGACCTGGTTGCCGCCGGTGGCGAGGACGCACCCTACTATTCGGCTCGGGCGGACTTCTTCTTCCAGGTGGTGTTCGCCGCGACCTGCATGTCGGTTGTTTCCGGTGCGGTTGCCGAGCGCATGAAGCTGTGGGCCTTCATCGCCTTCGCAGTGGTGATGACCGGCTTCATCTACCCGATCCAGGGCTTCTGGAAGTGGGGCGGTGGCTTCCTCGATGCGGCCGGCTTCCTCGACTTCGCCGGCTCGGGCCTGGTGCACATGGCCGGCGCCACCGCGGCGCTGACCGGGGTTCTGCTGCTTGGCCCGCGCAAGGGCAAGTACGGCCCCAATGGCCAGATCAATGCCATCCCCGGTGCCAACCTGCCGCTGGCGACCCTCGGTGCCTTCATTCTCTGGATGGGCTGGTTCGGCTTCAACGGCGGCTCGCAGCTGAAGATGAGCACCATCGAGGATGCCAATGCGGTGGCTCAGGTGTTCACCAACACCAACATGGCCGCAGCCGGTGGCCTGATCGCAGCGCTGATCACCGCGCGGCTGCTGTTCGGCAAGTCCGATCTGACCATGGTCCTCAACGGTGCGCTGGCCGGTCTGGTGGCGATCACCGCAGAGCCGCTGACGCCCAGCGCTTTGCAGGCGACCATGATCGGCGCCGTGGGTGGCGTGCTGGTGGTGTTCAGCATTCTCACCCTGGACAAGCTGCGCATCGACGATCCGGTCGGCGCCATCTCGGTGCACGGCGTGGCCGGCATCTGGGGCCTGCTGGCAGTGCCGCTGACCAATGCCGACGGCAGCTTCGCCGCGCAGCTGCTGGGCGTGGCCTCGATCTTTGCCTGGGTCTTCGTCGCCAGCCTGGTGGTCTGGGGCATTCTCAAGGCGGTGATCGGCCTGCGTGTCAGCGAGGAAGAGGAGTACGAAGGGGTGGACGTGGTCGAATGCGGCCTGGAAGCCTACCCGGAGTTCACCAAGCACTGATTCGGAAAGGCTCTAAACGGGGCGCCTTCGGGCGCCCTTTGTTTTTTCTGCGGCCACGCTAGAATGCGCCCGATCGAATGCAGGCGCGGCGATTGTCGCCCGCCCGGCGCGACCGCCTGGAACGAACAAGGGCAGAGCCGATATATGTGGCACCAGACGCTGATCACGCTGCGCCCGCGCCCGCGTGGCTTTCATCTCGTCACCGATGAAGTGCTGGCGGCCCTGCCGGAACTGCAAAGTTGCCGGGTCGGTCTGTTACACCTGTGGCTGCAGCACACCTCCGCTTCGTTGACCGTGAACGAGAACGCGGACCCGTCGGTCCGGCGTGATTTCGAGCGCTTCTTCAATCGGTTGGCGCCAGAAGGCGAGGCGGGGTACGAGCACGACTACGAGGGGCCGGACGACCTGCCGGCGCACTTCAAGACCAGCCTGCTCGGTTGCCAGCTCAGCCTGCCGGTCAGCCAGGGGCGATTGGCGCTGGGCACCTGGCAGGGTATCTATCTGGGGGAGCATCGCGACCAGGGCGGATCGCGGCGGCTGCTGGCGACGCTTCACGCATCCGATAGTTGAATTTTTGTTGAAGCAGCGGACAAATTGCACCGCTGAGCTATATATCTACCGCTTTGGCATGCCATGAGGTTGAACATGAGCGACGAAGAACTCGAACAAGACGACCTGGAAGTAGGGGAAGAGGACGAAGGCGAGGAGCTGGAAGCCGCGGACGAGGGGGAGAACAGCCTGGACGAGGAAGGCACCGACAGCGAGCGTGCCACGCCCTCGAAGAAGGCCAAGGCCAAGGCGGCCGAGCCCGAAGAACTGCCGAGCCTGGAAGCCAAGCAGCGTGAGCGCGAGGCGCTGGCGCGGGCGATGGAAGAGTTTCTGGCTCGCGGTGGCCGGGTCCAGGAGGTCGAACCCAACGTGGTCGCCGACCCGCCGAAAAAGCCGGACAGCAAGTACGGCAGCCGGCCTATCTGAGCCGCACAGAAACGAAAGAGCCCGCATCGCGCGGGCTCTTTCGTTTCAGTCATTCGCCGCGCTGCCAGCTCAGCAGCAGTCGGGGCAGGTCGACGAGGCTGTGCACCTCGGCATCCGGTTGGCCAGCCTGCAGCCAGGGGCGACGCTCGGGGTTGTACCAGATGGCGCGAAGCCCGGCCTGCTGTGCGCCAAAGATGTCGTCCTCGTGGTGATCGCCGATGTGCACCGCCTCGTCGGCCGTTACCTCCGCCAGCCGCAGGGCTTCGCGGAACGGTCGCGGATCGGGCTTGCCGATGCCCAGCTCTTCGGCGCAGAGCGCGAAGCGGAAGTAGTCGGCGAGCCCCAGCCGGCGAACGTCGGCGTTGCCGTTGGTGATCACGCCAAGCGTAAAGTGGTTGGCGAGCCACTCCAGGGTCGGCAAAACCTCCGGGGCCAGCTCGATCTGATGGCGCGCGTCGAGAAAAACACGGAAACCTTCCTCGGCCAGTGTCCGTGCCTCGGCGTCCGGATAGCCCGCGTCGCTCAGTGCGTGGAACAGGATGCGCCGACGCAGCTCGCTGATGCGATGGCGCAGCGACGGCTCCCGTTCGACCAGCATGCGGCGGATGGCGCCCAGCGCCTCGATCGGAAAGCCGCCCAGGCGCGGGGCATTGACCGCCAGCCAGTCGCGCAGTGCCGTCTCGGCGCCCTGGATGATCGGTGCCGTGTGCCAGAGCGTGTCGTCGAGGTCGAAGGTGATCAGCCGGATACTCATGGTTCGCCGTCCTGCTTGCGCTTGGCGCGTGGGTGAGCCTGGTCGTAAACCTTGGCCAGATGCTGGAAATCCAGATGCGTATAGATCTGCGTGGTGCCGATGTCGGCGTGGCCGAGCAGCTCCTGGACGGCGCGCAGATCCTGCGAGGATTCGAGCAAATGGCTGGCGAAACTGTGCCGCAGCATATGCGGATGCAGGTGCTGCCCGAGCTCGCGCACGCCCGCCTCGCGCACGCGCAGCTGCACGGCACGCTGGCTGAGCCGCCGCCCCTGACGGCCAATGAACACCGCGTGGTCCTGCGGAGCGGCGAGCTGGCGCAGCGGCAACCAGGCCTGCAGCGCTTCGCGTGCCTTGCTGCCGACCGGCAGCTCGCGCACTTTCCTGCCCTTGCCGGTCACGCGCACGAGGCCCGCCGCCAGGTCCAGCTGGTCCAGGTCCAGTCCGACCAGCTCGGACAGGCGCAGGCCGGAGGAATAGAACAGCTCGAGCAGCGCCTGGTCACGGCGCGCGATGAAATCGTCCTCGACGCCACCATCGAGCAGCTGCATGGCGCGATCGGTATCGAGCAGGCGTGGCAGGCGTCGTTCGCCCTTGGGGGGCGACAGGCCGTTGGCCGGGTCATGTTCGCAAAGGCGCTCCTGATTCAGGTAGCGATACAGCCCGCGCACCGACGAAAGCAGCCGCGCCAGGCTGCGGCCACTCTGGCCATGGCGATGCTGCTCGGCGATCAGTTGGCGCAGTTGCGCCGGCTTCAGCTCGGCCCAGCTGGCGATACCGAGGCGTTCGCAATGGGCCAGCACCTTGGCCAGGTCGCGCCGATAGCCGTCGACCGAATTCGGCGACAGCTGGCGAACGCTGCGCAGATGTTCCAGATAGGCGTCGAGATGGGGCTGCAGCATCGGCTTCGCTTCGCCTCCTGGGTGGTGCCAGATGAGCCGGAGTCGCTGGGGCCAGCGGCCCCGGCGAACGGTCAGCGTACCGAGCGCAACGGCATGGCGAAGCGCGGCAGCACGCGCGCCAGCACTTCGGCCACGTAGCCGAGAAACAGCGTGCCCAGCGAGCTCTTGTAGTGCTGCGGGTCGGGGCTGCCGATCGCCAGTACGCCGAGCTGATGGTTGAGCGACACCATGGCTGCCGAGCCGACGCTGGCCGCCTCTTGCTCGCCAAACAGAAAGGCCAGTTCGTGCGGTCGCAGCACGCCGCAGATGGTCTTGCCCCCGCCGAGCAGGCCGCCGATGGCCTGGTGGGCTTCGGCGCTGGTGACGCAGCGGCCGACCGGCAGCGCGTTGTCGCTGAACAGGATCAGCGCGACGTGCGGAACCTGGAACTCATGGCGCAGGCTGTCCTCCACGGCGCTGACCACGGCTTCGAGGCTGTCGGCATCGAGCAGGTCGAGGACCAGGCGGCGGGTCTTGTCGAACAGCCGGTCGTTGTCGCGGGCGACATCCATCAGCTGCGACAGGCGATGGCGCATCTCGATGTTGCGTTCGCGCAGCAGCTTGACCTGCCGTTCCACCAGCGAGACGGCGGCGCCGGGCTGGTGCGGCAGGCGCAGCTCGGCAAGCAGCTCGTCGTGGTCGACAAAGAATTCGGGATGGGCGCGAAGATAGGCGGCCACCGCCTCGGCATCGGGCAGTGGCGCAGCGGGCGTCGGCGTGTGTTCGGTCATAGGCGGACCTGTCCTTCGTAAACGCGCACGGCGGGGCCGGTCATCATAACCGGCTGGCCGGGGCCGGCCCATTCAATGGACAGACGGCCACCGGGCAGGTCGATCTGCACCGGCGAATCCATCCAGCCCTGGCGAATCGCTGCGACCGCGGCCGCGCAGGCACCCGTGCCGCAGGCCTGGGTCTCGCCGGCGCCGCGCTCCCACACGCGCAGACGCGCGTGCTGGCGGTCGATCACCTGCAGGAAGCCGACGTTGACACGCTGCGGGAAGCGCGGATGGTGCTCGACCAGCGGGCCGAGCTCGTGGACCGGCGCCGTATCCACCCGGTCGACGCGCAGCACGGCGTGCGGGTTGCCCATCGACACGGCCGCGATATCGATGGCCTGTCCGTTGACGTCCAGTGCATAGCTGAGCGACTCGGCCTCGGCCTGGAACGGAATCTCGGCTGGCACCAGGCGTGGCGGGCCCATGTCGACCCGCACCTGGCCATCGGGACGCACATGCAGCTCGATGATGCCGCTCTTGGTTTCCACACGGATGCGCCGCTTGAGCGTCAGTCGTTTGTCCAGCACGAAGCGGGCGAAACAGCGGGCGCCGTTGCCGCATTGCTCCACTTCCGAGCCGTCGGAATTGAAGATGCGGTAACGGAAGTCCACCTCCGGATCGCTCGGCGGTTCGACGATCAGCAGCTGGTCGAAACCGATGCCGGTGTGGCGGTCACCCCACTGCTTGGCGTGCTTGGGCTGGATGTGCGCGTGCTGGCTGACCAGGTCGATGACCATGAAGTCATTGCCCAGCCCGTGCATCTTGGTGAAGCGCAGAAGCATGTGTCGGGCCTCAGGCAGGCAGCAGGCTTTCGCCGGCGTAGAGATCCTGCACGCTCTCGCGGCGGCGTACCTCGTAGGCCTGGTCGCCATCGACCAGTACCTCGGCGGCACGGCCACGGGTGTTGTAGTTCGAGCTCATGACGAAACCGTAGGCGCCGGCCGAGCACACCGCCAGCAGGTCACCCTCGGCCAGCGCCAGCTCGCGGTCCTTGGCGAGGAAATCGCCGGTCTCGCAGATCGGTCCGACGATGTCGTAGCGCCGCGTATCGCCCTCGTGGGGCTGCACGGCGATGACGTTCATCCAGGCCTGGTAAAGCGCCGGGCGAATCAGGTCGTTCATCGCGGCGTCGACGATGGCGAAATCCTTGTGCGCGGTGTGCTTGAGGTACTCGACCCGGGTCAGCAGTACACCGGCGTTGGCGACGATCGAACGGCCCGGTTCGAACACCAGCGTCAATGCGCGACCCTGCATGCGCTGGCGCACCGCGGCGATGTAGTCGCCGGCCAGCGGCGGCTGCTCGTCGCGATAGCGCACGCCGAGGCCGCCACCCAGGTCCAGGTGGCGAATGGCGATGCCCTGTTCGGCCAGCCGGTCGACGAGGGCGAGCAGGCGGTCCAGTGCGTCGAGGAACGGGGGCAGGCTGGTCAGTTGCGAGCCGATATGGCAGTCCACGCCGACCACCTCGAGGTTCGGCAGGTCGGCGGCGCGGGCGTATACCGCCGGGGCCTGCTCGATGTCGATGCCGAACTTGTTTTCCTTCAGGCCGGTGGAGATGTAGGGGTGGGTCTGGGCATCGACGTCCGGGTTGACCCGCAGCGAGATGGCGGCGGTCACGCCCATTTCTGCAGCGACCTGCTGCAGGCGCTCGAGCTCCTCGGTGGATTCGACGTTGAAGCAGTGGACGCCCACTTCCAGGGCGCGACGCATGTCGTCACGGCTCTTGCCGACGCCGGAGTAGACGATTTTGCTCGGCTCGCCGCCCGCGGCCAGCACCCGCTCCAGTTCGCCGCGCGAGACGATGTCGAAGCCGGCGCCCAGGCGTGCCAGCAGGTTCAGCACGCCGAGGTTGGAATTCGCCTTGACGGCAAAACAGACCAGGTGCGGCAGGTCGCCGAGGGCGTCGGCATAGGCGCGGAACTGCGCCTCGATGTGCGCACGCGAGTACACGTAGGTGGGCGTGCCGAAGCGTTGAGCGAGCGCGGACAGTGCCACGCCTTCCGCGAACAGCTGACCGTCGCGGTACGAAAAGGCTTCCATGAATGAGTCCCCTTAAAGTTCGAAACGGTCTTTGGAGCGTTCTTTCACGGTCGCCTGATCATCTGGCAGATACAGGGGGCCTTTCTGGCCGCAGGCGCTGAGGGCCGAAGCAAGCACGGCCAGGGCGAGGAACGGAAGCAGCAGACGCTTCATGGGACTGGAATCCTTGGAAAATCTAATCGCCGGAGTATACCCAGCGCCTGTGCCATTGCCTATGCGAGCAGCTCGGCGGGCTGGCTGCGCCTCGCTAGCGGCGCCGCGTGCCTGATAAGCTCGCCGGCATTGTCCGCGGCCAGGGGCCGCTCTACCGAGGAATTGCACATGAGCCTGAGCGAAGCCCGTTATCACGATCTGGTCGATGCTGCGCAGCAGCTGATCGAGGATGCCTTCGATGACAGTGGGCTGGACGTCGATCTGGAAAACGCCGGTGGGGTGCTGACGGTACGCTTCGCCAACGGCAGCCAACTGATCGTCAGCCGTCAGCCGGCGATGCGCCAGCTATGGGTCGCCGCGCGTTCCGGCGGTTTTCACTTCGACTACGACGAGGCGATCGAGGCCTGGGTCTGCGATACCAGTGCCGAGCGACTCGGCGAGCTGCTGGGCCGTGCGGCTCAGGAACAGGGCGGCGAGGCAGTGGAGTTCGACGAGCTCTGAATCGCCCTGTTGCATTGCCGGGCTTGCGAATTCGGTCGGCTGTGATAGGGTCGAGTGCAGGTCACAAAACCCCGCCTTCGGGCGGGGTTTTGCTTTTTTTGCCTTTCGAACTAAACAGGAGCAGGCCCACGACCATGACCAACGCAACGTCCATCATCCTCACCAAACTCGATCTGCAGCGGCTCGAGAAATTGCTCGATAGCCTGGACGACTACGGTCCGGCAGCCGAGGCCCTGGAGCAGGAGCTGTCGCGGGCGCAGGTCGTGGAACGCAGCGAGATGCCTGCCGGCGTGGTGACCATGAATTCGCGCGTGCATTGCCGCGAAGAGGGCAGCGGCAAGGATTACCACCTGACGCTGGTCTACCCGCACGATGCCGGCAAGGAGGGCACCGTCTCGGTACTCGCGCCGGTCGGCACGGCATTGCTCGGCATGAGCGTCGGCCAGCACATCGATTGGCCGACGCCGGGTGGCAAGGTGCTGCAACTCACCCTGCTGGAAGTCGAATACCAGCCCGAGGCGGCGGGCGATCCGTTCTGACCGCGCCAGCGTAGCTGCCCCGGCCTGCGGCCGGGCGGGCGCGGTGCCTGTACCCGCTCGATGAGCGGGTTTCTTTTGCGCTCGGCGCACCCTTTCACCTGTCCATCTGCAGCGCCTGGTTCAGTGCCGCCTCCAGGCGCGCCTTGTAGCGCAGGTAATGCACGGTCTGGCCCTGTCCTCTGCCACGCAGGCCGGACAGGTCGAGGTCAGTGATGTAGCAGGGATAGCGCTCGCGGTTGCGCCGCTGCGAGAGAATGTATTCGGCGACTGCAGTGAACAGCCGCGCGCCGTATTCGAGCCCCGAGAATTCCTGGTGGTTGCAGTACAGCGTGACCGTGCTGCGGCCGTTCTCGCGGGATTCGACGATGGCTTGCACCTCGTAGAGCGGGTCGTCCGGTTCGTCCTGCGGCACCGGGCGGCGCTCGACCACGGGCGGCTGCCCGGCTGGTGTGCGAATCCGGTAGAGCAGGATTTCCAGGCCTGAGGACGGGCGCAGGCTGCTGAGCGAGCGCTGCGCGTTGCGTCGGTGGATAATCGAGCGGAGAAAGCGCAGCAGCGGCATCAGCAGGCGCTGCTCGTCGCGAAACGGCCATTGCTGGGTCCACAGCGCATTGCGCTCGTCGAGCACGGCGAGCTCGGCGCTGTCGCCGCGCACGCGGTAGAACACCTGCAGGCAGTCGGGCCGCCCCAGCGGCAGGATCAGCCCGAGATCGTCGTCCCTCAGTGCATAGCGGTCCAGGCGGATCGGGTCGCTGTCATGGTGCGCCTCGCCCAAGTGCTCAAGCAGCGCCGTGCGATCGCTGAGGCAGCTGTGCGCGACGTCCTCCGCGCGGCGTTCGAACAGGTGGAACCGCTGGCGGATCTGCAGCAGATAGCGGCGGTGCGTCGCGTCGAGGTTGCTCTGCGCATCGAGCAGCAGTTCCATCACGCGCCGGGCGATGGCCTGGCCGCGGTTGCGCGAGAAGCAGCGCACCTGCAGGCCGCAATCGCCAGCGCCAGCCAGGCCGGTGAGGTGATCACGCAGGCAGTCGGCGAGCGCCTGTGGCCCTTCGTAGCGGCTGACGCTCAGTTCGTTCCAGCTGTTGAGCACCAGTTGATCGATGCTCAGCACCAGGTTTTCCCGCGCGCTGGCATAGCCGAGCGGGTCGCTCTGCTCGGCGCAGTTGGGCATTTGCTGCGGCGCCAGCACGCTGAACGGGTCCAGGCCGACGTTGATCAGCAGGAGTACCTGGCGTGGTGTGGCCGGGTCGAGCAATGCCTGTTCGGCCACTGCGCCAAGCGGTAGCGGGAAGACCTGGCGCAGCTCGCCGAGCAGGCCGAACAGCTCGGTCTCGCCGAGGCCGCTGTCACCGGGATGCAGCGAAATGTGGGTGCCGCCGTCGATGACTCCGTTGCGATGGCCCCAGGCCAGCAGGGGCACCAGTTCCGGCATGCGGCGCAGCGGTGCGTAGTGCGCGCAATCGGCGCTCGTCAGGCTGCCCTCGTAGAGTGACCAGCTCGGTCGCCGCTGGCGTCGGTGCCCTGTAGCAGGGTCAGGCTGCCTTCGGACATGTCCGGGGAAATGCCAAGGTTGACGGCCTCGACCTTGCCCGCCTTGCGCCCGATGGCCGCCTGCAGGCGGCGTTCGAGCACGCTGAGGTCGCGCCCGCTGATCGGGCTGGCAGCCTCCAGCCGCTGGCTCAGGTCGCTGAGAAAGCGGTAGCCGTAGGTCAGCTCGTTGACCAGCGCGCGGCGTTCCTGCAGGACCTGGCGTACCTTCCATTGCTTGCGCCCGTCGAGGCCGGCGAAGCAGCGTTCGTCCCAGCCCCAGTCCCGTGTCAGGCGCTCGGCCAGCAGGCGCTGCCAGCTCTTGGTGCGATTGCGCGGCGGTCGGCTCAGGGCGCGGTTGATCTTCAGGTACAGCGCGCGGCGCGCCAGCTGCAGGCGCTCGCGGTCGGCGTGCTCGGCAAGGTAGCCCTCGATGGCGCGATAGGCAGCGATATACGGGTCCAGTTCATCGAGGTCGAGCCGGCCGTCGTAGACCGCCTGCTTGTACGCCACGGCCAGCGGTTGCACCTGCGGATGCTGGCTGGCGTAGACCTCGACCAGCAGCAGTTTGAACAAGGACTTGTAGGATGACTCCAGCGCCTTGTACAGCTGCCAGAGGGCGGCACCGGCAAATTCCCCCGCCGGAATCTGCGCGAGATGCCCGAGGTCCAGCACCTCTTCGGCGCGAATGAAGCGCCGTTCGAGCAGCGCCGCGACATAGTCCGGATAGCGGTGCTCCTCGTAGGCTGGCACCAGCCACCACAGCGGCACGCGGCCTCCGAGCCACAGCGCGGTGCGATAGAACTCGTCGAGCAGCAGGTAGTGCTGGGTGCTGCCACAGTCGTCCGAACTCAGCTGCGCCTGACGCTCGCCGCTGGCAAAGCGCACCGGATCGACGAGAAAGAAGTGCGCCTCGCAGCCCTGGCTGGCCGCCCAGCCTTGCAGCAGGTCGCACTTGCGGCGCAATTCGGCGAGCTGCGAAGCGTCCAGCGTCGGCTCATGGCAGACCCAGACGTCCAGATCGCTGCTCTCATCCTGCGCGACCGTGCCCAGGCTGCCCATCGCGAACAGCGCCAGGATCGGCTGGGGCGGGCGGTGGCGCAGCGGCTTGTAGGCGAACGAGCGCGCCAGGCGCTGGGCCTCGCCGAGCAGCTCGCTGTCCGGTTCGAAGCCGCTGAGCCCGGCCGGCGTAGCGGCCGAAACGTAACCGGGCAGCAGTGGGTGATTGACATGAAACAGCAGGGGCAACAGGCGGAACACCTGCTGCTGGCGGCTGGACAGGCCGAGCAGGGCACGCTCGATGCGCGCCGCGTTGATTTGCAGGAAGCGCGCATGCAGCGTCGCCAGCACCTTGCGGTCGATGCCTTCTTCCAGGATCGGTTGGATCTTTGGGCAGCCGGTCATTGCCGTTCGCAGTCAATAACGGGAGTCGGACTGTCATCGGCCGCGCGCGCCCCGACTTGAGCTGGGCGCGGCCTGGGCGAAGCGTGGGGCTCAGGCGGCTTGCGGACCGCGCAGAATGGTCAGCAGTGCCTGGGCGTGTTCGGCGGCGTCGCGCCCCAGGCTGGTGAGATAACCGCCGTCGGCCTGGGTGGTCAGCCCCTTGCGGTGCAGGCGTGCGGCCGCGGCGATCGCCTCGGCGGCGGCGTCATGGTGAACCTTCAGACCTTCCTGATGGTTGTCGAGGTTGAACAGGCAGAGAATCTCGAGCTCGGCGACCAACTCTGGGGTATAGGACATGTCCACTCCTGGGAAGATGGGCCTCGGCCCGGTCCGCTGAGTGTAGATGCAGATCCCCGGCCGAGGTTGACCTGCGTCTATTCGGGCAGCTCGGGCAGCGCGCGCAGCAGGCTTTCGTAGCGCGCGGCATCGAACGGCCGATCCTCGGCGAGCATGCTCTGGATCTCGTTGGCCAGCACCAGCGCCATCATTTCCAGGCTTTCCTCGCGTTCGTAGCCCACCAGCGTGAGTTTGTTCAGGGTGGCCTGGGCTGCCGGCGGCTCGCCGGATTCGAGCTGGTTCTCGATGGCCTCGAGCAGGGTGGCTTGGGCGAAGACCTCGTCTTCTTCGTTGTCGTGGGCGTCTTGGGTCATGGGTGTCTCGAGCGGGGCCGGATTCTCGTCGTCCAGCTGACAGAGGGTGCAGCTGCCGTCATCCGGACGGTTGGTTTCGACGTAGCGTACCCGGCGGCTCGGCGCCTGGCGATCGGCATCGATGCGAAAGCGTGGGCGGTCTGATTCGGTCATGCGTCTGCTTCCGGCTGTTACGTGACCGTTGTGATAGCGCGCGGCGGAGTGGAAGGCAAGCAAGCCGCCGCTGCAGCGACGGTTTGCTCCGCTCCGGGGCTGCTCAGCGGCCGCCGCCTCCGCCGCCCTTGCGATCACCCGAGCCCATGCCGGCGCCCTGGCCCATGCCCATCCCTTGGCCCATGCCGCCGCCCTGGCCCATGCCGCGGCCCGCCGGTGGTTCTTCCGGCAGTGTCACGCCGCGTTCGCGGGCGCGTTCACGCATCTGCTGATGGTGCTCGTTGCGAATGCGCTCGCGTTCTTCCTGCGTCTGCGCCTGGCGCATGCGGTTGCGGTACTCCATGCGCTCCTGCTGGGTCATGATCTGCGAGCCATAGACCTGCTCGTCGTTGCCGCCAGCCTGCTGGGCGAAGGCTGCGCCTGAAAGCAGCAGCGTGCCGAGCGCGAGCGCGGTGGTCAGTCGTTTCATGTGCTTCTCCTGCCGTTTTGCCGGGTTAGTAGGTGTGCTCCTCGTCATCGTGATGCGATGACTCGTCTCCGGGCTTGCCGCCCATGTACTTGGGGCCTTTGCCGCGGCCCTCGTCGAATACCTTGTTTTCCATCGATTTGCTGCCACCGGGGCCGCCGGTATGCCCGGAGTGGCTGCCTTCCTCGTGGGTCTGATCGCTGTGGCTGCTGCCGTGATCGCGGCCACCGCCGTATTTCGGCCCCTTGCCCTTGCCGCTGGAGTCGTGACTAGTGTGGCCGCCGTCATGGCTGGAGTGGTCGTCGGCGGCGTGCAGCGGGCCGCTGCCGCCGGCCAGCAACAGGGCGAGAGTGGCCGCCAGCAGCGGGGATCTGTAGCGAACGCGCATAGTGCTCTCCCCGAACGGGGCGGCTGACGTCGCGGCCAGCCGCCCCGGCCGTTACCTGACTGCGTTGTCGTGGACGAATTCGATGACCTGCAGGTAGTCGTTGGCCGCCGCGGCAAAGTCATCGGCGCCGCCTTCACTGGTCGGATCGCTCCAGGCGGTGCTGCCGAACACGGCGTCGTACAGGTTCACCAGGGTCGGCCGGTAGACATCGTCCGCCGGGTCCGCCGGATCGCCCTCGTCCAGCACCAGCACGGTGGCGGTGGCGGCGGACCAAGTCGCGGTGCGGTCGTACTGGTAGTCGGAGAAGTCGTAGTACGTCGTTCCGGAATTGATGCCCAGGATCGAGTTCATGTAGACCAGTGTGTCGACGCTGATGGTGCCGGTCTTGTCACCAGCCGCCGCGAGCAGGGCGGCCGGGTTGAAACCGTCCGGCAAGGTGACGCCAGGAATCGTCCCGGTGGTCATGTAGGTCTCGTACAGCGCCAGGTTTTCCAGCGGTGAGTCGATGGTGGTGCCGTCGACCGTCAGCCGGCCGGTGGAATCGATGGCGATCACCGCGCCTTCGGCGGTCAGCTTGGCCAGCGCCTCGTCCAGCGAGTGGTTGAGGACCTTGCTCGGCGAGCGGCCGACGCTCAGGCGACCCAGTTCCACCTCACCGGGCACGACGTCGTAGGTGGTTTCGCCGACTGTCACCGAGGTCAGCAGATCACCTTCTTCGTTGCGCGGGATGGCCACCAGCTGGCCGTCGGCGTCGGTCACCGGGACCAGCACGCCGGTCGTGTCGTAGTAGAACGCCACCACCAGCTCCTCGCCATTGGCATCGGTCAGCGGAACGCCGTTGGGGTCGCGCAGCAGGATGTACATGTCGCCGAACAGGTCGCCCTTCTTGGTGCCGGCGCCGAACGGCTTGCCACCGCCACCCGCCTTGCCGCCCTTCACGCCGGCCCACTCGGGGCGGTCGCTGTCTTCTTCGGCTGCAGGGTCGACGCGGAAGATCTTGTCCACTGCGCCATGCCCGCCGCCCATGCGCGAGCCGCCCTGGCCCCGCTCTCCGCCACTGCCGCCACTGCCCTGGCCGCCGCGGCCGCCATGGCTGTCGCTGCCACCCTTGCCGGCGCCGCTATGCTCGGCGGCCACACTCGAGGTGGCGACGCCCAGTGACAGCGCACCGGTGATCACCAGCGGCGCGGCGAGTGCGACGATGAGCGCCCCGCCGGCAAGCCCGAAGGTGTTGCGTTTGAACTGACTGTGTTTCATGACCTTGCTCCTTTGCTTGCGGGGCCGGTGCTCCGGGCCGTTGGCGCGTGGAAGACACCGGTATTGCGGTTGCACCTGACGGCAGGCCCTTGGCCCGCCGCCGCCGATGATCAGAAGCGCAAGCCCAGGCCCATGCGGAACAGGCTTTCGCGGTTTTCGAACTGCATGTCATCCGGGCTTCCGTGCGCGGTCGTGAAGCGGTAGCTGTCGTAATAGGTGCGGGTGTAATCCAGGCGAGCGAACGCCATGGCCCCCAGCGGTATCTCCGCGCCCAGGCCGTAGCGCATGCCGTCGACCTTGTAGCTGCGATCGATGTTGGCGTCGGCGTTGTTGCCCTTGGCCCAGGTCGTGTTGAAGCGACCGCGTACCGGTCCGGCGCGGCCATACAGCAGGGTGCCGTTGGGCAGGCTGTAGCCCAGGCGCAGCGCGATGCCGTAGTCGCTCTTCTTCTGCACCGAGAAATCGCGGCCGCCGCTGCCATTGGTATCGCGCCGGTGCATCCAGTCGATGTCGGCGGTGTCGATTTCCGCTTCCAGCCCGGCGTACCAGCGGCCGAAATCACGGCCGTAGCCGGCAAACACCCCGTAGACGCCGCCGAGCCCGGCGAAATCGCCTGCGTAGGGCTGCGAGAACGCCGGCTCGCCGCTCTCCGAATGGCGTCCTTCGAGGCGGGAGTCGACGCCGCCATGGCCGGCATGCGCGCCGACATAGAAGCCCCGCACGGCCGGCAGGCGTGGCAGCGGTGACGGATTGGCGGTCAGACGCCAGCCCAGCCCGAGGCGAAACTGGCCCTCTTCCGGCGCGAAGCGCTCGCTGGTGGTGCCCTCGTCGTCGCCGTAGGCGACCGGATAGGCGTCGTAGTCGGTGTAGACGTATTCCATGCGCAGGAACAGCCGCTCGCCCGCCGGCAGGTCGGCGCCCACGCCGAAGCGGCTGCCGGACTGCCGATCGTCGCGGCTGCCGGCGGCAACAAGCTGGTCGTTCACCGTGTAGAAGCTGTCGAAGCGGGTTTCCACTCGGCCGGCGCGCAGGTAAAGCAGGCTGCCGTTGTCGACCACGTAGCCGCCGCGCAGGCTCAGTCCATAGCTGTCGTCCTTGTCCAGCGAGCTGCTGCGCGCGTCGGCCTTGCTCTTGGCAAAGGACCAGTCGGCCTGGCTGGTTTCGCCTTCGGCCTCGGCGCCCAGGTACCAGCGCCCGAACTGCCGGCCATAGCCGACGAAGAGCAACTCGCCGAAGCCGTCGGCCCCGTGCGGGCTGACATCGCTGCCGCCGTCGCCGCGGCTGCCGGAGGTTTCGCTGTAGAGCGTGCCATTCCGAGCGCGGCACCGCCGTACAGGCCATCGAAGAGTTCGCTCAGCGGTAGCGGCGTCAGCGGATAGGCCGAACCTTGCGCCAGCGCGGCGGCCGGCAGCCGGTAGCTGCTCGAGCGACCAGGCGTGTAACCGAGGCTGAGGCTGATCTGGCTGCGACGGTACTCGCCATCGAGTTCGTCGGAGTCGCGATCGATCACCCGCAGGTTGCTGCCGACGAACAGGGTCGGGGTGAGGTAGTAGCGCAGCCCGGCGCCGGCATCGGTGATCTTGTCCTGACGCGGGTAGCTGAGGAGTTCGCTGTCGATATAGGCGGCGTGGCCGACCACCGACAGCCGGCTGGTCAGCTTGCGCTCCACTTCGAAGCCGTAGACGGTATCCAGGGTGCCAGCGGCGTAACGGTCGTCGAGGGCGACGGTGGTTTCCTCGATCGAGCGGTCGATGTAGAGATCGACCCGGGTGACGACATCGGGACGCCAGGCCAACTGCGCACCGAAATAGGGTTTGCGCACATCGGAGAAGCCCGGGTGGTCGTAGCGCTGGCGCAGGCTGCCGAGGAAGACCTCGCCAGCCAGGCGCTGGCGCGGTCGGACGAAGCGCAGCCCGGCGGCGGCCCGATAGCCATCGGAGTCGCGGTTGAAGCCGGTGCCGTTGATCGGCTGGTCGTAGCGCCGCTGATCGGTGGCGTACTGCACGAAGGGCTCGTACTCGGCGCTCAGCGCGTAGCCGGCGCGCAAGCCGATGGAGACCAGGTCATAGCGGCGGTCGCGGTTGTCGATGCGTGCGCCCGAGGTGGCGGTGGCGTCCTCGTAGTCGTAGCGATCGAAGGTGGTGCCGCCGCGCAGGCGCCACTTGCCCAGGTCGCTGGCCAGCCCCAGGTGCGCTTCCTCATGGTCGTAGCGGGTCGGCTCGCGCTGCTGATCGGGCCCCGGGGTGCCGGCTACATAGCGGTCCTCATGGTCGCGGGTGTGGCGCATGCCGCCGAACAGCCGGGTCTGCTCGGTGAACTCGTACTGGCCGTCGAAGCCCAGCCAGTAGTCGTCCACGTTTTCCTCGCCGTGGTCCTGGTAGCGATCGAAGTCGGCGCCCATGTTGAGGTTCAGGGCGTGACGCTGCCAGTCCGACTGCAACAGCAGGGTCGGCGAAAAGGTGTAGACGGTGTCTTCGATCTCGCCGCTGCGCTGGGCATAGATGTTGTCGTCGCGCATGGTCCAGAAGGTCAACTCCGGAAAGGCGCGGAACGAGCCCCACGGCAGCCCCGGAAACTCGCGCTGCTCGGCACGTGACGGGCGCGGTTTCGGTGAACCGCTGGCGGGGGCTGTCGTATCGGTCTGCGCCAAAACGCTTGCCGATGCGAATGCCACCAGCGTAGCGACGAGAATTCGACCCATGAGATCCACTCCGATAGCTGCCTGACGGCGCGGCGCGGCGCGGCGCGGCCCGCGCGCTGCGCGGTGCGTCTGGGATCACGTTAGGTCGGAGCGGGTGGCGCGAGGCTGATAAATGTCAACGCACTCTGGCTTTACTTATCGCGATTCGAAGCAAGCCAAGTCCGGCTTAGGGAAAAATTTGCACGCGGCGCTGGCGTGAGCGCAGCTCATTCCGCCTCTCTTCGACGTGCGCGTCGCTGGCCACGGGTGCGCCAGAACAGCGCCGCCAGGGCGAGGAAGGCCAGGCTCCAGCTGCCGGCGGCGAAGGCCAAGGCAGCAGGCGAGGCCGGAGCCAGCAGACGGATCAGCGCCGCCAGGCTGATGCACAGCGCGAACGGGTAGATCCACGGGCGGGCGTTGGCGTCGCGGAAGCGCTGGGTCAGCCAGGTGCGCGCCATCACGCTGAAGCTCAGTGTGCCGAGCGCCCCGACGGTGAGCGCGTGGAGCAGCGGCGTCGGCGGCTCGTGGCCGGCGCTCAAAGGCGCACCGAGCAGCAGCAGGCCAAGTGCCAGCCAGGCATAGCCGAGCAGCGGTGCCAGCAGGTCATTGCGCGTGCGGCAGTGCCAGGGCTGCCAGCGCACTAGGCGAATCGCGCTCAGCAGGGCGCTGGCGCAGAGCAGACCGCCGGCCACCCGCTGCGGCAGTGGCCAGGGGCTGAAGGCAAGCAGCAGCGCGCCGGCAAGCAGCAGCAGAACGGCACCCTCCAGCTGCGGCTGCACGCGCGCCTCCAGGCGCCGACCCTGGCTCTGCGCGTGCCCGGCGAGCGCCGGTGCGATGATGCGCCCACCCATGAAGAACAACAGCCCGGCAAACAGCAGCAGCGCGGCGAGACGCAGGTTCGCCGGTAGCTGTACAAGGTGGAACCAGGCCATGACGGCACTGAGCAGCGCGAGCCCGGCGACGGTCGGCGCGACCATCTGGTTGCGCCACTTCTTCGCGGCGCCGAGAAAGCGTGGCACTACGCGCCAGGCCAGCCCGGCGGCGAACAACGCCGAAGCGAGCGGCCCGAGCGGGCCATCCGGCCAAAACAGGTGGCCGAGCCTGGCAAGCAGCCAGCCGGCAAGCAGCGCGGCGATCAGTGGGCGGGGTTGCGGGCCGAGCAGATAGCCGGCGACCACCGCCAGGCCATAGCCGAACAGCATCTCGCGGGCGTGGGCGGCGGGAGTGAGCAGGCCTGGCAGCGCTGGCAGCAGGCCGAGCAGGCTCAGCACCGACAGCGGCAGGATCAGCGCCGCGTGCAGCGCGGCTGCGGGAAAGAACCAGTCGCTGGCGAAGGGTTGGCGTGGTCGTGGGGGTGACACGCTGAGCCCTCCGCGCAGCGATGCGCTCGATCTGGCTGCTGCGCCCCGGAGCGCGCAGCAGTCACGGTTCAGACGGTACGGCTGGCCAGCAGCTCGCGACCGCGCGCCACGGCGGCGCGCACCTGCGCCGGGGCGGTGCCGCCGATGTGATCGCGGGCGTTCACCGAGCCTTCCAGGGTCAGTACGGCAAACACGTCGTCACCGATCTGGTCGCTGAACTGGCGCAGCTCGTCGAGGCTCATCTCGGCCAGGTCCTTGCCGGTCTCTACGCCGTACTTCACCGCATGGCCGACGATCTCGTGGCAGTCGCGGAAGGGCAGGCCCTTGCGTACCAGGTAGTCGGCCAGGTCGGTGGCGGTGGAGAAACCGCGCAGCGCCGCCTCACGCATGATCTCGCGCTTGGGCTTGATCGCCGGAACCATGTCGGCAAAGGCGCGCAGCGAGTCACGCAGGGTGTCGGCAGCGTCGAACAGCGGCTCCTTGTCTTCCTGGTTGTCCTTGTTGTAGGCCAGCGGCTGGCCCTTCATCAGCACCAGCAGGCCGCTCAGGGCGCCGAATACGCGGCCGGTCTTGCCGCGGACCAACTCGGGCACGTCGGGGTTCTTCTTCTGCGGCATGATGGAAGAGCCGGTGCAGAAGCGGTCCGGCAGGTCGATGAACTGGAACTGCGCGCTGGTCCAGAGCACCAGCTCTTCGGAGAAGCGCGACAGGTGCGTCATCGCCAGCGAGGCGGCGGCGCAGAATTCGATGGCGAAGTCGCGATCGGAGACGCCGTCCAGCGAGTTGCCGGAAATCGCTTCGAAACCCAGCAGCTCGCAGGTGATTTCCCGCTGGATCGGGTAGGTGGTGCCGGCCAGTGCGGCCGAGCCCAGCGGCATGCGGTTGGTGCGCTTGCGGCAGTCGACCAGGCGCTCGTAGTCGCGGCTGAGCATCTCGAACCAGGCCAGCAGGTGATGGCCGAAGGTCACCGGCTGGGCGGTCTGCAGGTGGGTGAAGCCGGGCATGATGGTGTCGGCTTCGGCTTCGGCAAGACCCAGCAGGCCCTGCTGCAGGCGGGTGATTTCGGCGAGGATGGTGTCGATTTCGTCGCGCAGCCACAGGCGAATGTCGGTGGCTACCTGGTCGTTGCGGCTGCGTCCGGTGTGCAGCTTCTTGCCGGTCACGCCGATGCGGTCGGTCAGGCGCGCCTCGATGTTCATGTGCACGTCTTCCAGGTCGACGCGCCAGTCAAAGGTTCCGGCCTCGATCTCGGCCTGGATGTCCTTCAGGTTGGCGATGATCTGGTCGCGCTCATCCGCGCTCAGCACGCCGGCCTTTTCCAGCATCGTGGCGTGGGCGATGGAGCCCATGATGTCGTGGCGGTAGAGGCGCTTGTCGAACTCGACGGAGGCGGTGAAACGGGCGACGAAGGCGTCGACGGGCTCGCTGAAACGGCCGCCCCAGGACTGGTTGGTCTTGTCGGTGCTCATGAATGCGCTCGCTGAAAATCCGAAGCAGAAGGAGAGGCCGGCGATGATAGCAGGGTTGCCGCCGCCGACGGTTGTGCGCTGCCCGGCTGCACGAGGGTGAGCTGGCTGGCAAAACGACCGTCCGGCATGCGCCATGCCTTGCCGCCGGGGCAGGCGCTGCGGAAACTCACAGGCCAAGTCAGCCAGGGGCGTGTCCGTGAGCAAGCAAGCCGTCTCAGATGAATTCTTCGTTCCCGAACTGTGCCAGGCCGAGGCGCTGCTGAGCCTGATACTGCTGGCCGAACTGCTGGTTCTGGTGCTGGTTCTGGCCGAGCCGATGATGGCGGGCTTCGACTGGATGCGCCTGGCGCTGACCTCGCTGTTCGTGCAGTGGATCGTGCTGCTTTCGGCCGGCACCGTCTGCCTGCTGCGACCGATGCTGGCGCGCCTGCGTCCAGCGCTGGCCGGAGGTGTGTGCTGTGCGGTGGTGGTCGGCCTGACCCTGGCCTGCACGGCGGTGGCCGACATCTACCAGCTGGCCGGCCCGCTCGCGCGCAGTGGCGAGGTCAACCTCTACCTGCGTCACGCGCTGATCGGCCTGATCATGTCCGGCCTGCTGCTGCGCTATTTCTACCTGCACAGCCAGTGGCGCCGTCAGGAGCAGGCCGAGCTGCGCTCGCGCATCGAGTCGCTGCAGGCGCGGATCCGTCCGCATTTCCTGTTCAACAGCCTCAACAGCATCGCCAGCCTGGTCGTGGTCGATCCGGCCAGGGCCGAGCAAGCCGTGCTGGACCTTTCCGACCTGTTTCGCGCCAGCCTGGCGCGGCCGGGCACGCTGGTGCCCTGGCGCGAGGAACTTGAGCTGTCCAGGCGCTATCTCTCCATAGAGCAGTATCGTTTCGGTGAGCGCCTGCAGGTCGACTGGCAGGTCAGCGATGTCCCGGACGATCTGCCGATTCCGCAGCTGACGCTGCAGCCGCTGCTGGAAAATGCCGTCGTGTACGGTATCCAGCCGCGGATCGAGGGGGGATGGGTGAGTGTGGTCGCCCGTTATGCCGATGGCGTGTTCCAGCTCGAGGTGAGCAACCCGTTCGAAGGCGGCGCTCTGGCGCAGGCAACCCGCGGGACGCAGCAGGGATTGCACAACATCGAGGCACGATTAGCGGCACTTTTCGGACCGGCAGCGAGTCTCAGCGTGGAGCGCCGTGATGGCCGCCACTACACCTGTCTACGCTATCCATGTGCGAGACAAAAGCAGGAAGCCAGAACTCTATGAATGTGCTGATTGTCGATGACGAACCCCTGGCTCGCGAGCGCCTCAGCCGTCTGGTGGCTGACGTCGAGGGCTATCGTGTCCTCGAACCTGCCGCCAGCAATGGTGAAGAAGCCCTTGCGATGATCGAAGAACTGCGTCCGGACGTGGTGCTGCTGGATATCCGCATGCCCGGCCTGGACGGTCTGCAGGTCGCTGCCAGGCTCTGCGAGATGGATGCGCCTCCGGCCGTGATCTTTTGCACCGCGCACGACGAATTCGCGCTGGATGCCTTCCAGGTCAGTGCCGTCGGCTACCTGGTCAAACCGGTACGGCCGGAACACCTGGCCGAAGCCCTGAAGAAGGCCGAGCGGCCCAACCGTGTGCAGCTGGCGGCGCTGACACGCCCGGCGGCGGTGTCCGGCACCGGGCCGCGTTCGCATATCAGCGCGCGGACCCGCAAGGGGATCGAGCTGGTGCCGCTGGACAAGGTGATCTACTTCATCGCCGACCACAAATACGTGACGCTGCGCCACGAGGGCGGCGAGGTGCTGCTCGACGAGCCGCTCAAGTCGCTGGAAGACGAGTTCGGTGAGCGCTTCGTGCGCATCCACCGCAACGCGCTGGTCTATCGCGACCGAATCGAGCGCCTGCAGAGGACGCCGCTGGGGCACTTCCAGCTGTTCCTCAAGGGGCTGGACAACGAGGCGCTGACGGTCAGCCGCCGGCACGTCGCGGGCGTTCGGAAGCTGATGCAGGTGCTGTAAGCGCCGGCCGGGCGGTCGCCGCGCCTGCGGCGACGCGGCCCGCGCGCAGGCCTGAAGCCTGAGGCCTGGCCTGTTATCATCGCGCCAGTTCATCGCTTCCGGAATTGCTCATGTCTCGCGAAATCCGCATTGCTACCCGCAAGAGTGCCCTGGCCCTGTGGCAGGCCGAATATGTCAAGGCGCGCCTGGAAAGTGCCCACCCGGGCCTGAAGGTCAGTTTGGTGCCCATGGTCAGTCGCGGCGACAAGCTGCTCGACGCGCCTCTGGCGAAGATTGGCGGCAAGGGTCTGTTCGTCAAGGAACTGGAGACCGCGCTCCTGGAAAACGAGGCAGACATCGCCGTGCACTCGATGAAAGACGTGCCGATGGAGTTTCCCGAAGGGCTCGGGCTTTATTGCATCTGCGAGCGCGAAGACCCGCGCGATGCCTTCGTTTCCAACCACCATGACAGCCTCGATACACTGCCGGCCGGCAGCGTGGTCGGCACCTCCAGCCTGCGGCGCCAGGCGCAGCTGCTGGCGCGGCGCCCCGATCTGAAGATCCAGTTCCTGCGCGGCAACGTGAACACGCGCCTGGCCAAGCTCGACGCTGGCGAGTACGACGCCATCATTCTTGCCGCCGCCGGGCTGATCCGCCTCGGCTTCGGCGAGCGCATTCGCGCCTCGATCGGGGTCGATGAAAGCCTGCCGGCCGGCGGGCAGGGGGCCGTCGGTATCGAATGCCGGACCGCCGACAGCGAGCTGCACGCACTGCTTGCTTGTCTCAATCACGACGCCACCGCCGTGCGCGTCAAGGCCGAACGGGCGCTCAACCATCGCCTGAATGGCGGCTGCCAGGTGCCGATCGCCTGCTACGCGGTGCTCGAAGGTGAGCAGCTCTGGCTGCGCGGCCTGGTCGGCCAGCCCGATGGTACCCAACTGCTGCGCGCCGAAGGCCGCGCACCGGCCACAGAGGCTGAAACACTGGGCGTGCAGGTCGCCGAAGCGCTGCTGGCGCAAGGTGCCGAGCAGATTCTCAAGGCGGTATACGGCGAGGCAGGGCACGCGTGAACGGCTGGCGCCTGCTGCTGACTCGGCCTGCAGAGGAGTGCGAGGCGCTGGCCGCCGCGCTGGCCGAGCAGGAGGTGCAGAGCGCCAGTCTGCCATTGCTGGCGATCGAGCCGCTGGCCGAGACCGCCGAGCAGCGCGCCACCATCCTTGAACTCGATCGCTACAGCGCGGTGGTCGTTGTCAGCAAGCCGGCGGCACGCCTGGGGCTGCGACTGGTCGACCGCTACTGGCCGCAGCCACCTTTCGGTCAGCCGTGGTTCAGCGTCGGTGCCGCGACCGGAGCGATCCTGCAGGACTATGGGCTCGAGGTGACCTGGCCCGAGCAGGGCGATGATAGCGAGGCGCTGCTCGCCGTGCCGCGCCTTGCCGAGGCGCTGAGCAAGCCGGACCCCAAAGTACTGATCCTGCGTGGCGAGGGCGGCCGCGAGTTCTTCGCCGAAACCCTGCGCAGCCGCGGCGTGCAGGTCGATATTCTCGAACTCTATCGTCGCCAGCGTCCCGATTATCCGCCCGGTACGCTGCTGCAGGTTGTTCGTTTGCAGCACCTCAATGGCCTGGTCATCAGCAGTGGCCAGGGGCTCGAAGCATTGCGCGCGCTTGCCGCCGAAGCCTGGGCGCAGCTGCGTGAACTACCCTTGTTCGTACCCAGCCCGCGAGTCGCGCAGATGGCGCGTCAGCTCGGGGCCGAGCGGGTGGTGGACTGCCGTGGCGCCGGCACCACGGCGCTGCTGGCAGCGCTGCGCGAAACTCCTATACCCGTCTCCTGAAACAAGGATCGAATTGTGAGCGAAGCAGATTCCAACAAGAAAGAAGCGCCGCAGACGCCGGTCGGCAAGGCGCAGCCAGCCACCGATAGCGCACCGGCTGGCACGGCAAAGCCCGCCGCAGCAAAGCCTGCGACAAAGCCGGGCAAAGGGCTTGCAGCCCTGGCGCTGGCGGTCGGCTTGGGTGGGCTGTTGCTGGGTGGATACGCCTACTGGCAGCTGCAGCAGGTCGCCGAGCGGGAAAGCCGACAGGCGCAGGCGGCCCAGTCCGCGGTCGATCAGGTCGAGCGATTCGCGGAGCAGAATCGCCAGCTGGCCGAGCGGCTCGGGCGGTTGGAGCAGCTGCCGAGCGCCGAGGAATTCGACGAACGCCGCCGGCTGCTGGCTGCGCTGCAGAGCGATCAGCAGCGGCTCTCCGATCGTGTCGAGCAGGTGCTCGGCGCCAGCCGCGAGGAGTGGCGCCTGGCCGAGGCCGAGCACCTGCTGCGCATGGCGATGCTGCAGCTGTCGGCGATGCAGGACGTCAAGAGCGCCGAAATGCTGGTGCATGAGGCGGACCTGATCCTGCAGAAGCAGGACGACCCACGCGCCTACGCGACCCGGCAGAAGCTGCTCGAGGGGTTGGAAGCCTTGCGTAGCCTGCCGCAGCTGGATCGCACCGGGCTGTTCCTGCAGCTTGGCGCCCTGCGCGGGCAAACGGCTCGACTGGATGCCCTGGCCCCCGAATTCGCGGTGGGCGAGGCGGCCACCGCCGACAGCTCGCGTAGCCAGTGGCAGCGCTGGACCGATGAGCTGAGCCGCTATATCCGGGTCGATCTCGACTCCGAAACCGAGGTGCGTCCGCTGCTGGCCGGGCAAAGCCTGGCGCAGGTGCGCCTCGCCCTGTCGCTGGCGATCGAGCAGGCGCAGTGGGCGGTACTCAACGGCAACAGCGAGGTCTACCGGCAATCGCTGGCACAGGCGCAGGAGATGCTTGCCGGCTATTTCAGCGAGGACAACGGCCAGGCCAGCGGTTTGCGGCGACGCCTTGGCGAGCTCGCCGGCCAGCCGGTCGAGGTGTCGTTGCCCGATCTTGCGCCGGCGCTCGAGGCCCTTCAGCGCTACGTGGAAAAGCGTCAGCGAGCGGATGAGGCGCAGCCTGGCCAGCAGCCGGTCGAGCCGGCGCCCGAGGCGCCGCAGGAATCGAGCGAGCCGGAGGAGCAGCCTGCATGAAGCGCCTGGTCCTGTACGTCGTACTGTTGCTTGCGGTGGGCGGCTTTCT
The DNA here is from genome assembly GCF_000818015.1 of Stutzerimonas balearica DSM 6083. Classification (NCBI taxonomy): domain Bacteria; kingdom Pseudomonadati; phylum Pseudomonadota; class Gammaproteobacteria; order Pseudomonadales; family Pseudomonadaceae; genus Stutzerimonas; species Stutzerimonas balearica. Next base: position 533,673 of record NZ_CP007511.1, read on the forward strand.
CGCCTGGGCGATCGCCCAGAGCCCCGGCTATGTGCTGATTACTTATGACCGTTTCCGTTACGAGTCGACCTTCTGGGTCTTCGTCGCCTTGGTCGCGGCGATCTGGCTGCTGGCGCTGCTGGTGCGTTGGCTGCTCGGCGTGCTGCAGGCCTCCGGCGCGTGGGTCAACCCCTGGTCGCGTCGGCATCGTGAACGGCGGGTGAACAAGGCGTCCCGCCTCGGGCAGCGCGAGCTGGCCGAAGGGCAGTGGGCCAAAGCGCTGGGCCACCTGAAGCTGGCCGCCGAGCATGACCGGCAGCCGCTGGTGCACTATCTCGGCGCCGCGCGCGCAGCCAATGAGTTGGGTGAACACGAGCAGAGCGACCAGTTGCTGGGCAAGGCCCGCGATTGCCAGCCGGATGCCGCGCTGGCAATCGGTCTGACGCAGGCGCAGTTGCAGATCGCTCGTCATCAATATGCCGAGGCGCGAGCCTCGCTCAGCGAATTGCAGGCCGATCATCCGCATCACCCGCAGCTGCTCACCCTGTTGCAGCAACTCTATGTGCAACTGCAGGACTGGCCGGCGCTGTGCCGCCTGCTGCCGGAGCTGCGTAAGCAGCGCGTATTGCCGCCGGCGCGACTGGACGAGCTGGAGCGCCTGGCCTGGACTGCGGCGGTCGAGCAGGCTGGTGTGGAAGAAGGGGCAGCGCCCGAGCAGGCGCGCGAAGCACTGGAGAAGCGCTGGCAGGCTATGCCTGGCGGGCTGCGCAGCGAGCCACTGGTGGTGCGTGCCTATGCCGACGGCCTTGCGCGGCTGGGGGACGAGGGCAAGGCCGAGGAAGTCCTGCTTGCAGCGCTCAAGCGCCAGTTCGACAACCGTCTGGTCGAGCGCTACGGCCTGGTTCGTGGCCGCGAGCCGGCGCGCCAATTGAGTAATGCCGAAGGCTGGCTCAAAAGTCACTCGCAGAACGCCGAACTGCTTCTCGCGCTGGGGCGCATCAGCCTGCGCAACGAACTGTGGGGCAAGGCCCGCGACTACTTCGAGGCCAGCCTGCGCATGGAGCACCGTGCCGAAACCTGCGCCGAACTCGCACGTCTGCTGACGCAGCTGGGCGACGTCGAGGGTGGCAACCGGTTCTTTCAGCAGGGCCTGGGGCTGATCGATCAGCGCCTCCCGGCGGTCCGCTGAAGTCCCCGGCGCAAGGCCCTGGCGCCGCCGAATATGACGGTGTCACGGCTTTGTGCGAGACGACTTGTAAGGCGCTCCCGCTTTCCTCTACCGTAGCGGGCTTTCCCCGCTGCGGAGTCGCCATGAACTTGGCCAGCCCACGTTCGCCCTTTGTCCTTGCCTTCCTCGCTTGCGTGCTGATGATCGCGGCGGCGCTCTATCTGGAACACGTCATGGGCTTGGCGCCCTGCCCGCTATGCATCGTGCAGCGCATCTGCGTGATCGGTTTTGGCGTTGTCTGCCTGCTCGCGGCGATTCATGGTCCGGCTGCCACGGGGCGGCGCCTGTATGCCGGCTTCGCAGCGCTGTTCGCGCTGTTCGGCGGGGCGACGGCGATCCGCCAGATCTGGCTGCAGAGCATCCCGGCCGATGAGCTGCCGGCCTGCCTGCCGAGCCTGGAATACATGATGGAGGCGCTGCCGTTCCAGGAGATCGCCCGGCTGGTGCTGCATGGCACGGCCGAGTGCGCCGAAGTCAACTGGACGATGCTCGGCCTGAGCATTCCCGAGTGGAGCCTGCTGGGCTTCATCGCGATGCTGGCGTTCGCCGGCTGGCAACTGCTGCGCCGCGGTTGACCCCGCCCTTTCTCGCTCCGCTCTCGATCGAACTCTTGGCGTGCCTCGGTGGTCACTGTACGAGGTGCGCACCCTTGCGAGTCGCTACGGCCATCCGACCGACCTTGCTTGAAGGTTCCCGCGCGGGGGCATAGGCTGCCCCTGTGGTGACGGAAATCGCACCCGCCAGTCGCCCAATGTGCATGCGTGGACACGGCGCCCACGAGGGCCATAGCCAATCGATAAGGGAAGTGAGGTCAACATGCTCGAGAGCTGTCGGAATGCCCAGGAACGCTGGGGTGGTGTGCACCTGCTGATCGACCGTTGGCTGCAGGAGCGGCATGAGCTGATCAACGCCTTCGACCAGCTCCGAGTGGAGAACAGTGACGACGCACGAAAGGCATTGGTCCGGTTCTGCGAGTTGCTGCTCGATTACGTCTCGGCCGGGCACTTTGAAATCTACGAGCAGCTCATCGGAGAGGCCGAGGCTTTCGGGGATGAGCGCGGCATCGAATTGGCGCGGCAGATCTATCCGCGTATCCAGGTGATCACCGAAGTGGCGCTGGCCTTCAACGATCGCTGTGACCAGGGCGATTGTCTGAACAGCCCCGGGCTCGAAGGCGAGCTGCAACGGCTCGGCCAGCTGCTGCAAGAGCGCTTCGAGCTGGAGGATTGCCTCATCGAAGTGTTGCATAACGCGCATCAGCAGCAGCCCGTCGCCACCGCCTGAGGCGCGACGACGTCAGCGGCTGGCGACCTCGAGGTCGAGCCGCTGGCAGGCCCGCTGCGGGCCGTCTAGTATGGGCGCATCGTTCGGCAAGGAGGCATCGTGATGCCCGCGAAGAAGAAAGCGCTCAATACGCCGCTGCAGTTGCTGCAAGAACTCTCCAACAGTCTGCTCGTTCATTTCGACAAGGCTTGCCGGCAGGCGGTCGCCGAGGCTGAAAGCGCCCTGGCGAAGCTGGAAAAGCAGCGCGGCAAGGCCCAGGACAAGCTGTTGAAAGCACGCGCCCGGCTCGACGAAGCCGGCAGCGCCGGCAAACCCAAGGCCCAAGCCAAGGCGCGTAACCGCATCGAAGAACTCGAGTCGTCCATGGCGCTGCTGCAGGAGCGTCAGGGCGAAATGCTGACCTACCTCGCCGAGCTCAAGCGTGACGTGGCCACCGCCACGGGGTTGACGCGCGGCATTCAGGAGGTCGAGACGGCGGTCGGTCGGGCCATGCAGCCGGCAGCGGCCAAGGCAGACAAGGCAGCCAGCCCCAAGGCCACCACAACTGCGGCGAAGCGCCCTGCAGCCTCGGCCAAGGCGGCGGCCAGCAAGCCCACCAGCAGCGCACGCGCGCCAGCCAAACCGGTGGCCGCCAAGCGTGCGCCAGGCAAAGCCGCCGCCAGCAGCGCTGCCAATAGCAAGGCGGCGCCGGCGAGCACGGCCAAGCCGAAACCCACCCCCGCGAAGCCGGCCAGTGCGAAGCCGGCGGGTACGAAAGCGCCGGCCGGCAGCAAGGTCGCCGCGAGCAAAGCGGGCGGCAGCACGAAGGCGGCTACGGCGAAAAAGCCCAGCGCGCGAAAGCCCGCACGTCCGGCCAGCAAGGCCCCTGAGGCCGCCGCCACCGAGGGAGCTCAGCCGGACGCCAGCGCCAGCTGAGTCTCGTGCGCCGCGTCGCGTAGCTGTTGCAGCGCGGCGCGGTCCGCTGTATCCGGTGCCAGGCGTGCCAGCCAGCCTGATTCCATTGAACGCTCTTCCCAGCCTCGGCAGCTTTCCTCCAGCCGGGCAAGCTGAACGCGCTCGGCGTCCAGTTCCAGTTCCTTGATTCGCTCACGCAACCGAGCCAGCGCTGGGTCCTGCTCGCTGCTCGTCTTCCAGGCGTGGCGCAGTTGGCGCAGCGGCTCGACCACCGAGCTCTGCCAGTTTTCGGCGGCCGTCTTGAGTTGCGCCACCCGCGGTGCCCGGCACTCGATGGCTCGGCTCTCGAGCCAGGCGGCGCAGAGCAGCAGGCAGACGTCAGCGCCCTTCGCCTGCAGATCCAGACAGGCCTGCTCGACGCCCGGGCGCGCGTAGCAGGCGAGGGCGAACGACCAGAGATCGGCCGGCGGCGAAGCAGGGATTTTTTTCATGGCGCCAGCTTGGCCCTCCGGGTGAACTGATAAACTCCGCCGCCATTATGATCCGACTCCAGAACCTCTCACTACAGCGAGGCCCCCAGCGTCTGCTGGACGGCGCCGACCTCACCCTGCATCCCGGGCAGAAAGCCGGCCTCGTCGGCGCCAACGGTGCCGGCAAGTCGAGCCTGTTCGCGCTTCTGCGTGGCCAGCTCGGTGCCGACGGCGGGGATTGCCAGATACCGCCGAACTGGCGCATTGCGCATATGCGCCAGGAGGTCGATACGCTCGATCGCCTGGCGGTCGACTACGTGCTCGATGGCGACGTCGAGTTGCGCCGCATCCAGGCCGAGCTGGTCGCGGCCGAGGCTGCGCATGACGGCCATGCGCTGGCGCGCCTGCACGGCGAGCTGGACAATGCCGGCGGCTACAGCGCGGATGCCCGGGCACGCAAACTGCTGGCCGGGCTGGGCTTCGACAGTGCGCAGATGGAGCAGGGGGTGGGCAGCTTTTCTGGCGGCTGGCGGATGCGCCTGAACCTGGCGCAGGCGCTGATGTGCCCCTCCGACCTCTTGCTGCTCGACGAACCGACCAACCACCTGGACCTGGATGCGATCCTCTGGCTGGAGGACTGGCTCAAGAGCTACCCCGGCACCTTGCTGCTGATTTCCCACGACCGCGATTTTCTCGACGCGGTGGTCGACCACGTGGTGCATCTCGAGCAGCGCAAGCTCACGCTTTACCGGGGTGGTTATTCGGCGTTCGAGCGGACCCGTGCCGAGCGCCTGGCGCAGCAGCAGCAGGCCTACGAGAAGCAGCAGGCCCAGCGCGCGCACATGGAGGATTTCATCCGCCGGTTCAAGGCCAAGGCGACCAAGGCACGCCAGGCGCAGAGCCGGATCAAGGCCCTGGAGCGTCTGGAAGAGCTGGCCCCGGCGCACGTCGATTCGCCATTCGACTTCCGTTTCCGTGAGGCCGAGCGGATTTCCAGTCCGCTGCTGGATATGCAGGAAGCCCAGCTGGGCTATGGCGACAAGCGGGTGCTGGACAAGGTCAAACTGCAGCTCGCCCCGGGCGTGCGCATCGGCCTGCTCGGCCCCAACGGCGCCGGCAAGTCGACCCTGATCAAGACCCTCGCCGGTGAGCTGACCCCGCTGGGCGGCAGGCTGCAGCGCGGCGAGAACCTGGTGATCGGCTATTTCGCCCAGCATCAGCTCGATGCGCTCGACCCCTCGGCTAGCCCGCTGCTGCACCTGCAGCGCATCGCACCGGGCGAGCGCGAGCAAACGCTGCGCGACTTCCTGGGCGGCTTCGATTTCCGTGGCGACCGCTGTGACGAGCCGGTGTTGAATTTCTCCGGTGGCGAGAAGGCGCGCCTGGCGCTGGCGCTGATCGCCTGGGGCAAGCCCAACCTGCTGCTGCTCGACGAACCGACCAACCACCTGGATCTGGAGATGCGCCTGGCGCTGACCCTGGCGCTGCAGGACTTCGAAGGCGCTGTGCTGGTGGTTTCGCACGATCGGCATCTGCTCAAGAGCACCACCGATGAATTCCTGCTCGTCGCCGATGGTCGGGTACAGGCCTTCGACGGTGATCTGGAGGACTATGCGCGTTGGCTCGTCGAGTTCCGTGCGCGGCAGGCGCCGCTGACGAGCGAGCCGGCCGGCGAACGGACCGATCGCAAGGCTCAGCGCCAGGCGGCGGCTGCGCTGCGCCAGCAGCTGGCGCCGCACAGGAAGAAGGCGGACAAGCTGGAAGCCGAGCTGGGCAACGTGCAGCAGCGGCTGGCCGAGCTGGAAGCGCAGCTGGCCGACAGCCAGCTGTACGAGGCGGCACGCAAGGATGAGCTGCGCGATCTGTTGGCCCGGCAGGCCGAGCTGAAGAGCCGTGAAGCCGAGCTGGAGGACGCCTGGCTGGAAGCACTGGAGCTGCTCGAAAGCCTGCAGAGCCAGCTGGAGCCCGGTGCATGAACGAGCAGCTACTGAACATCGCCCAGGAGTGGCGCGGCCCGCTGCTGTTGGCCGCGCAGGTGCTGGCGATCCTGCTCGGTGCCTATCTGCTGCAGCGCCTGGTGGCCCGTGCGCTGACACGCTTGTCGAACCGCTACCCGCTGCCGCCCGAGCTGTTGTTACCGGTGCGCGGCGGCATCCGCTGGCTGATCATGGGCGGCGCGCTGATCATGGTGCTCGAGCGCTTCGGCGTATCGGCGGCCGTGCTCTGGACGGCCATTTCCGGCTTTGTCGCGGTGGCCGCGGTGGCCTTCTTCGCCATCTGGAGCGTGCTGTCCAACCTGCTTTGCGCAGTGCTGATCCTGATGCTCGGCCCGTTCCGTCTGGGCGACGTGGTCGAACTCGTGGAGTCGTCCGACAAACCGATCGTCAAGGGCCGGGTGATCGATATCAACCTGCTCTACACCACGCTCGAGGAGGTCGCCGAGGCTGGAACCGGCGCCCTCGTGCAGGTGCCCAACAGTCTGTTCTTCCAGAAGGCCGTGCGCCGTTGGCGCGGCGGCGAAATCCCGCTCCACACTCAACTTCCACACGAGGAATAACTTATGGAATGGCTCAGCAACCCGGAGATCTGGGTCGCTTTCCTGACGTTGACTGCCCTGGAGATCGTCCTCGGCATCGACAACATCATCTTCATCTCCATTCTGGTCAGCCGGCTGCCCAAGGCCGAGCAGCCCCGCGCGCGCTTCTTCGGCCTGGCGCTGGCAATGGGCACGCGCATTCTCCTGCTGCTGTCGATCGCCTGGGTCATGCGTCTGACCAACGACCTGTTCAGCGTGCTCGGGCAGGGCGTCTCGGGGCGAGATCTGATCCTGTTCTTCGGCGGCCTGTTCCTGTTGTTCAAGAGCACCATGGAAATCTGGCACAGCGTCGAGGGCGAGGAAGAGGAGCAGTCGGCCGGCGGTGCGGCCAGGGCCAGCTTCATCGGCATCATCCTGCAGATCGCGGTGATCGATATCGTCTTCTCGCTCGACTCGGTGATCACTGCGGTCGGTCTGGTCGATCACGTGCCGGTGATGATCGCGGCGATCGTCATTGCCGTGCTGGTGATGATGGCGGCGGCCGGCACCATCAGCGACTTCATCGAGCACCATCCGACGCTGAAGATTCTTGCGCTATCGTTCCTCATCGTTGTCGGTACGCTGCTTATCGCCGAGGCCTTCGGCGTGCACGTGCCCAAGGGCTACGTCTATTTCGCCATGGCTTTCTCGCTGGGCGTCGAGGCGCTGAACATCCGCATGCGCAAGGCCATGCGGCGCAAGCTCAAGGAGCCGATGAAGCTCGGCAAGGACCTGCCGGACTGACCGTTCGGCCGCGCTGCAGAGGAGACCTCGCATGACACTGGAAACCTGGCTCGCCTTTTTCGTCGCCTGCTGGATCATCAGCCTCTCGCCAGGTGCCGGCGCCATCGCCTCGATGTCCTGCGGCCTGCAGTACGGCTTCTGGCGGGGTTACTGGAATGCCATCGGGCTGCAACTGGCGCTGGTGCTGCAGATCGCCATCGTCGCCGCGGGCGTCGGTGCCGTGCTGGCGACCTCGGCGCTGGCCTTCAGCCTGATCAAGTGGTTCGGCGTCGCCTACCTGCTGTGGCTGGCGGTCAAGCAATGGCGGGCAATGCCCGAGGCGCTGCAGGATCCTTCGCTCGGGCGTCCCATCGGCCGCCCGCTGAGCCTTGTGTTGCGCGGCTTTCTGGTCAATGCCAGCAACCCCAAGGCGATCGTGTTCATCCTCGCGGTGCTGCCGCAGTTTCTCGACCCGAAGGCGCCGCTGCTGATGCAGTACGTCGCGATGGCCGCGACCATGGTGGTCGTCGATTTGATCGTCATGGCTGCCTACACGGGGCTTGCTGCACGTGTCCTGCGCCTGCTGCGCACGCCGCGTCAGCAGCGCCTGGTCAATCGTACCTTCGCCGCCATGTTTGCCGGGGCTGCCGCGCTGCTGGCCACCGTACGCCGGGCGGCCGCATGACGCTGCCGGCACCGCTGCGGATCTGGATCGACGCCGACGCCTGCCCGCGGGCAGCGAAGGATCAGGTGGTCAAGTTCGCACTCAAGCGCGGTTTCGAGGTGCTGCTGGTCGCCGGGCAGAGTCAGGTCAAGCCGCCATTCGCCTGTGTCCGGTTGATCGTGGTTCCCAGCGGCCCGGATGCGGCAGACGATTACCTGGTCGAGCACGCCATGCCGGGCGAGCTGGTGATCTGCAGCGACGTGCCGCTGGCCGATCGGCTGGTGAAGAAGGGCGTCGCCGCGCTCGACCCGCGCGGGCGCGAATTCGACGAGCGCAACATGGGCGAGCGCCTGGCGGTGCGCAACCTGTTCAGCGACTTGCGCGATCAGGGCCAGATGGGCGGTGGGCAGGCCAGCTACGGCGAGCGCGACCGCCAGGCCTTTGCCAATGCGCTGGACCGCCTGCTTACGCGCTTGTCGCGGTCACGCTGAGGCGCGCCGTCAGCCAGTCGCGCAACGCCGGCAGGGGCAGCGGGCGGCTGAACAGATAGCCCTGGATGTAGTCGCAGCGATTGTCCTGCAGATGGGCCAGCTGCGTCCGGTCTTCCACCCCTTCGGCCACTACCTTGAGCTGCAGCTTGTGCGCCATCGCCACGATCGCAGCGGTGATGGCGCGGTCGTTGGCTTGTTCGGCGATCTCCCGAACGAAGGCGCGGTCGATCTTCAGCGTATCCAGTGGCAGCTTGCTGAGATAGGCCAGTGATGAGTAGCCGCTGCCGAAATCGTCGATGGATATCTTCAGGCCCAGCTGGCGCACCTGCTCGAGGTTGCGCACCGCGGCGACAAAGTCGTTCATCAGGGCGTTTTCGGTGACTTCGAGTGAAACCCGGCTCGGCGCCAGCCCGGTATCGGCCAGGATCCGCGCGACCACCTTCGGCAGGAAGGGACTGCCCAGGTTCAGGGCCGAGCAGTTGATCGCCACGCGCAGGTCGTGCCCGGCGGCGAGCAGCTCGACGAGATCCTGGCAGGCGCGCCGGGCAACCCAGCTGTCCAGCTCGCCGACGAAACCGTTGCGCTCGGCCAGGCCGACGAAGCGCTCCGGGCTGATGAAGCCCAGCTGCGGGTGCTGCCAGCGCACCAGCGCCTCGAGGCCGATCGGCTGGCCGCTACGGCAATCGACGATCGGCTGGTAATGCACCGCCAGCTGGTTGCCGCGGATCGCCTGGCGCAGGTCCTGTTCGAGGGCGAGATTTTCACGCGCCTGTTGCTCGAGAGCGGGGTCGAAGCGCAGCGCGCGGTTGCGCCCGCTGGCTTTGCACTGGCCGACCGCGAGCCCCGCGTGACGAAACAGCGTGTCGAAGCTGCCGCCGTCCTCCGGATACTGGCTGATGCCGATGCTCGCGGTCAGGCACAGCTGGACATCCTCGATCGGCAGCGGTGGCCGCAACTGTTCGAGGATGCGCCCTGCCAGTACCTGGGCGGCCTGCAGGTCGCCAAGGGTGAGCACGCAAAATTCGTCGCCGGAAAAGCGCGCCAGGCGGTCATGCGTGCCGAGCACCGCGCGGATGCGCTGGGCGACCAGTTGCAGCGCCAGGTCACCGCTGCGATGACCGAGGCTGTCGTTGATGCGCTTGAAGTTGTCCAGGTCCACCACCAGTACGGCCAGGGCCTCGGCCTGCTCCCGTGCGACTAGCAGCTGGCTGACCATTTCGGTGAACGCCCGGCCGTTGAGCAGGTTGGTCAGCGGATCGTAGTGGGTCATCGCGTTGAGCTGGTGCTCGGCCCGGTGCAGCGCCTCGCGCTGTTCGCTGAAGCGTTGCTCGGCCCAGCTTGCGGCGATGCCGGCGACGATCACCAGCAGTGCCACCACGCCGATGGCCAGCGCCAGGGCTTGCTGGTGTCCGCTGCCGGCGTGCGTGGCGATCTGCAGCAGCAGGCTGCGCGGCACCGCCAGCACCAGTGCGTGCATGCCGGTGTAATGCATGGACACGATGGCCAGGCCCATGACCAGACCACAGGCGCCCGTTGCCAGTGGTGGCTGCGGCCATGGTGGTCGCGGAAGTGGAAGCCCAGGACCAGCGCCACCAGCACGGCGGCGATGGCAATCAGGATCGACAGGCCGAAGGCCCAGGGCTCGTAGTGCAGCGTGGCCGCCGAGCGAATGGCCGCCATCCCGGTGTAGTGCATCGCGGCAATGCTGGTGCCGGCAGCGGTAGCCGCCAGGCCGTACTGCCAGCTGCGCAGGCGCTCGCGGCCGAGCAGGCGCATGACCAGGTAGGAGGTGGCCACGGCGATCACCAGCGAGAGCAGGGTAACCCGGTGATCGTAGGCAATATCCAGTGGCGCCTGAAACGCCAGCATCGCGATGAAGTGCATCGACCAGATGCCGCCGCCCAGGGCTAGGGCGCCGACCCAGCGCCAATATTCGCGATAGCGCGCCTCAACGCTCTGGCTGACGCGATGCGCCAGAGCCAGCGCGGTGTAGGCCGCGGCGCTGGCGACCAGGTACGACAACAGCACCAGGCCGGGATCGTGCGAGGCGCCGGGCAGGGCGATCTGGTCTGGCGGCAGGGAGGACAGCAGCAGTCGGCTCATGGGCAGCACTCAAGGTCTGGGCGTCCTGCCTCACGAATAGTGGCAATAGGCTATTGCTTTGCGCGGCAAGTGGAAAGGGCCGCCGCTTCGCCTGTATCGGCCGCTCAGCCGCAGAGATAAGTGCCGGTGCCGACGGCGATCAACACGCCCGCTTCGTTGTGCAGTTCCGAGCGCACCACGGCGACCTTGTTGCCCGAGCGCAGCAGGGTGGCCGTGGCGCTGAAGCGCTGGCCTCGCCCGGGGCGCAGGTAGTCGATGCGCAGGTCGATGGTGCCCAGCCGCGCGAGCCGGATGGCGCGTTCGGATTCGTCCAGATGGCGGTGACGATCGAACGCGCCGACCATTGCCATGGCCCCGCCGACCACGTCGAGCAGCGAGGCGATCACGCCGCCATGCAGGATGCCGTGGACGAAGTTGCCGACCAGTTGCGGCTGCATCGGCAGATGCATCACCACGCGCTCGGCGGAGACTTCGTCGAGCTCGATGCCCAGCTCCCGGTTGAACGGAATGCGCTCGAACAGCTGGCGTACGGCTTCGTGTTCGGACAGGCTCAGTTCACTGTGCTCGCTCATGGCCGCGCTCCACAAAAAGGAAACGTCACGCTGCATCAGAGTAGGCGTTCGGCGCCAGAGGCGGGGCAGCTGCGGCGGGGCGATTGGCCGGATCACCCTTGCTCGGGCGGCCCGCTGGCGCGGCCCGCCCGGTCGGCGTCAGGCTTCGTGGGTCAGCTCGAGTACGCGGTCGACCAGCTTGTAGATGCCGCCGGCGGCCTCGCTGATCGATTCGGCGAGCATGTAGGCAGGCGTGGTGACCAGCTTGTGCTTGGTGTCCTCGACGATGTCGCTGACTTCGCAGGCCTGATGCTCGACGCCCATCTGCACGGCTGCCTTGGCTGCATCTGCCTCGTCGCTGCCGAGCGTGCAGACCACGCCCTGGCCGAAGATCTGCGCCGCCATCGTCGGCGCGATGCACATCATGCCGATCGGCTTGCCGGCCTGGGCGAATGCCTGGGCCACGCGCAGCACCTCCGGAAGCACCGTGCAGTTCGCCCCGGCGCTGGCGAAATCGGAAAGATTCTTCGCCGCACCGAAGCCACCCGGCAGGATCAGCGCGTCGAAGTCCTCGGCGCGCGCCTCGCGCAGGTCCTTGATATTGCCGCGTGCCAGGCGTGCGGACTCGACCAGCACGTTACGGCTCTCGTTCATCTCCTCGCCGGTCATGTGATTGACCACATGCGCCTGCGCTATGTCGGGTGCGAAACACTGCACGGCGGCGCCACGCTGGTCCAGGCGCAGCAGGGTAGCGACGCTTTCGTAGATTTCCGAGCCGTCGTAGACACCGCAGCCGGACAGGATCACGGCGACTTTCTTGTTCATGGCGATACTCCTGGAGTGGTTCGACGCCCCGGGGCCGGGGCTGGCGTAAAGGCGATGCTAAAGCCTGCAGAGCATGGAGGTAAGCCCTGCCTAGGCGTTGGATGGCAGGCGGGCACGGCCGTTCCTTCGAGTGCGCGGCGTTCGCCGAGGTGCGCGGACAAAGCACTGGCACAGGCGCCACGGGCTGGCCACAATGTCGGATTCTCGGTGGCGTCGCCTGTTGTAACAGTTCTGTCATGCCGCCGGCCTATATATGTCACATTCGCGCCCGCTCTGCGGGCCAGGAGTCCGTTGTGAGCTTCGTTCCTGCCGATCGACTTTTTCCTGCCACTCGCCTGCGTCGCAATCGTCGCGACGATTTCTCGCGTCGCCTGGTGCGCGAGAACGCGCTGACCGTCGACGATCTGATCCTGCCGGTGTTCGTGCTCGACGGCGAGAACCGCCGTGAGAGCGTGCCGTCGATGCCGGGCGTCGAGCGGCTGTCGATCGATCTGCTGCTCGAGGAGGCCGAGGAACTGGTCGCGCTGGGTATTCCGGCGCTGGCGCTGTTCCCGGTCACGCCGCTGGAGAAGAAGTCGCTGGACGCCGCCGAGGCCTGGAACCCGGAGGGCATCGCCCAGCGTGCCACGCGTGCCCTGCGTGAACGCTTTCCGGAGCTCGGCATCATCACCGATGTGGCGCTCGACCCCTTCACCACTCACGGGCAGGACGGCATCCTCGATGAGCACGGCTACGTGCAGAACGACATCACCGTCGATGCGTTGGTGCGCCAGGCGCTGTCGCATGCCGAGGCCGGCGCCCAGGTGGTCGCGCCTTCGGACATGATGGATGGGCGCATCCAGGCCATCCGCGAAGCGCTGGAGGTGGCCGGCCATCACAACGTGCGCATCATGGCCTACTCGGCCAAGTACGCCAGCGCCTACTACGGCCCGTTCCGCGATGCCGTCGGTTCGGCCGGCAACCTCGGCAAGAGCAACAAGAATACCTACCAGATGGATCCGGCCAACGGCGACGAGGCGCTGCACGAAGTCGCCGCGGACCTGGCCGAAGGCGCCGACATGGTCATGGTCAAGCCGGGGCAGCCGTACCTGGACATCGTCTGGCGCGTGAAAGAGGCGTTCAAGGCGCCGACCTTTGTCTATCAGGTGAGCGGCGAGTACGCCATGCACATGGCGGCCATTCAGAACGGCTGGCTTTCGGAGGCGGTCATCCTCGAGTCTTTGGTCGGCTTCAAGCGCGCCGGAGCCGATGGCATCCTCACCTACTTCGCCAAGCACGCCGCACAACAATTGAAACGGGGCCAGTGAGCCCGAGGCACTCATGAATCAGGGACTCAGCGAAACGCAGTTGCAGATCGATGAAACGCAGGAGGCGCTGCCGGCCCAGGCCGGCGTCGAGGTGCCCGTGCCCGAGACGCCGGCAGTCGAGCCGGAAGCGGCTCCGGTCGCGCCGGTTCCGAGCCTGGACGACACCAGCCTGTACATCCATCGCGAGCTGTCGCAGCTGCAATTCAATATCCGCGTGCTGGAGCAGGCGCTGGACGAGTCCTACCCGCTGCTCGAGCGGCTGAAGTTCCTGCTGATCTTTTCCAGCAACCTCGACGAGTTCTTCGAGATCCGCGTTGCCGGCCTGAAAAAACGCGTCACCTTTGCCCGCGAGCAGGCCGGCGCCGACGGCTTGCAGCCCCATCAGGCGTTGGCGCGAATCTGCGAGCTGGTGCATGAGCAGGTCGACCGGCAGTACGCGATTCTCAACGAGGTACTGCTGCCGGAGCTGGCCAAGCATCAGATCCGCTTCATTCGTCGACGCCACTGGACGGCCAAGCTCAAGGCCTGGGTGCGGCGCTATTTCCGCGACGAGATCGCGCCGATCATCACGCCCATCGGGCTCGATCCGACGCACCCCTTTCCGCTGCTGGTGAACAAGAGCCTGAACTTCATCGTCGAGCTGGAAGGCATCGATGCGTTCGGTCGTGACTCCGGGCTGGCGATCATTCCGGCGCCGCGCTCGCTGCCGCGGGTCATTCGCGTGCCGGAGGAGGTCAGCGGAGCGGGCGATCACTTCGTGTTTCTGTCGTCGATGATCCATGCACACGCCGACGACCTGTTCCACGGCATGCGGGTCAAGGGCTGCTACCAGTTCCGCCTGACGCGTAATGCCGACCTCTCGGTCGATACCGAGGACGTCGAGGACCTCGCACGTGCGCTGCGCGGCGAGCTGATCTCGCGGCGCTACGGCGATGCGGTGCGCCTGGAGGTAGTCGATACCTGCCCGAAACACCTGGCGGACTTCCTGCTCAAGCAGTTCGGCCTGGCCGAAAGCGAGATGTATCGGGTCAATGGCCCGGTCAACCTGACCCGGCTGTTCAGCGTCACCGGCCTGGACAGCCATCCGGAGCTGCAATACGCGCCGTTCACCCCAGCGATCCCCAAGCTGCTGCAGAACAGCGAGAACATCTTCAACGTCATCAGCAAGCAGGACATCCTGCTGATGCACCCGTTCGAATCCTTCACGCCGGTGGTCGACCTGCTGCGTGAAGCGGCCAAGGACCCGCACGTGCTGGCCGTCAAGCAGACCCTGTACCGCTCGGGCGCCAACTCGGAGATCGTCGACGCCCTCGTCGAGGCGGCGCGCAACGGCAAGGAGGTCACCGCGGTGATCGAGCTGCGCGCGCGTTTCGATGAGGAGTCGAACCTGCAACTGGCCAGTCGGCTGCAGCAGGCCGGCGCCGTGGTGATCTACGGTGTGGTCGGCTACAAGACCCACGCCAAGATGATGCTGATCCTGCGTCGCGAAAACGGCGAACTCTGCCGCTACGCGCACCTGGGTACCGGCAACTACCACGCCGGCAACGCGCGCCTGTACACCGACTACAGCCTGCTGACCTCCGATGACGCGCTGTGCGAGGACGTCTCCAAGCTGTTCAGCCAGCTGATCGGCATGGGCAAGGTGATGCGCATGAAGAAGCTGCTGCATTCGCCGTTCACCCTGAAGAAGACGCTGCTCGACCTCATCGCGCTGGAGACGCAGCATGCCGCCGAGGGCAAGCCGGCGCACATCATCCTCAAGGTCAACGCGCTGACCGACGCGAAGATGATCAAGGCGCTGTACAAGGCCAGCCAGACAGGCGTGCGTATCGACCTCATCGTGCGTGGCATGTGCTGCCTGCGCCCGGGCATCGCCGGGGTATCGCACAACATCCAGGTGCGCTCGATCATCGGACGCTTCCTCGAGCACAGCCGGGTGTTCTATTTCCACAACGACGGCGACGAAAAGCTCTACCTGTCGAGTGCCGACTGGATGGAGCGCAACCTCGACCGACGGGTGGAAACCTGCTTCCCGGTCGAAGGCAAGAAGCTGGTGACGCGGGTGAAGAAGGAACTCGAGGCCTTGCTGACCGACAACACGCAGAGCTGGATCCTGCAGCCCGACGGCAGCTACGTGCGCAACAGCCCGAGCGGCAATCAGCTCGCGCGCAACGCCCAGAACACGCTGCTCGAGCGGCTCAGCAACACCACGGGGCGTTAACGGCGACGGCTGCGCGCAAACGAAACGCCCGGCTTCGGCCGGGCGTTCTCGTTAGCGCAGGTCTCGATCAGCGCACATCCAGCGTGAAATCGATGCGCTTGAGCCACTCGGCTTCCTGGGCGAAATCGGCGGCGGTCAGCGGGTTGCTACCCAGCCAGCCCTCGGGAAACAGCACGTGCAGGCAGTCGCCGTCGGCCCTGAGCTGGTAGGCCGGCGCCTGCTGCGGGCCGCGGATGTGATGGAAGAGGATGGCGAAGCGCAGCAGTACGCAGAGGCGGGTCAGCTTGACGCCGTCCTCGCTGAGCTCTTCGAACTTGGCCTTGGGAATGTTGCGGCGGTGGCCGCGGACCAGCAGTGCCAGCATCTGCTGGTCCTGGCGCGAGAAGCCGGGCAGGTCGGAATGCTCGATCAGGTAGGCGCCGTGCTTGTGGTAGTGGTAGTGGGCAATGTCGAGGCCCACCTCGTGGATGCGGGCCGCCCAGCCGAGCAGTTCACGCAGGCGCTCGTCGTCCAGGCCCCAGTCGGCCGCCACCTGGTCGAAGGCTTCCAGTGCCTTGGCTTCGACGCGCGCGGCCTGTTCGGTGTCGACGTGATAGCGCTCCATGAGAAAGCTCAGCGTGCGATCGCGCACATCCTCGCGGTGATGTCGGCCGAGCAGGTCGTAGAGCACACCCTCGCGCAGCGCGCCTTCGGAATGACTCATGCTCTGCAGCTCGAGCGCGTCGAAAATGGCCTCGAGGATGGCCAGGCCGGCCGGGAACACGCCGCGGCGGTCCGGCTTGATGCCGTCCAGTTCGATGCGCTCGACATCGCCGAGCTTGAACAGGCGACCCTTGAGCCAGGCGATCCCGCCCGGGTTGACCTCGCCGTTGCCCTGGCCGCCGGCCTGGATAGCCTGCGCCACGGCGCGGATCGTGCCGGAGGCACCGATGCTCTGCTCCCAGCCCAGCCGGCGCAGGCCCTGCTCGATGCCCATGAGTTCCAGGCGCGCCGCTGTGTAGGCCTGCGCGTAGCGGGCCGGGGTGATCTTGCCATCGCGAAAGAAGCGCTGGGTGTAGCTGACGCAGCCCATCTGCAGGCTCTCGCGCAGCTGTGAATCGAAGTGCTCGCCGATGATGAATTCCGTGCTGCCGCCGCCGATGTCCGCCACCAGGCGCTTGCCGGGCGCGCCGGGGTAGGTGTGGGCGACGCCGAGGTAGATCAGGCGGGCCTCCTCGCGACCGGAGATCACCTCGACCTGATGGTTGATGATCGATTCGGCGCGGCGAATGAACTCGGCACGGTTGCGCGCCTCGCGCAGGGCGTTGGTGCCGACCACGCGCACCGCGCCTTCGGGCAGATGGTTGACCAACTGGGCGAAACGCCGCAGGCAGTCCAGGCCGCGCTGCATGGCGGCCTCATCAAGCACCCGCTGTTCGGTGATGCCGGCGGCCAGCTGCACCTTTTCGCCGAGCCGCTCGAGGATGCGCAGTTCTCCGTTACTGGTACGGGCCAGAACCATGTGGAAGCTGTTCGAGCCCAGGTCGAGGGCGGCGATCAAAGGAAAGGCGTCAGAGGAGGTCGTGCGCATGAATGGATCTCGGTGCGGAACCGCAACATCGTGACATGATCGACAGCCCATCGCCAACGCAGGGCGACGTCGTGCCGCTGTAGCGGGCACCTCGTGTGGAATGTCCGGGCGATGGGCTGTGGCTTTCGGTCCGTCGGCAACGGGGCTATGATGACGCCCACTTTCAGTTCGGAACCTGGAGATCATCCATGAGCGAGTACATCCACAATGTTACCGACACCAGCTTCGAGCAGGACGTGCTCCAGGCGGACGGTCCGGTGCTGGTCGACTACTGGGCCGAATGGTGCGGTCCCTGCAAGATGATCGCTCCGGTGCTCGACGAGATTGCCAAGGACTACGAGGGCAAGCTAAAGGTGTGCAAGCTGAACATCGACGAGAATCAGGAAACCCCGCCCAAGTACGGCGTGCGCGGCATCCCGACGCTGATGCTGTTCAAGAACGGCAACGTCGAGGCGACCAAGGTTGGCGCGCTGTCCAAGTCGCAGCTGGCGGCGTTCCTCGATAGCAACATCTGAGCCTTCTGGTTCGACCAAAGCCCCCGCCGCCGCGGGGGCTTTTTTATGGAAGCAGGGTGGACGCTTGCTCCATGCGGTGATAAATTCGGCCCCGCGACGCATTCTTCCGTCGCCCTCTTGCATGTCGTCGCCGACGCACTTCAGCCTCTTGAAGCATAACGAACTCTCGTTCGTCTCCTGCAGCTCGGCCGCCCAAGCCAACGCTTCCATACCCCTTCCTGATCTTTCTATGAATCTGACCGAACTCAAGCAAAAGCCCATCACCGAACTGCTGGAAATGGCCGAACAGATGGGCATCGAAAACATGGCCCGTTCGCGCAAGCAGGACGTGATCTTTTCCCTGCTCAAGAAGCATGCGAAGAGCGGCGAAGAGATTTCCGGTGACGGTGTGCTGGAGATCCTGCAGGACGGTTTCGGCTTCCTGCGCAGCGCGGATTCCTCCTACCTGGCCGGCCCCGATGACATCTACGTCTCGCCGAGCCAGATCCGCCGCTTCAACCTGCGCACGGGTGACACCATCGTCGGCAAGATTCGCCCGCCGAAGGAAGGCGAACGCTATTTCGCCCTGCTGAAGGTGGACTCGATCAATTACGATCGTCCCGAGAATGCCAAGAGCAAGATCCTGTTCGAGAACCTTACTCCGCTGTTCCCCAATGAACGGCTGAAAATGGAGGCCGGCAACGGCTCCACCGAGGATCTCACCGGCCGCGTGATCGACCTGACCGCGCCGATCGGCAAGGGCCAGCGCGGCCTGATCGTCGCCCCGCCGAAAGCGGGCAAGACGATCATGCTGCAGAACATCGCGGCCAACATCACCCGCAACAATCCCGAATGCCACCTGATCGTCCTCCTGATCGACGAGCGTCCGGAAGAAGTCACCGAGATGCAGCGCACCGTGCGCGGCGAAGTGGTCGCCTCCACCTTCGACGAGCCGCCGACCCGCCACGTGCAGGTCGCCGAAATGGTGATCGAGAAGGCCAAGCGCCTGGTCGAGCACAAGAAGGACGTGGTCATTCTGCTCGACTCCATCACCCGTCTGGCGCGCGCCTACAACACCGTGATCCCGAGCTCCGGCAAGGTGCTGACCGGTGGTGTCGACGCGCATGCGCTGGAAAAGCCCAAGCGCTTCTTTGGCGCGGCGCGCAACATCGAGGAAGGCGGCAGCCTGACCATCCTCGCCACCGCGCTGGTGGAAACCGGCTCGAAGATGGACGAGGTGATCTACGAGGAATTCAAGGGCACCGGCAACCTGGAGCTGCAGCTGGACCGCCGCATCGCCGAGAAGCGCGTGTTCCCGGCGATCAACATCAACCGCTCCGGCACCCGCCGCGAGGAGTTGCTGACTGCCGAGGACGAGCTGCAGCGCATGTGGATCCTGCGCAAGCTGCTGCATCCGATGGATGAGATCGCAGCCATCGAGTTCCTGCTCGACAAGCTCAAGGACACCAAGACCAACGACGAATTCTTCATGTCGATGAAGCGCAAGTAAGCGTCGGGTCGTTTCACCGAGGCCGGGGAAACCCGGCCTTCGTCTGTCTGCCGGTTTGGATTTGCCCGCCCCGCGGCTACACTCTGCGGCCGAACCCTGCCGGACCCTGCGAGGCTCATGCATGCAGTACCGTGATCTGCGCGAATTCATCAGTGGCCTGGAACAGCGCGGCCAGCTCAAGCGCATCGCCACGCCCGTGTCGCCTGTGCTGGAGATGACCGAGATCTGCGACCGCACCCTGCGCAAGCAGGGGCCGGCGCTGCTGTTCGAGCAGCCGACCGGCTTCGACATGCCGGTGCTCGGTAACCTGTTCGGCACGCCTGGGCGCGTGGCGCTGGGCATGGGTGCCGAGGATGTCTCCGAGCTGCGCGAGATCGGCAAGCTGCTGGCTTTCCTCAAGGAGCCGGAGCCGCCCAAGGGCCTGAAGGATGCCTGGAGCAAGCTGCCGATCTACAAGAAGGTCATCAGCATGGCGCCCAAGGTGCTCAAGGATGCGCCCTGTCAGGAGGTCGTGCTCGAGGGCGATGACGTCGACCTCGGGCGAATTCCGGTGCAGCACTGCTGGCCGGGGGATGCCGCGCCGCTGATCACCTGGGGCCTGACCATCACCCGCGGGCCGAACAAGGAGCGGCAGAACCTCGGCATCTACCGCCAGCAGGTGATCGGCCGCAACAAGGTGATCATGCGCTGGCTCAGCCACCGCGGCGGCGCGCTGGACTACCGCGAGTGGTGCCAGAAGTATCCGGATCGGCCCTATCCCGTGGCCGTGGCTCTGGGCGCAGATCCGGCGACCATTCTCGGCGCGGTCACACCGGTGCCCGACACCCTTTCCGAGTATGCCTTCGCCGGCCTGCTGCGCGGCTCGCGCACCGAGCTGGTCAAGGCGATCGGCTCGGACCTGCAGGTGCCGGCCTATGCCGAGATCGTTCTCGAGGGGCACATCCACCCGGGCGAGACCGCACCGGAAGGCCCCTACGGCGACCACACCGGTTACTACAACGAGGTCGACACCTTTCCGGTGTTCACCGTCGAGCGCATCACCCATCGCCGCCAGCCGATCTACCACAGCACCTATACCGGGCGTCCGCCGGACGAGCCGGCGATTCTCGGCGTGGCGCTGAACGAGGTGTTCGTACCGATCCTGCAGAAGCAGTTCCCGGAGATCGTCGACTTCTACCTGCCGCCGGAGGGCTGTTCCTACCGCATGGCGGTGGTGACGATGAAGAAGCAGTACCCGGGCCACGCCAAGCGGGTGATGCTCGGCGTCTGGTCCTTTCTGCGCCAGTTCATGTACACCAAGTTCGTCATCGTCACCGACGACGACATCAATGCGCGTGACTGGAACGACGTGATCTGGGCCATCACCACACGCATGGATCCCAAGCGCGATACGGTGCTGATCGACAACACGCCGATCGACTACCTGGATTTCGCCTCGCCGGTCTCTGGGCTCGGCTCGAAGATGGGCCTGGATGCGACGCACAAATGGCCGGGCGAGACCAGCCGCGAATGGGGCAGGGCCATCGTTCAAGACGAGGCGGTCAAGCGCCGTGTCGATGAACTCTGGGGCCAGCTGGGCATCGACTGAACACAGGGGCGCGCAGACGCCCTGCAGCCTTGGCGGACACACCGCTCGACAATTCGACGTGCACATGAAAGTAACCTTGCAACCATCCGGTGCCGTGCTCGAGGTAGAGCCCGGCGAACGTATTCTCGATGCGGCCAGGCGCCAGGGCTTCGAGTGCCCGCAGAGCTGTCGCAACGGCAACTGTCATATCTGTGCCTCGCTGCTGGTCGAAGGGCGCGTGCGGCAGGATGGCGAAGTGCGCGACCACGGCGAACTGCTCGCCTGCCTGGCCGAGCCGCTGGAAGATTGCGTGCTGCACTGGGATGGCGTACTGGCGCCCGGCGAGTTGCCGGTGCGCGAGCTGAGCTGCCAGCTGGCCGCGTATGAAGCGGTCGGCGGAGACGTGGTGCGTCTGTTGCTACGGTTGCCGGCCGGGCGGCAGCCGCGCTATTACGCCGGCCAATATGTGCTGCTGCAGCGCGAGGACGGCGAATGGTCGGCGTTCTCGCTGGCGTCGGCGCCAGGCAGTGGTCGCGAACTGGAGCTGCACGTACTGGCGCGCGATGCGTCAGCCATTGAGCTGCTGGCTTTCATCAGACGTCAGGGGTTCGCCCGAGTGCAGATGCCCTTCGGTGATACGCATCTGGCTGAGCTGCCGGATGGGCCGCTGGTGCTGGTGGCGGCCGGAACCGGCATGGCGCAGATGCACAGCCTGATCGAATACTGCCGTGCCGCCGGGTTCGCCCATCCCGTGCATCTGTACTGGGGCGTGCGCCGGCCCGAAGATTTCTATCAGCTGCGGCATTGGGACGAGTGGCGGCGCATGCCCAATCTTCACCTGCACCGCGTGGTCAGCGACGTCTGCGATTGGGGCGGTCGTTGCGGGCTGCTGCACGAGGCGATTCGCCAGGACTTCAGCGACCTCAAGTCACTGCATGTCTATGCCAGCGGTTCGCCGGCGATGGTGTACGGCACGCTGGATGCACTGGTCGAGGCCGGCATGGACCCGCATCAGATGCGGGCCGACGTCTTTGCCTACGCACCGCGTGAGGGCTGATTGCCGCCAAAGCAAAACGCCGGGTCCGCCCGGCGTTTTGCATTTTGCTCTCAGCGCACCTGGCGTTGCTGCAGAAGCAGGTTCTTGTAGCCGCTGCCGGCCAGCGTCTTCTGCGCGAGGTTGAGTTGCTCGCGGGTGGTGAAGGGGCCGACCAGCACGCGGAACCAGGGCTCTTCGCGTACCGTGACCTGCTCGACGCGAACGTCCTGGCCAAGCAGGATGATCTGTGCGCGCACCTTGTCGGCTTCGACCTGCTTGCGGAACGAGCCGGCCTGCAGGAAGAACTGGGTGACCGGCGCCTTCGCTACCGTGGGCGGAGGCGGCGGCACCTGCCCGCTGAGTGCGGCGAGCGCGCGCTCCTCATCTAGCTTCGCAGCCTGCTCGGGCGTCACCGCTTTGGCTGGCGCCTCCGGCTCCTTCGTCTCCGGCGGCAGGATCACTTCGGACTCGGGCAGCAG
Organism: Stutzerimonas balearica DSM 6083; assembly: GCF_000818015.1. Lineage (NCBI taxonomy): Bacteria > Pseudomonadati > Pseudomonadota > Gammaproteobacteria > Pseudomonadales > Pseudomonadaceae > Stutzerimonas > Stutzerimonas balearica. The sequence continues at coordinate 555,644 of NZ_CP007511.1, forward strand.
GGTGTAGAAGTCGTACTTCGGCTTCGGCGGCTGCTCGCCCTGTGGCTTGGGCTTGGCTTGCTGCTTGGCTTGCGGCGGCTCCTTGGTGCGCTTGATCTCGTCGCCGCCGGGTTCGAGCGTGGCGAGGAATACGAGAAACCCGCCGATCGCCAGGCCGCAGACCAGCCAGACCCAGCCCGGCACATTCTTTTTCGCCGGTGCCTGATAGCGGCTGGCGCCGCGTTTGGGTGCGGCTTTCTTCCGTGCTGCCACTTACATCCGCTCCAGTGGTTCCAGGCCAAGCAGCTCCAGGCCCTGTTTCAGCGTGCGGCCGGTCAGTGCGGCCAGGCGTAGGCGGCTGGTGCGCACGGCTTCGTCCTCGGCGGCCAGGACCGGGCAGTTCTCGTAGAAACTCGAGAACAGGCCGGCAAGGTCGTACAGGTAGCTGCACAGCAGGTGGGGCTCACCTTTCTCGCCAACGCTGTTGAGCGTTTCGCCGAACTGCGCCAGTTTCGCGGCCAGTGCCTGCTCCTGCTCGGCGTCGAGCTGAATGTGCCCGTCGACCTCTTGCATGCCCTTGCCCAGCTTGCGGAACAGGCTGGCCACGCGGGTGTAGGCATAAAGCAGGTAGGGTGCGGTATTGCCTTCGAAGCTGAGCATCAGGTCGAAGTTGAAGCGGTAATCGCTGGTGCGATGCTTGGACAGGTCTGCGTATTTCACCGCGCCGACGCCTACGGCGCGGGCGATGTTGCGCAGTTCCGCCTCGTCGAGGTCGGGGTTCTTCTCGCTGACCAGGGCATAGGCGCGCTGCTCGGCTTCGTCGAGCAGGTCGATCAGCTTAACCGTGCCGCCGTCGCGCGTCTTGAATGGCCGGCCGTCCGCACCGTTCATGGTGCCGAAGCCCATGTGCTCGAGCTGCAGTTGCTCGCGCACGAGCCCAGCGCGACGCGCGACGGCAAACACCATCTGGAAGTGCAGGGCCTGGCGCTGGTCGACGAAGTACAGCACGCGATCGGCGTTCAGCGTCTGGCTGCGGTAATTCAGCGAGGCCAGGTCGGTGGTGGCGTAGAGGTACCCGCCTCCGGCCTTCTGCACGATGACCGGCAGCGGCTTGCCTTCGGCGTTCTGGAATTCCTCGAGGAACACGCACTGGGCGCCTTCGTCCTCGGTGAGCAGGCCCTTGGCGCGCAGCGTCTCGACGATGCCCGGCAGGGCGTCGTTGTATGCACTCTCGCCTTTGACGTCGGCAGGGCTCAGCTTGACGTTCAGGCGGTCGTAGATCTTCTGGCAATGCGACAGGGAGATTTCGTTGAAGCGGGTCCACAGGCGCAGGCACTCGGCATCCCCGGCCTGCAGCCGGACCACCAGCTCACGTGCCCGGTCGGCAAAGGCGGGGCTTTCGTCGAAGCGCTGCTTGGCGGCCCGATAGAACTGCTCGAGGTCGGCCAGCTCGCTTTCCGCCGCGGCAGGTTTCTCCTCCAGATAGGCCAGCAGCATGCCGAACTGGGTGCCCCAGTCGCCCACATGGTTCTGGCGGATCACCTCGTCGCCGAGAAACTCCAGCACGCGACCGACGGCGTCACCGATGATCGTCGAGCGCAGGTGGCCGACGTGCATCTCCTTGGCCAGGTTCGGCGAGGACATGTCGATGACGACGCGCTGCGCCGGGCCGGCTTTGCGCACATCGAGATGCTCGTCGCGCAGTGCCGCATCCAGCCGCTGGGCAAGTGCGTCGGTGTTCTGGAAAAAGTTGAGAAAGCCCGGCCCGGCGATCTCCACCTTGCTGATGCCGGCGTCGGCCGGCAGTGCCTCGATGAGCTTTTGCGCCAGGTCGCGCGGCTTCATGCCGGCGGGCTTCGCCAGCATCATCGCGATGTTGCTGGCGAAGTCGCCATGGCTCTTGTCGCGGGTGTTCTCCACTTGGATGGCCGGGGCCAGCCCTGCGGGCAGCACGCCATCTTCGGTCAGGCGGGCGAGGGCTTGCTGGATCAGGTGGCGAATGCTGTCTTTCATGGTCGGCTCTGTCGGCGGAAGTGCGCGAAAACTTGGCATTATCGACGGCCTTGAGTCGGCGCTTCAAGCGGCGCGGGCCGTTCATGGCTGCAGCGGCCTCAGAACAGATCGATCGGGTCGACGTCCACCGACCAGCGTACCGCCCGCCCACTGGGCAGTGCCTCCAGCCGCGGAAGCAGCGTACCCATCAGGCGGTGCAACGCGATTCGCGCACTACCTTGCAGCAGCAACTGCGCGCGATAGCGCCCGGCACGGCGCTCCATGGGCGCCGGGATCGGGCCAAGCAGTTCGATGCCCTGCAGTTGCAGCTCGTCGAGCAACTGTTCGGCCTCGCTGCAGGCCTGGTCGAGAAAGTCTTCCGCCTGACGGGGCTTGTGGGCTTCGGCGCGCAGCAGGGCGAGATGGCTGAACGGCGGCAGGCCGGCAGCACGACGTTCGCTCAGCGCCTGCTCGGCAAAGGCGAAATAGCCCTGCTCGGTCAGCTGAACCAACAGCGGATGGTCGGCCAGGTGCGTTTGGATGATGACCCGGCCGGGCTCGTCTGCCCTGCCGGCCCGGCCGGCGACCTGGACGATCAGTTGTGCCATGCGCTCGGCGGCACGAAAGTCGGCCGAGAACAGTCCGCCATCGGCATCGAGAATGGCGACCAGCGTCACGCGCGGGAAATGGTGGCCCTTGGCAAGCATCTGCGTGCCCACCAGCAGGCACGGCGCGCCGCGGTTGATAGTGGTGTAGAGCTGCTCCATGGCGCCCTTGCGCGAGGTGCTGTCGCGGTCGATGCGCAGCACCGGGACGTCCGGGAACAGCGTCGCCAGCCGTTCCTCGGCGCGCTCGGTGCCGGCGCCGACCGGGCGCAGGTCGACATGGGCGCAACTGGGGCAGTTGCTTGGCGGTCGCTGAACGTGGCCGCAATGATGGCAGCGCAGCTCGTGGTGGCGCTGGTGCAGCGTCATGCGGGCGTCGCAGCGGGGGCACTGGCTGATCCAGCCGCAATCGTGGCAGAGCAGTGCCGGCGCGAAGCCGCGGCGGTTGAGGAAGACCAGTACCTGTTGGCCGGCTTTCAGCGTCTGGCCGATCGCCTGTTCGAGCGGTGCCGAAATGCCCGCTTCCAGTGGTCGACTCTTTACATCCAGGCGCAGGAAGCGCGGGCTCTTCGCGCCGCCGGCTCGCTCGCTCAGGCGCAGCAAGGCGTAGCGGCCGCTGTGCGCGTTGTGCAGGCTCTCGAGCGAAGGTGTCGCCGAGCCAAGCAGGATCGGGATGTCCTCCTGGCGGGCGCGGACCAGCGCCAGGTCGCGTGCGTGATAGCGCAGGCCTTCCTGCTGCTTGTAGGAGGCGTCGTGCTCCTCGTCGATGATGATCAGCCCCGGCCGCTTCATCGGCGTGAACAGCGCCGAGCGGGTGCCGATGATGATGTCGGCTTCGCCATCGCGCGCTGCCAGCCAGGCGTCCAGCCGCTCCCGATCGTTGACATTGGAATGCAGCAGGGCGATACGGGCATTGAAGCGCTGCTCGAATCGCGCGAGCGTCTGCGGCCCCAGGTTGATTTCCGGGATCAGTACCAGGGTCTGTCGGCCGGCTTCGAGCATGCGGTGGATCAGTTGCAGGTACACCTCGGTCTTGCCGCTACCGGTCACGCCCGCGAGGAGAAAGGCCTGGAAGCCACCAAAGCCTGCCTGCACGGCGGTAAAGGCAGCGCGCTGCTGGGCGTTGAGCGGGAGCTCCGGCTGCAGCAGCCAACTGCCGTGGTGGGGCGCGGGCGGGCTGCTGCGCCGTGCCTCCAGCCGTACCAGGCCTTTCTCGCGTAGGAGCTCCAGGCTGTCACGGTTGATCTGCAACTTGCCGAGCAGGCTGTGGGCGACGCCATGCGGGTGCTGGGCGATGGTCTTGAGTGCCTCGCGCTGACGAGGCGCCCTGCCCAGGCGCGGGTCATCGAGGCTGGCGCCCTCGCACGCCAGCCAGAAACGCTCCAGGCGAACTTCGGCAGGCTCACCCTGGCGCAGCAGGGTTGGCAACGCCCAGCTGAAGGTGTCGCCCAGGCTGTGCTGGTAGTACTGGGCAGCCCAAAGACACAGGCGAACCATGGCCGGCGGCAGAGGCGGCGTAGCATCCAGTATCTCGCGCGCCGGACGCAGCTTGTCCGCGGGAACCTCGCTTCGGTCGGCGAGTTCGACCAGCACGCCGATCACCTCGCGCCGGCCGAAAGGCACGCGTACCCGTACGCCGGGCTGCAGCTGGGCGGTGCGGCTGCCGGCGGGCGGCAGATAGTCGAACAACCGCCGCAACGGCGAGGGTAGTGCGAGGCGAAGGATGGTCTGGGCCACGGAGCATTCCTGAGGGGTGGACGGCGATGGTAGCCGATCGCTGACCGCCGAGCAGCGGCGCGGTCCTGCGCTTGCAACAGCGCAAGCCTCTGGTATCATTCGCGCCCTAATTCGTGCGGTGCTCGGCATAGGGTCGGGTGGCGGCACGCAATCCAAGAGGATTCATCATGAAAGCCGATATCCATCCGAACTACGTTGAGGTCAAGGCGACCTGCAGCTGTGGCAACGTCATCCAGACTCGTTCGACTCTGGGCAAGGACCTCAGCCTCGACGTGTGCTCCGAGTGCCACCCGTTCTACACCGGCAAGCAGAAAGTGCTGGATACCGGTGGTCGCATCGACCGCTTCAAGCAGCGCTTCGGTGTGTTCGGCGCCAAGTAAGCCGAACCGAAAAACCCATGGGGTTTTCCGAGCGTTTGAGAAAGGCGTCCCTGGTGGGCGCCTTTTTCGTTTCTGCAGCCCTGGCGCTTCCCGTGCACGCCCTCTGCCCGGCGCCGCAGGGGCTGGAGCTCCAGCGGGTCGCGCAGGTCATCGACGGGGATACGCTGCGGCTGGATGACGGGCGCAGTGTGCGCATGATCGGCCTCAACACGCCGGAGCGGGGCCGCAAGGGGCGCTCGGCCGAGCCGTTTGCCGAGCAGGCGACGCGCAAACTGCGGGCGCTGGTCGAGGCCAGCGAGGGTCGGGTGTTCGTGCAGCCTGGGGCCGAGTCGCATGACCGCTATGGGCGCCTGCTCGCGCACGTGTATGACAGTCGGGGCGGAAATCTCGAGGCTGAGCAACTGCTGGCCGGGCTGGGCTATTTCGTGGCGGCTTATCCGAACGCGGCGCTGGTCGCCTGCCATCGGGCCGCCGAACGCCAGGCTCGCGAGGCGCATCTGGGGCTCTGGCGGCAGGCCAAGGCTCAGCGGCCCGAGGCCATCAGGCAGGGTGGGTTTGCGTTGATTCGCGGCCGGGTCATGCGCGTCGAGCGTAATCGCGGCGGTGTATGGCTCGAGCTTGACGGGCCGATGGTGCTGCAGGTGTCGCCGCGGCAGCTGGCTGGGTTCGATGTCGCGGCGCTGCGGAGGCTGGAGGGGCGTGACGTCGAGGTACGTGGCTGGGTCGTCGATCGCCAGGGGCGCAAGGCCAAGCGGCAGGCGCGTTGGCTGCTGCGACTGACCCATCCAGCGATGCTGGAAGTGCGCTGACGAAGACGTCGCATATCTGTGCGTGCTTTGGCGAGTATGCCCTGAAAGTCGTAAGGGGCGAGGCTTGACAGCCCTGGGGTGGTCTAGCTTGAGGCGCCGCTCGGTCTTGGCGTATGCTCGGCCGGCTGTCTGTCCCAATAAAATAAGCGGAAATGCCAAATGACTGACCTGAAAACTGCCGCTCTTGACTACCATTCCCAGCCGCGTCCGGGAAAGCTGAGCGTAGAGTTGACCAAGCCTACTGCCACCGCTCGTGATCTGTCGTTGGCCTACAGTCCAGGCGTTGCCGCACCCGTTCGTGAGATCGCTCGTGATGCCGAGCTGGCCTACCGCTACACCGGTAAGGGCAACCTGGTGGCGGTCATCTCCGACGGCACCGCAATTCTGGGGCTGGGTAACCTGGGGCCGCTGGCGTCCAAGCCGGTAATGGAAATCTGAACGGCGGCCTGCATGCCTGGCTGGCCGAACAGCTGCCGCATCTGAACGGCGGCCTGCATGCCTGGCTGGCCGAACAGCTGCCGCGGGCTTTCGGCAGACCGGCGATCATCGCCAGCTGCGCCAGGCTCAAGTCCTTGATCGACTGGCCGTAATAGACCTGAGAGGCCGCTTCGATGCCGTACGCGCGGTGGCCGAGATAGATCTTGTTGACGTACAGCTCGAGGATTTCGTTCTTGCTCAGCTCGCGCTCAATCTGCAGCGCCAGGAGGATCTCGCTGATCTTGCGTGAAAAGCTGCGTTCGCTGGTCAGGAAGTAGTTCTTGGCCACCTGCATCGTGATGGTGCTGCCGCCGGTCTGGATGTGCCCGCTCTTCAATAATTGCGCGGCAGCGCGCATCAGGCCGGTTACGTCGACGCCATAATGGTTAGCGAAATTGTCGTCTTCGGCGGCCAGCATCTCGTGGCGGCTTATCCGAACGCGGCGCTGGTCGCCTGCCATCGGGCCGCCGAACGCCAGGCTCGCGAGGCGCATCTGGGGCTCTGGCGGCAGGCCAAGGCTCAGCGGCCCGAGGCCATCAGGCAGGGTGGGTTTGCGTTGATTCGCGGCCGGGTCATGCGCGTCGAGCGTAATCGCGGCGGTGTATGGCTCGAGCTTGACGGGCCGATGGTGCTGCAGGTGTCGCCGCGGCAGCTGGCTGGGTTCGATGTCGCGGCGCTGCGGAGGCTGGAGGGGCGTGACGTCGAGGTACGTGGCTGGGTCGTCGATCGCCAGGGGCGCAAGGCCAAGCGGCAGGCGCGTTGGCTGCTGCGACTGACCCATCCAGCGATGCTGGAAGTGCGCTGACGAAGACGTCGCATATCTGTGCGTGCTTTGGCGAGTATGCCCTGAAAGTCGTAAGGGGCGAGGCTTGACAGCCCTGGGGTGGTCTAGCTTGAGGCGCCGCTCGGTCTTGGCGTATGCTCGGCCGGCTGTCTGTCCCAATAAAATAAGCGGAAATGCCAAATGACTGACCTGAAAACTGCCGCTCTTGACTACCATTCCCAGCCGCGTCCGGGAAAGCTGAGCGTAGAGTTGACCAAGCCTACTGCCACCGCTCGTGATCTGTCGTTGGCCTACAGTCCAGGCGTTGCCGCACCCGTTCGTGAGATCGCTCGTGATGCCGAGCTGGCCTACCGCTACACCGGTAAGGGCAACCTGGTGGCGGTCATCTCCGACGGCACCGCAATTCTGGGGCTGGGTAACCTGGGGCCGCTGGCGTCCAAGCCGGTAATGGAAGGCAAGGGCGTTCTGTTCAAGCGCTTCGCTGGCGTGGACGTGTTCGATATCGAAGTCGATGCCGAAAGCCCGCAGGCTTTCATCGATACCGTCAAGCGCATCTCCATTACCTTCGGCGGCATTAACCTCGAGGACATCAAGGCGCCCGAGTGCTTCGAAATCGAGCGCGCGCTCATCGAGCAGTGCGATATCCCGGTCTTCCATGACGACCAGCATGGCACTGCGATCGTTACCGCGGCCGGCATGCTCAATGCGTTGGAGATCGCGGGCAAGAGCATCGAAGACGCGAAGATCGTCTGCCTGGGTGCTGGTGCGGCGGCTACCTCCTGCATGAAGCTGCTGGTGAGCATCGGGGCGAAGATCGAGAACATCTTCATGATCGACCGCAAGGGTGTGATTCATGCCGGGCGCGACGATCTCAACCAGTACAAGGCGATTTTCGCTCACGAAACCGACAAGCGAACCCTCGACGACGCGCTGGACGGCGCTGATGTGTTCGTCGGCCTTTCCGGTGCCAACCTGCTGAGCCCCGAAGGTCTCAAGCGCATGGCAGCCAATCCGATCGTGTTCGCCTGCTCGAACCCCGATCCCGAAATCAGCCCGGAACTGGCGCATGCCACACGTTCCGACGTGATCATGGCGACCGGTCGTTCCGACTATCCGAATCAGGTCAACAACGTACTCGGCTTCCCGTTCATCTTCCGGGGCGCACTGGATGTCCGCGCCAAGCGCATCAACGAAGAGATGAAGATTGCTGCTGCGCTGGCGCTGCGTGATCTGGCCAAGCTGCCGGTTCCTGCCGAGGTATGTGAGGCCTATGGCGGGCAGAGCCTGGAGTTCGGCCGCGAATACATCATTCCCAAGCCGATGGATCCGCGGCTGATCACCCTGGTGTCCGATGCGGTGGCCAAGGCGGCCATCGAAAGTGGTGTTGCGACGCTGCCCTATCCGGCCAACTATCCGCTGAAGTCGGTGGATGACGTCTTTGTCTGACAATCGATACGAGCGCTAAAAAAACGCCCTGCTTAGTCAGGGCGTTTTCTTTGGTGTCGTAGATCGGTCGGCTGGCGAGCGCTCGATGTGACCGATGAGATCGCGCGGGCACTTCTGGTCGGCTCGCGCGACCTGTGGACCTCAGAACAGGTCGAGCGGCGCGGCTTCGTTCGCCGGTAACGGGCTGCCCGGGATCTGCAGGTCGGGCGCGAGTTCGTTCATCGGCGGTGGTGAGTCTTCGCTCTTGAACACTTCGAAGTAGGCGTCCGGCGTTCCCGGCGAGGCGGCGCGACCGCTGACCGGGTCCACGCGCAGGGTAAGGATGCCTTCAGGTTCCGGCGGCAGGTGCTCGGGTTGGTCCTTGAGCACGGTCCCCATGTAGCTCATCCAGATCGGCAGAGCCACGGTGCCGCCGTACTCGTTGCGTCCAAGGCTTCGCGGCTGGTCGAAGCCGCTCCAGACGGTGGTGACGATATCGGCGTTATAGCCGGAGAACCAGCTGTCGAACGAATCGTTGGTCGTGCCGGTCTTGCCGGCCAGGTCGTTGCGCCCCAGGGCCAGTGCGCGTCGCCCGGTGCCGCGCTTGATCACATCCTGAAGCATGCTGGTCATGATGTAGGCGGTGCGCTCATCGATGATGCGCTCGGCAACCTGCGGTGCGCTTTCGTCTTCCCCTGCGACAGCTTCGGCGGAGCTGACTGCCGGGCTGTCCTCCTGCGCAGCGATTTGCTCGTGCGGGACGCGCGGCGGGTTCGCGGTAAACAGTACCTCGCCCTGCCTGTCCTCGATGCGCTCGATCAGATAAGGCTCGATGCGGTAGCCACCATTGGCGAAAACGGTCCAGCCTGTGGCGATTTCCATTGGGGTCAGCGTGGCGGTGCCCAGTGCCAGGGAGAGGTTGCGCGGCAAGTCCTCGCGCTTGAAGCCGAAGCGGGTGATGTAATCAAGGGCGTAGTCGATGCCAATGGCCTGGAGCAGGCGAATGGATACGAGGTTACGGGACTTATATAGCGCCTCGCGCATGCGGATCGGGCCGAGGAAGGTATTGTTGTCGTTCTTCGGTCGCCAGACTCGGTCCATGCCTTCCTCGACGAAAACGATCGGCGAGTCGTTGACCAGAGTCGCTGCGGTGTAGCCGGCGTCGAGGGCTGCGCTGTAGACGAACGGCTTGAAGCTGGACCCGGGTTGGCGCTTGGCCTGGATGGCACGGTTGTACTTGCTCTGGCCGAAGGAGAAGCCGCCGGCAAGCGCCTCGATAGAGCCGTCCTGCGGGTCGAGCGAAACCAGGGCCGCCTGAGCCTGGGGGATCTGGCTGAACAGGGCGTGCTTGTCCGTCCAGCGAATGCGTACCAAGTCGCCAAGTTTGACGACGTCGGATGGCTTGGTCGGTCGTGGCCCGAGGCTGTTGGTGGCCAGATGGGGGCGAGCCCATTTCATGCTGTCCCAGCTCACCGCGTGTTCCTGGCCGTCACGAGTCAGTACCTGAATGCCGTCGTTTCCGACCTGGCTCACGACGGCTGGCTGGAGCCCCGAGAGCGCCCGGCGGCTGCTCAACTCGTCCAGCCATTTGCTGCGCTCTGTGCCCAGTTGCGCTTCGGCGCCGCGGTAGCCATGGCGCTGGTCGTAGCTGATGAGGCCGTCGATCAGGGCCTGGTTGGCGGCTTCCTGGCGGTCGCTGCGCACGCTGGTGACGACCCGAAAGCCGTCGGTATAGGCGGCGCTGCCATAGCGGCCGACCATTTCGGCCCGCGCCATCTCGGCGATGTAAGGCGCCTCGAGTTCGGGCGAGGCGCCGTGATAGCGCGCCGTCTCGCTCTCGGCAATGGCCTGCTCGTAGCGCTGCTGGTCGATGTAGCCGAGCTTTTGCATTCGGCCGAGGATCCAGTCGCGTCGCTCTTTGCTGCGTGTCGGGTTGACCAGAGGATTGAACGCTGAGGGGGCTTTCGGCAGACCGGCGATCATCGCCAGCTGCGCCAGGCTCAAGTCCTTGATCGACTGGCCGTAATAGACCTGAGAGGCCGCTTCGATGCCGTACGCGCGGTGGCCGAGATAGATCTTGTTGACGTACAGCTCGAGGATTTCGTTCTTGCTCAGCTCGCGCTCAATCTGCAGCGCCAGGAGGATCTCGCTGATCTTGCGTGAAAAGCTGCGTTCGCTGGTCAGGAAGTAGTTCTTGGCCACCTGCATCGTGATGGTGCTGCCGCCGGTCTGGATGTGCCCGCTCTTCAATAATTGCGCGGCAGCGCGCATCAGGCCGGTTACGTCGACGCCATAATGGTTAGCGAAATTGTCGTCTTCGGCGGCCAGCAGCGCGTGAATGAAGTCGTCGGGGATTTCCTCGAAGCGGATTGGCGAGCGGCGCATTTCGCCAAATTCGGCGATGAGCTTTTCGTCGGCGCTGAACACGCGCAAGGGGATCTGCAGCTGGACGTTGCGCAGCGATTCGACCGAGGGGAGATTGGGGTTCAGGTAGAGGAACGCCCCGCTGATACTGAGCAGCACGGCGCACAGCAAGCCAAGGCTGGACCACAAGAGAAACTTCAGAAGACGCATCAGGGCTCTAGAAATCCGGAAAGCAGTGGGTGCGGCAGCAGACGATGCCGAAAGAGAAAAACGGATCACAGTATATGCGTTTTTTTTGCCTTCTAGCCATTTGCGGTTCTGTCAAGCCTGTAATCTAATGCGGCAAAACATAATTAATCCGTAACTTGCGGATATCGATAGGAAATCGGTTGTGCTAGGGCTCTTCACTAAGAAAGCGAATACGCTACTTGGGATCGACATTAGTTCGACCTCGGTCAAGCTCCTGGAATTAAGCCGCTCAGGCAATCGCTATCGGGTCGAGGCGTACGCCGTTGAGCCTTTGCCGCCCAACGCAGTGGTCGAGAAGAACATTGCCGAGCTGGAGGGGGTCGGGCAGGCCCTGCAGCGTGTTGTGGCGCGCGCCAAGACCGGTTGCAAGCAAGCCGCTGTCGCTGTCTCCGGCTCGGCGGTCATTACCAAGACCATCGAAATGGACGGCGGCCTGAGCGATGACGAGCTGGAGAATCAGCTCAAGATCGAGGCGGACCAGTACATTCCTTACCCGCTCGAAGAAGTTGCCATCGATTTCGAGGTTCAGGGTCCTGCGGCGCGCGCGCCTGGGCGCGTGGACGTGCTGCTTGCGGCCTGTCGCAAGGAGAACGTGGAGATCCGCGAGGCCGCTCTAGCGCTCGCCGGTCTGAGCGCAAAGGTGGTCGATGTAGAGGCGTATGCGCTAGAGCGGTCCTACGATCTGCTCGCGCCCATGCTTGCACAGGGGCACGCCGATCTCACCGTCGCCATCGTCGATATTGGCGCCACCATGACCACGCTCAGTGTGCTGCACAACGGCCGTACCATTTATACCCGGGAGCAGCTGTTTGGCGGTCGCCAGCTCACCGAGGAAATTCAGCGTCGCTACGGGCTTTCGGTGGAGGAGGCAGGGCTGGCGAAGAAACAGGGTGGCTTGCCGGACGACTACGAAACCGAAGTGTTGCAGCCGTTCAAGGAGGCGGTCGTTCAGCAGGTGTCGCGCTCACTGCAGTTCTTTTTCGCAGCCGGTCAGTTCCATGACGTGGATTGCATTCTGCTGGCAGGTGGCACGGCTTCGATACCGGATCTCGACCGGCTCATCCAGCAGAAGGTGGGCACGCAGACCATGGTTGCCAATCCGTTCGCCGACATGGCGCTGAGCAGCAAGGTCAACGCCGGGGCGCTGGCGAGCGATGCGCCCGCGCTGATGATTGCCTGTGGCCTGGCCCTGAGGAGCTTCGACTGATGGCAAGGATCAACCTACTTCCCTGGCGCGAACAGCTGCGCGAAGAGCGCAAGCAGCGCTTCCTGGTCAGTCTGGTCGGTGTGGTTCTGCTCGCCGCTGGCCTGTTATTCCTGGGTGACCGTTTGCTGCAGGGCGCCATCGAGAACCAGGTCGCACGCAACGATTTTGTCCGTCAGGAAATTGCCCTGCTCGATGCGCGCATCAAGGAAATCAAGGAGCTGAAGGAGCGACGCCAGCAGTTGCTCGAGCGGATGAAGATCATTCAGGACTTGCAGGGCAATCGTCCGATCATCGCGCGAGTCTTCGACCAGTTGGTGCGTACGCTACCGGACGGAGTCTACTTCACCAATCTCAAGATGGCCGGAAAGACCATCTCCATTGCGGGCGCGGCCGAGTCGAACAATCGCGTTTCGAACCTGATGCGCAACCTGGATGGGTCTGAGTGGCTCGATGCGCCGAATCTCATCGAGGTTAAAGCGGTGACGGCGGGGGCGATCGATCAGGAAAACGTATTTCAGCTGACCGTGCAGCAAACGCAACCGGTTGCTGCAAAGGAAGGAGCCAAGCCATGAGTCTGGCTGAAACCATCGAAAGCCTGAAGAAGGTGGATCTGTCCGAGCTGGACGTGAACAACCTGGGTTCCTGGCCGGGGCCGATCAAGGTCATTGCGGCGGTCTTGCTGCTGGTTGGTCTGCTGGTCGGCGGCTACTACTTCCATCTGAGCGATCTCAACGTCGAGCTCGAGCAGCAGCGAGCTCAAGAGGAAAGCCTCAAGCAGCAGTTTTCCACCAAGGCATTCCAGGCGGCCAACCTCGAAGCCTATAAAGCGCAAATGGCGGAAATGGAGACGTCGTTCGGCGCCTTGTTGCGTCAACTGCCGAGCGATACCGAAGTGCCCGGGCTGCTGGAGGACATCACTCGCACCGGTTTGGGCAGCGGCCTCGAGTTCGAAGAGATCAAGCTGCAGCCGGAAGTGGCGCAGCAGTTCTACATCGAGCTTCCCATCCAAATATCCGTAGTGGGCGGCTATCACGATCTCGCAACATTCGTCAGCGGCGTTGCCAGTCTGCCCCGTATCGTCACCCTCCATGACTTCGATATCAGTCCGGTGAAGGACGCCGGTTCATCGAAACTGCGCATGAAGATTCTCGCCAAGACTTATCGCTATAACGAGAAGGGGCTGCAGAAATGAGAAAGTCCCGAGTTTGGTTTTCTGCTCTGCTCGTGCTGGCGTTGACTGGCTGCAGCGGTGGCAACGATTTCACCGACCTCCAGCAGTACCTCGATGAGGTCAGGGCCAGGCCCAAGGGCTCCATCGAGCCACTGCCGCCATTCGTTCCTTATGAGGCCTTTACCTACAGCGCTTCGGCCATGCGACACCCATTTCAGCCGCCGATCAAGGTCGACTTGGCGCAGCGGCAGAAGGGTACGAAGAACATTCATCCGGACGAGACCCGGGTGCGTCAGTTCCTCGAAGGTTTCAATATCGAAAACTTCGTCATGGTCGGCACGCTGAGCAATCGCGACGGGCGCTACGCGCTGGTTCTCGGTGGCGGTGGTGTGCATCGGGTAAAGGTTGGTGACTACCTCGGACGCAACCACGGACGCATCGTCGAGATCAGCGAGGCGAGTGTCGACGTGGTGGAAATCGTGCCAGACGGCGATGGTGGGTGGCTGGAACGCCCGCGCAGCTTGAACCTGAAAGAGCGCACCTGAGCGAGGGCACCAGACAATGGAAAACCTAGATTGGTCTGCACAACGGAAGCAATTTATGAATAGCACCCTCTCTCGTGTGGGCGTCGCCATGCTGGCGCTGCTTGCCTCGCCTGCGCTGTTGGCAGCGAATTTGAACAAGCTTGATGTGGCATCGCTGCCGGGAGATCGGGTCGAGCTCAAGCTGGCCTTCGATGAGCCGGTCAGCAAGCCGCGCGGCTATACGCTAGAGCAGCCGGCCCGCATTGCGCTGGACCTGCCAGGCGTTTCGAACAAGCTTGGTGTGAAGAATCGGGAGCTGGGCCTTGGCAACGCGCGTAGCGTAACGGTGGTCGAAGCGCAGGGGCGTACCCGCCTGATTGTTAATCTTGCGTCGCTCGTGCCCTACGCCACTCGAGTCGAAGGTAACGAGCTGTTCATTGTTCTCGGCGAGAACGAGGGGGCGGCTGCCCCAATTGCGTCCGCGGCTGCGTCCCCGGTAGCGAGCCGGCCTGCGCCGGTCGCCGCCAAGATGGTCGGCAAAGCCATCAGTAATATCGATTTCCGACGAGGCGAAGACGGAGCAGGCAATGTCGTGATCACCCTGTCCGACGCATCGGTCGGCTCGACCATCGAGGAGCAGGGCGGAAAGATCAATGTGAAGTTCGACAAGGCACAGCTGCCGGAAGCGCTACGTGTCCGCCTGGATGTGCAGGACTTTGCCACGCCGGTGCGCTTCGTGGATGCCACCAGCTCATCCGGCGGCGCCAGTGTGGCGATCGAGCCGAGCGGCCGATATGACTATCTCGCATACCAGACGGACAACCAGCTGACCATTAGCGTAAAGCCGCTGAGTGAAGACGAGGCCGAGAAGCGCAAGTCTGAGCGCTTTGCGTACAGCGGGGAAAAGCTGTCGCTGAACTTCCAGGATATCGATGTGCGCTCGGTGCTGCAGCTGATTGCCGACTTCACCGATCTGAACCTGGTGGCCAGTGACACCGTGCAGGGCAACATTACCCTGCGTCTGCAGAATGTGCCGTGGGATCAGGCGCTTGACCTGGTGCTCAAGACGAAGGGATTGGATAAGCGCCAGGTAGGTAATGTGCTGCTTGTGGCGCCTGCGGACGAGATCGCGGCCCGTGAGCGGCAGGAGCTCGAGTCGCAGCGGCAAATCGCCGAGCTGGCGCCGCTGCGGCGCGAGCTGATTCAGGTCAACTATGCCAAGGCTGCCGACATTGCGCGTCTGTTCCAGTCGGTCACCGAGAATGGCAGCGGGGCAACCGAGGAGCGCGGCTCCATCGCCGTCGATGACCGCACCAACAGCATCATCGCCTACCAGACCCAGGAGCGGCTGGACGAACTGCGCCGCATCGTCATGCAGCTGGATATCCCGGTTCGCCAGGTGATGATCGAGGCGCGCATCGTCGAGGCGAACGTCGATTACGACAAGAGTCTTGGGGTGCGCTGGGGCGGAACGCAAATATTTGCCAACGGTCGCGGCGCGGTCTACGGCAATGACGATTTGGGAGATGAAGGTGGAGATTCCGGTGAGGATTCCAATGGCAACTTCCCCTTTGTCGATCTTGGTGTGGCGAATCGAACAGCAGGAATTGGTATTGGCTACGTCACTGACAATCTGATTCTCGATCTGGAACTGTCGGCGATGGAGAAAACCGGAAATGGCGAGGTTGTTTCGCAGCCGAAGGTCGTTACGTCGGACAAGGAAACAGCCAAGATCCTGAAGGGCTCCGAAATTCCCTACCAAGAAGCCAGCTCCAGCGGTGCGACCAGCACCTCTTTCAAGGAAGCGGCGCTGTCGTTGGAGGTGACCCCTCAGATCACGCCTGACAACCGCATCATTATGGAGGTCAAGGTCACGAAAGACGCGCCAGACTTCCAGAACGTGCTCAACGGCGTGCCGCCAATCAATAAGAACGAGGTCAACGCCAAAGTGCTGGTCAACGACGGCGAGACGATTGTGATCGGTGGTGTCTTCTCGAATACGCAGAGCAAGTCGGTCGACAAGGTACCGTTCCTGGGGGACTTGCCTTACCTCGGTCGCCTGTTCCGTCGTGACACTGTAACCAACGAAAAATCGGAACTGCTGATCTTCCTGACTCCGCGTATCATGAGTAACCAAGCGATAGCTGTGAGTCATTGATGCGGTGACCAATACCATTCTCGTAGGCCCGATGGGGGCAGGCAAAAGCACCATCGGGCGCCTGTTGGCAAAAGAGCTGCACGTACCCTTCAAGGATTCGGACAAGGAGATCGAGCAGCGCACGGGGGCTAGTATTCCACTGATTTTCGATGTGGAGGGCGAGCAAGGCTTCCGTGATCGCGAGCAGGCCGTCATCGCCGAGCTATGCCAGCTTGGCGGAATGGTGTTGGCGACTGGCGGTGGTGCCGTCATGCGAGAACAGAATCGGCAGGCGCTGCGTGCGGGCGGAAGGGTGGTCTATCTGTGTACATCAGTGGACCAACAGCTCGAGCGGACTGCCCGGGACCGCAATCGCCCCTTGTTGCAGACCTTGGATCCGCGCAAGACGCTGACCGAGCTGATGTCTTTGCGCGATCCCTTATATCGCTCCGTGGCCGACATCATCATCGAGACGGATGACCGTCCGCCGCGCGCGGTGGTCGGTGAGATTCTGCGCCGGCTTGAGGGGCTGCCGTCTCGTGATGGGCGGGAGCAATCTGCGCTATCCTAGCGCCCTTTATCCAGCGGGGGCGTCATGCAGACTCTGAAGGTCGATCTCGGCGAGCGTAGCTATCCCATTTATATCGGCGAAGGGCTGCTGTCGCGCAGCGAGCTTTTCGCAGGGCTTATTCGAGGTCGTCAGGTCGCTGTGGTGACCAACGAGACGGTCGCGCCACTGTATCTTGAGCGCCTGTTGGCCAGCCTTGGGGGTTACACCGTCACGCCGATCGTTCTTCCAGACGGCGAGGCGTTCAAGAATTGGCAGACGCTACAGCTGATTTTCGACGGCCTACTCCAGGCCCGGCACGACCGGCGTACCACCATCATCGCCCTGGGCGGTGGCGTGGTCGGCGACATGGCTGGCTTCGCAGCGGCGTGTTATCAGCGCGGTGTCGACTTCATACAGGTGCCTACCACCTTGCTCTCACAGGTCGATTCGTCGGTTGGTGGCAAGACGGGCATCAATCACCCGCTTGGCAAGAACATGATCGGTGCCTTCTACCAGCCGCTCGGCGTGATCATCGATTCCTCGACCTTGACCACTCTGCCGGCCCGCGAGCTGTCGGCGGGCTTGGCCGAGGTCATCAAGTACGGCCTGATCTGCGATGCACCGTTTCTCGAGTGGCTGGAAAGCAACATCGATAAGCTGCTGGCGCTCGACATGGCGTCTTTGAACGAGGCGATTCACCGCTCGTGCGCTGCCAAGGCGCGGGTCGTCGGTGCAGACGAGCGCGAAGAAGGTATTCGAGCGATCCTCAATCTTGGGCATACCTTCGGCCATGCAATCGAAACGCATCAGGGCTACGGGACCTGGTTGCACGGCGAGGCGGTGGGCGCTGGAACGGCCATGGCGTTGGAGATGTCCCGACGCCTGGGCTGGATTGATGGCGGGGCGCGTGATCGTGCGATGCGCCTGCTTCAGGCAGCGGGGCTTCCGGTGGAGCCACCCGCCGACATGCGGGCGGAAGACTTCCTGACGCATATGGCGGTCGACAAGAAAGTCCAGAACGGCCAGCTTCGTCTGGTTCTGCTCAAGTCGTTGGGGCAGGCCGTGGTGACCGCTGATTTCTCTCGCGATGTACTGAACGAAACCCTTGTTGCCGACTACCGTTCGATTGCGCAAGAGCTTGGAGCATGAACATGACTGGTCTGGCTGCTGACGACGCCTTTCTCGCCCATTACGGGTTTTCCCACGATCCTTTCGCTGCGCGGGTGCCTGGATTCAAGTTTTTTCCGGCGCAGCGCAAGCCGGTGCTTGGGCAGTTGCATCACCTGGCTCGCTATAGCCAGCTAGTGCTTGTTGTGACCGGGCCTGAGGGGAGCGGCAAGACGCTGCTTCGCCAGGCGCTCGTCGCCAGCAGCAACAAGCAGTCGGTACAAAGCGTGGTGATCACTCCTTCTGGGTCGCTGGATGCCAGTGCGCTGCTTCAGCAGATTGCTCAGGCCGTGAGCGCCCCGGTTGCCGACTTCGAGGCGATCATGGCGCAAATTGTCCAGCTCGCCATTACCGGGCAAGAAGTTTATCTGCTGGTCGATGATGCAGACCGTCTCACAGGGGCGGCGATCGAGACCCTCATGCGGCTCGCCAACGGCAACGCCGAAGCAAGGCCGCACGTGTTTCTCTTCGGGCTAGATGCTTTGGTCTCCCGTCTTGAGGCGCTGAGCGGGGGAACGGCACAGGAGTCGTACCACGTCATTGCATTGCAGCCCTATGAAGAGGACGAGACCCGAGAGTACCTGGCAACTCGATTGGAAGGCGCCGGTAGCGATCTGGACTGCTTCACCCGCGAGCAGGTCGTGCGGATCCATGAGGAGTCGGGTGGCTGGCCTGGCGCGATAAACGAAGTTGCGCGAGAGGAGTTGGTCGAAAGCATGCAGCAATCGGCGGCTTCCCGTGGACGAAAGCGAAACTGGGGCTTGCCGTTGCCTGGTAAGCACCTGTTTGCCGCCCTTGGTGTCGTGCTGGTGGTCGTGGTGGCGCTGGTGCTCAGGGGGGGTGAGGAGGGGCCAGTCGAACTCGCAGGTAATGCAGGTCTCGATGCTCAGGGCGAAACCGGCTCCTCCGGGGCTGCCATAGAGTTCAACGGTGCCGAGAAGCCGCTGCCGTTACCGCTTGGCAGCGAGGCGCAGCCGGTCATTCGCGAGCCGCTCGCCGCTGCGGCCGGTGCGCCGGAGGACGACGGCGACAATGCGATCGCTGCGCCGGGGGCGCTGCCGGCAGATGTTGCTGCTTCGGGCTCTTCGCCGGCAAGCTCAACGCCAACGCCAACGCCAACGCCAACGCCAACGCCAACGCCAGCGCCGCAAGCCTCTCCCGCGCCAACAGTGGCTGTAGCGCCGCGACCGGTTGCCGCACCGTCACGCGATTCGACCGTTTCGTCTGCCGCACAGTCGTGGTATTCGCAGCAGCCGGGGAGTCGCTATCTAGTTCAGGTCGTTGGGACTCGTGCCGAGAAGAATGCGAAAGCACTGGTGCAGGAATACGGAGGCGAGTTCCGATACTTCGTCAAGAATCACCAAGGCAAGCCGTTCTACGTGGTTACCTACGGCAGTTTTGCTTCGCGTGCGCAGGCCGTTGATGCCGTGAAGAAATTGCCGGCCAAGCTTCAGGCGGGCAAGCCCTGGGTGCGTAGTTTTTCGAGTGTGCAGGGCGAAATTCGCTCTGCGCAGTAAAAAATTGCCCCAAAAAAGTGCGCGATGCACCGTTTTGGGGCTTGCAAATTTTTGTTTGTGTCGCTCTAGCAGCCTTTGTAAACTGCTCCCCCTTTTGCCCGCGTGTATGACGGGGCTTTTCAGCGCTCCGTCAGTAAGGGGTTGATTTACAACGTATTAGCTGGTGGAGCGCCTATGAGAGCAGGTCTGTTTCGTCCTGAAGAATTCAAGGATAACTGCGGCTTCGGCCTGATTGCCCACATGCAGGGCGAGGCAAGCCATCACCTGCTAAAAACCGCCATCGAATCGTTGACCTGCATGACCCATCGGGGCGGGATCAATGCCGACGGCAAGACCGGCGACGGCTGCGGTCTGTTGATGCAGAAGCCCGATGCCTTCCTGCGCGCGATCGCCAGGGAGCGCTTCGATGTCGAAATGCCCGAGCAGTACGCTGTCGGCATGGTCTTTCTCAGTCAGGACGCAGCGAAAGCTGACAGCGCACGCGGGCGACTGAGTGAGGAGCTGGTCGCTCAAGGGCTCGACGTTGTCGGCTGGCGCGAAGTTCCGGTCGACACCAGCGTGCTTGGTCGGCTGGCCCTCGAGCGCCTGCCGCGTATCGAGCAGGTATTCGTCGCAGCGCCGGAGCTCTCCGATCGCGAGTTCGCCATCAAGCTGTTCTTCGCGCGCCGCCGCGCCGAAGTGGCCTTGGTCGCCGACAAAGAATTCTACGTCTGCAGCCTTTCGGCCAAGGACATCATCTACAAAGGCCTGATGATGCCAGCCGATCTGGCTAGCTTCTATCCCGACCTTGGCGATGAGCGCCTGGCTACTGCCATCTGCGTGTTCCACCAGCGCTTCTCCACCAATACCATGCCGCAGTGGCCGCTTGCTCAACCGTTCCGCTTCCTCGCGCACAACGGCGAGATCAACACCATCACCGGCAACCGCAACTGGGCTCAGGCTCGTCGCCTGAAGTTCGCCAACGAGCAGTTGCCCGACCTCGAGAGCCTGTCACCGCTGGTCAATCGCACCGGTTCCGACTCCTCGAGCATGGATAACATGCTTGAGCTGTTGGTCACCGGCGGAATGGATCTGTTCCGCGGCGTGCGCATGATTATTCCGCCGGCGTGGCAGAACGTCGAAACCATGGACGCCGATCTGCGCGCCTTCTACGAGTACAACTCCATGCATATGGAGCCGTGGGATGGCCCGGCGGGCGTGGTGTTGACCGACGGCCGCTATGCGGTGTGTCTGCTCGATCGTAACGGTCTTCGTCCGGCTCGCTGGGTCACCACGAAGAACGGCTACATTACGCTCGCATCGGAAGTGGGCGTGTGGGACTACAAGCCCGAAGATGTCATCGCCAAGGGTCGGGTAGGCCCTGGGCAGATTCTCGCCGTGGATACCGAGACCGGCGAAGTGCTGCACACTGCCGACATCGATAATCGACTGAAATCGCGCCACCCTTACAAGAAGTGGCTGCGTGAAAATGCGCTGCGCATCCAGTCGACGCTCGACGATAACGATCATGGCTCGGCGTTCTACGACGCCGACCAGCTCAAGCAGTACATGAAAATGTTCCAGGTCACCTTCGAGGAGCGTGACCAGGTGCTTCGCCCGTTGGCCGAGCAGGGCCAGGAAGCGGTCGGTTCGATGGGCGACGATACGCCCATGGCTGTGCTTTCGCGCCGGGTTCGCTCGCCTTACGACTACTTCCGTCAGCAGTTCGCGCAGGTCACCAATCCTCCGATCGATCCGCTGCGCGAAGCCATCGTGATGTCGCTCGAAACCTGTCTGGGAGCCGAGCGCAACGTCTTCGAGGAAACCGCTGACCACGCCAATCGCGCCATCCTGACGACTCCGGTGATTTCGCCTGCCAAGTGGCGGAGCATCATGGAGCTGGGTCGGCCGGGTTTCGAGCGCCACCTGATCGATCTCAACTACGACGAGAGCGTCGGCCTCGAGACCGCGGTGCGCAATATCGCCGACCAGGCCGAAGAGGCGGTGCGTGCCGGCAAGGTGCTGCTGGTGCTCAGCGACCGGCACATCGTGCCCGGAAAGCTGCCGGTGCACGCCTCGCTAGCCGTGGGTGCCGTGCACCACCGGCTGGTCGAGACCGGCCTGCGCTGTGACTGCAACATTCTGGTGGAAACCGCGACGGCGCGCGATCCGCATCACTTTGCCGTGCTCATCGGTTTCGGCGCGACCGCGGTCTACCCGTTCCTTGCCTACGAGGTGCTTGGCGACCTGATCCGTACCGGTGAGGTGCTGGGCGATCTCTACGAGGTGTTCAAGCATTACCGCAAAGGTATCTCCAAGGGGCTGCTGAAAATCATCTCGAAGATGGGCATCTCCACGATCGCATCCTATCGTGGTGCGCAGCTGTTCGAGGCAGTCGGCCTGGCCGAAGAGGTGGTCGATCTGAGCTTCCGCGGCGTGGCCAGCCGGATCAAGGGCGCGCGTTTCGTCGATCTCGAAGCCGAGCAGAAGGCGCTGGCGACCGAGGCCTGGAACGCTCGTCGGCCGATCCAGCAGGGTGGTCTGCTCAAGTTCGTCTATGGCGGCGAATATCACGCCTACAACCCCGATGTGGTCGGTGCGCTACAGGCGGCGGTGCAGAGCGGCGACTATTCGCGCTTCAAGGAATACACCGCACTGGTCGACCAGCGGCCGGTATCGATGATCCGCGACCTGCTGAAGGTCAAGGAGGCGGCCCAGCCGCTGGCGCTCGAGGAAGTCGAGCCGCTGGAGCAGATCCTCAAGCGCTTCGACTCTGCCGGCATCTCCCTCGGAGCCCTTTCGCCAGAGGCGCATGAGGCGATCGCTGCGGCGATGAACCGGATCGGCGCGCATTCCAACTCCGGTGAGGGTGGGGAAGACCCGGCCCGCTACCGTACCGAGCGCAGCTCCAAGATCAAGCAGGTCGCTACCGGTCGCTTCGGCGTCACGCCGGAGTATCTGGTCAATGCCGAAGTGCTGCAGATCAAGGTTGCCCAGGGCGCCAAGCCCGGCGAAGGCGGCCAGTTGCCGGGCGGCAAGGTCAATGGCCTGATCGCACGCCTGCGTTATGCGGTGCCGGGCGTCACGCTGATCTCGCCGCCGCCGCATCACGATATCTATTCGATCGAAGACCTTGCGCAGCTGATCTATGACCTCAAGCAGGTCAACCCGCAGGCGCTTGTCTCGGTCAAGCTGGTTGCCGAGCCGGGCGTGGGCACCATCGCGGCCGGCGTGGCCAAGGCCTATGCCGATCTGATCACCATTTCCGGTTACGACGGCGGCACCGGCGCCTCGCCGCTGACATCGATTCGTTACGCCGGCTCGCCATGGGAGCTGGGGCTCGCAGAGACCCATCAGACCCTGCGTGGCAACGATCTGCGCGGCAAGGTCCGGGTGCAGACCGATGGCGGTCTGAAAACCGGCCTGGACGTGATCAAGGCGGCGATCCTCGGCGCCGAGAGCTTTGGCTTCGGTACGGCACCAATGATCGCACTGGGCTGCAAGTACCTGCGCATCTGCCACCTGAACAACTGTGCGACCGGCATCGCGACGCAGAACGAACAACTGCGCAAGGACCACTTCATCGGGACCGTCGACATGGTGGTGAACTTCTTCACCTTTGTTGCCGAGGAAACCCGCGAGTGGCTGGCTCGTCTCGGTGTGCGCAGTCTCGGTGAGCTGATCGGTCGTACCGATCTGCTCGATGTGTTGCCTGGCGAGACCGACAAGCAGAAGGCACTCGACCTCTCGCCGCTGCTCGGCGGCAGCGAGCTGGCCGACAAGCCACAGACCTGCGAAGTCGACCGCAACCCGCCATTCGACCAGGGCCTGCTGGCCGAGGAAATGGTGCGTCTGGCCAAGTCGGCCATCGAACAGAAGGCGGGCGGCGAGTACGAGCTGTCGATTTGCAACTGTGATCGCTCGATCGGCGCCCGCGTGTCCGGCGAAATCGCACGCCTGCACGGCAACCAGGGCATGAAGGATGCGCCACTGACCTTCCGCTTCAAAGGTACCGCCGGACAGAGCTTCGGTGTATGGAACGCCGGCGGTCTGCATCTGTACCTCGAGGGCGATGCCAACGACTACGTGGGCAAGGGCATGACCGGAGGCAAGCTGGTGGTCACTCCGCCGCGCGAAGCCGGTTACGCCTCTCAGGAGTCGGCCATCATCGGCAACACCTGTCTGTATGGCGCAACCGGGGGCAAGCTGTTCGCGGCGGGCACCGCCGGTGAGCGCTTCGCGGTGCGCAACTCGGGGGCGCATGCCGTCGTCGAGGGCACTGGCGATCATTGCTGCGAGTACATGACGGGCGGCTTCGTCTGTGTCCTGGGCAAGACGGGCTCCAACTTCGGCTCCGGCATGACAGGCGGCTTCGCCTATGTGCTGGACATGGACAACAGCTTCATCGATCGGGTGAACAACGAGCTGGTGAACCTGCACCGCATTACCGGCGAGACGATGGAAGCGCACCGCAGCCATCTGCAGTCGGTACTGCGTGAGTATGTCAACGAGACGGGCAGCGCCTGGGGCGCTCAGATCCTGGAGAATCTCGACGATTACCTGCGCCGCTTCTGGCTGGTCAAGCCAAAGGCCGCGAATCTGGCGTCGCTGCTTTCCAGCACCCGAGCCAACCCGCAATAAGAATTTGAGCGTAGTGCTGCATGCCAGTGACGCCTGGCCCGCCTCTGCGGGCCAGGCGCGCCGGCTCAAGCTAGCTGATGAGGTTTCAAATGACTGAACGTCTAAACAACGACTTCCAGTTCATCGAGGTCGGGCGCAAGGATCCGAAGAAGAAGCTGCTGCGCCAGCGCAAGAAGGAATTCGTCGAGATCTACGAACCCTTCAAGCCGGAGCAGGCTTGCGAACAGGCGCACCGCTGCCTCGGTTGCGGCAACCCGTACTGCGAGTGGAAGTGCCCGGTTCACAACTACATCCCGAACTGGCTGAAGCTGGTTTCCGAGGGCAACATCCTCGCGGCTGCCGAGCTGTGTCACCAGACCAACACGCTGCCGGAAGTCTGCGGCCGGGTCTGCCCGCAGGATCGCCTGTGCGAGGGCGCCTGCACGCTGAACGACGGTTTCGGCGCGGTGACCATCGGCTCTGTCGAGAAGTACATCACCGACACGGCGTTCGCCATGGGCTGGCGACCGGACATGTCCAAGGTCAAGCCGACCGGCAAGCGTGTGGCGGTCATCGGCGCCGGTCCTGCCGGTCTCGGTTGCGCCGATGTGCTGGCGCGTAACGGTGTCACCCCCGTGGTGTTCGATCGAAACCCGGAAATCGGCGGCCTGCTGACCTTCGGTATTCCGGAGTTCAAGCTTGAGAAGACCGTTCTCAGCCGTCGTCGCGAGATCTTCACTGGCATGGGCATCGAATTCCGCCTCAATACCGAGGTGGGTAAAGATATCTCCATGGACCAGCTGCTCGCCGAATACGACGCGGTGTTCATGGGCATGGGCACCTACACCTACATGAAAGGCGGCTTCCCGGGCGAGGACCTGCCCGGTGTGTACGACGCGCTGGACTTCCTCATCTCCAACGTCAACCGCAACCTTGGTTTCGAGAAATCGGCCGAAGACTTCATCGACATGAAGGGCAAGAAGGTCGTGGTGCTGGGTGGCGGTGACACGGCGATGGACTGTAACCGCACCTCGATCCGCCAGGGCGCCAAGAGCGTTACCTGCGCCTACCGCCGTGACGCCAAGAACATGCCCGGCTCGCGCCGTGAGGTGAAGAATGCGAAGGAAGAGGGCGTCAAGTTCCTCTTCAATCGTCAGCCGATCGCCATCATCGGCGAGGACAAGGTCGAAGGCGTCAAGGTCGTCGAGACGCGCCTCGGTGAGCCTGATGCCCGTGGCCGTCGCAGCCCCGAGCCGATCCCGGGTTCCGAGGAAGTGCTACCGGCCGATGCCGTGGTGATCGCCTTTGGTTTCCGTCCCAGCCCGGCCCCGTGGTTCGAGGATATCGGTATCCAGCTGGACAATCAGGGTCGCGTGATCGCGCCGGAGCTCGGTGAGTTCAAGCACCAGACCAGCAATCCGAAGATCTTCGCCGGCGGCGACATGGTGCGCGGTTCCGACCTGGTCGTCACCGCGATCTTCGAGGGGCGTCAGGCTGCCGAAGGGATTCTTGACTACCTCGGCGTCTGAACCTCAGCGCATCGGCCTGACCTGAATCAAGCCGATTGAAAGGGCACGGCGTTCGCCGTGCCTTTTGCTATCCGCTTTGCGACAATGCACGGCAATTTTTCGCGGGAACCCCTACATGACTGCCTTGAAGAACGACCGTTTCCTTCGTGCCCTGCTCAAGCAGCCCGTCGACGTCACCCCGGTATGGATGATGCGCCAGGCTGGCCGCTACCTGCCGGAATATCGTGCTAGCCGCGCCAAGGCAGGCGACTTCATGAGCTTGTGCATGAATCCGGAGCTGGCCTGTGAAGTGACGCTGCAGCCGCTGGATCGCTATCCGCTCGATGCGGCGATCCTCTTCTCGGACATCCTCACGGTTCCTGACGCCATGGGCCTGGGGCTCTACTTCGAGACAGGCGAAGGCCCGCGTTTCAAGAAGGTGGTCAGCACTGCAGCCGACATCGAAGCGCTACCGATCCCCGACCCCGAGCAGGATCTGGGCTACGTCATGCAGGCGGTGCGCACCATTCGCCGTGAACTGAATGGCCGTGTGCCGCTGATCGGGTTCTCCGGCAGCCCCTGGACGCTGGCGACCTACATGGTCGAGGGCGGCTCCTCCAAGGACTTCCGCAAGTCCAAGGCGATGCTCTATAGCGATCCGGCAGCGATGCATGCGCTGCTCGACAAGCTGGCGCAGTCCGTCACCAGCTACCTCAACGGCCAGATCCGCGCCGGCGCCCAGGCGGTACAGATCTTCGATTCCTGGGGTGGCAGCCTGTCGGCAGCGGCATACCAGGAATTTTCGCTGGCCTACATGCGCAAGATCGTCGACGGGCTGATCCGTGAGCATGATGGACGCCGGGTACCGGTGATCCTGTTCACCAAGGGCGGCGGGCTGTGGCTCGAATCCATGGCCGACAGCGGTGCCGAGGCGCTGGGTCTGGACTGGACCTGCGACATTGGCAGTGCCCGTGCTCGTGTAGGTGACAAGGTCGCTCTGCAGGGCAACATGGACCCGAGCGTTCTCTACGCCAAGCCGGAAGCGATTCGCGCCGAGGTCGGCCGAATTCTCGCCAGCTTCGGCCACGGCAACGGCCACGTCTTCAATCTTGGTCACGGCATCACGCCAGAGGTCGATCCGGCGCATGCCGGCGCGTTCATCGAGGCTGTGCACGAGCTGTCACTGCCGTACCACCAGGTCTGATCCGGTCGCCGTAACGTCAACGCCCCGCTCGAGCGGGGCGTTTGCGTTTTCAGTGGTTGCCGGCCGGGCTTTTGTTGACGCAATGACCGCGGCGCACGGGTTCGCCTTGACAGCCCCGCGGGATATGCCGAAAGCTACGGCGCGGCCGGCAAGGGCGTCGGCCATTTCACTGGATAAGAGAACGAACATGAAACGGATTCTGCTAGCGTCCCTGCTCTGCACTGTATCGGCCGGCGCCTTCGCCGAAGCGCCCGGCGGCCCCGGCTGCGGTTGGGGCAACATGCTGTTCGAAGGCCAGCGCGGCCTGCCTTCCCACCTGGTGGCGTCGATCACCAACGGCACTTCCGGCAATGCCACCTTCGGCATGACGTCGGGCACCAACGGTTGCTCTACCGATGGCACGCTGACCTACAACGGCAAGCCAATGCTGGTGCTGAGCAGCATCATGACCGAGCTGTCGGAGGATATGGCCAAGGGCGAGGGCGAAGCCCTGACCACCTATGCGGTGGTGCTCGGTGTCAAACCCGAGGATCGTGCGCACTTCGCTGCCGTCACCCATGCTCATTTCGAGCAGATCTTCAGCTCTGCCGATGTGACCGCCGAGCAGGTCCACGCGGCGACCCTGGCCGTACTGAAGCAGGACGCCCGCCTGGCTCGCTACGCCGAGCAGGTCTGACGCGGGTCTCCTCATCGTGCCCGCTCAGCGGGCACGTTTCTCTCAGGCTATCTCTTGGCCAGGCATGTTCCGAACACTGTTCCTGCTGACGTGCTGCTGCGCGAGCGCCCTCGTGCAGGCGGCTGCCCCCGCTCCGGCTGATCGGTTGCAGCGGCTGGCAAGCGATCCCTACTGGCTCTCGCTTGGCCACTACGAACGCGGCAAGCTGGCTGGCTGGCGCAGCTACGTCGACGATGACGCCTTCTTTCTGGCCGAGGACGGCGCATGGGACCCAGCCGCAGAGCTGACGGCTACCCTGGCCGGCCTCTATGCTCCGTCCAGCCTGGGCGACCGGCATCCGCAGTGCGTCTATCCGGCGCGTACCCGCTGGCTGCGCGAGCAGCTGGCACTGGATGATCTTCCTGCCGTCTCCTGTGCCGAGTTCAATGAGTGGTATGCCGACATTGCCCCTCACAGCAGTGTGCTGGTGTTTCCGGCGGCCTATCTCAACAGCCCTTCGTCGATGTTCGGCCATACGCTGCTGCGCATCGATCAGGTCGACATCGATACGCAAGGCAGCCCGCTGCTCAGTTATGCGTTGAATTTCGGTGCCTTCATCGAGGGCATGGACAACAGCATTCTCTACGCCTGGAAAGGCCTGATGGGCGGCTACCCCGGGCTGTTCTCACTGCTGCCCTATCGCGAAAAGATCGGCGAATACAGTCGTTTGGAAAACCGCGACCTCTGGGAGTACCGGCTGAATCTCACGCCCGAAGAAACCGGGCGGATGCTCGAGCACGTCTGGGAACTCAAGCAGATCCAGTTCGACTACTTCTTCTTTGATGAAAATTGCTCCTATCGGCTGCTGGAGCTGCTGGAGATCGCCCGGCCAGGTCTGGAGCTTACCGAGCAGTTTCCCCTGACCGCGATTCCCGCCGACACCGTACGTGCGGTCAAGGATGCCGGCCTGGTGGAGCGCATCGATTACCGGCCATCGCGTGAGCGCGAACTCCTGACGCGCAGTGCACCGCTGCAAGCGCAGGAGCTCGCATGGGTTTCCCGTCTTGCCGACAGCCCGAGCGTCGTCGACGAGCCGGACTATCTGATACTGGCCGCTGAGCGGCGCGCGCTGATTCAGGATGCGGCCTATCGCCTGCTGCGCTATCACGCGGCAGGGCAGGAGCGAGACCCGCGCAATGCCGCTCACAGCTATCGATTACTCCAGGCGATCAATCGCAACCCGCCTCCTCGATTGCAGATCAAGCAGCCGGCACTGCCCGAGCAGGGGCATGAATCGAGAACGCTGCTGGCTGGCATCGGCAATCGGGACGGCCGTGCCTTCGCCGATTACGGCCTTCGGATGGCTTATCACGATCTGCTGGACAACCTCGAGGGCTTTCCGCTCGGTGCGCAGATCGAGATTGCACAGCTACAGCTTCGTCAGTACGAAGGCGGTCGTTTGCAGCTGCAGCGCCTGGATCTGGCCGGCATCCGCTCGCTGACGCCGATGTCACCGCTGCTCAAACCATGGTCGTGGCAGGTGGCCGCCGGCCTCGAGCGGGTAGCTACGGAGCAGGCGGACGAGCGTCTGGTAGGGCATATCAATGGTGGCGGTGGCTTCACTTGGGAGTTGAATGAAGCGCTGCTCGGTTTTGCCCTGGCGACGGTGCGGATCGAACACAATCCCGACGCAGCGGCATGGCTCAGCCCCGCTGTCGGATTCGACAGCGGGCTGCTGTGGCGCAATCGGATGGGCAACCTGCTGTTGGAGGCGCGAGGCGACTATTTCCATCATGGCGAGGTGCGCCGCCGGCTCGGGCTGGCTCAGCAGTTCGAGCTGAGTAGCGATGTGGGGTTGCGCCTTGGTCTCGAGCGGGTTTTTGCCGAGGCCGCAGCGACCGAGGTGCAGCTGCAGCTACGCTGGTACTTCTATTGAGGATCGAGGCTCAGGGCTGCTGATAGTGGCCCGGTGTGGTTCCGGGCTCATGCTCATGAACAACCTTTGTCACTCGGATGTCGGTGATACCGAGCACTTCAGCCTGCCGCAACAGCTCCTGCTCCCCCGCGTCGGCATCGGGCATCACCAGGCGGTTCTCGGCATCGGCATTGTGCAGGCGGATCAGGTGTTCAGCCGCATGTGCGCTGGACAGGCTCTGCTCGTCGGACTCGATGATCTCGGCGCGCGGATCGTTCTGGTAGATGTAGTTCACTTCGAATTTGTGCGTGCTCTTGCCGAACATGTGCGGGCTCCTGGTAGCTGCGACGTGTTCAGTGGACAGGCGTCCCGAGAGGGTTGTTCCGCAGCCGAAGAGCCCGGCTGCGGGAGAGGGCCTAGTTGTAGCGATACTTCGTTTCGACCCGGCGCTTCTGGATGCTGTACTGCGTCATGTCGATCTCGTTGCGCGTCAACCGATCCTCGAGTGCATCGAGCTCGCGATTTTCCAGCGTACTCACGTGCTGTTTGGTCGCGTGATAGTTGATGGTCTCGGCAGCGCTGTGGCCGCTGACCGGATCCCACAGAATCGAGAGCGGCCAGAACAGCAGATTGACGACGCCCAGGCCATACTCGCGGCCATAGAAGGAGCCGCCACCGGGCAGCAGGCCGAGCGCGGTCCCCACGGCCGGGTTCTTTTCCTCGACGGCAAGCCCGGCAGCCTCGAAATGGCGCAGTTCGGATTTCTGGTAGGAATTAAGGCCGCTCGCGCAACCGGTCGAAGCCACGATCGCTCCGATGACAAACAGATGGGACAGCTTCACAACAGCTCCTTCTCGCTGACAGATCCAAGCGCTCTTCGGCGCGGGCGCAGCCTAGCATGTTGTGATGGCTAAATGACATCGATCGGTGCTATCCAACGCCTTGCTGCTTCAACCAGCTGAGCAGTTGGGGCAGCGGCATGGCACCGCTTTGCCGGGCTACCTCGCGACCGTCCCGGAACAGAATCAGGCTTGGAATGGAGCGGATGCCCAGCTGAGTCGACAGTTGTCGGTTGGCTTCGCTGTCCAGCTTCGCCAGCCGGCAGCGGCCTTGAAGTTGGGACGCGGCCTGGGCGAATACCGGAGCGAAGCTGCGGCAAGGCCCGCACCAACTGGCCCAGACGTCCACCAGCAACGGCAGGTCGCCCTTGATCTGGTTGGCGAACTGGCCCGCCTGCAATTCGAAGGGTTGCGCAGAGAGCAGATCAGCTTTGCAGCGTCCGCAATGTGGCGCGTCGCTGAGCCGAGCAGCGGGGATACGGTTGAGACTGGCGCAATGCGCACAGGGGACGATCAGTGAGTCGGTCATGGCGAGGCTCCATGGCGGTATGCCGATTAATGTGGAGCCTCGCCTGCGAATATCAAGCCGGGTGGGCTAGAGGAGGTCAGCCCTTGGCGGCGTCCAGTGCCTGTGCCAGGTCCGCAAGGATGTCATCGATGTGTTCGATGCCGATGGAAAGGCGGATCAGGTCCTGGGACACGCCCGCGCGGGCAAGCTCCTGAGCATTGAGCTGACGATGGGTGGTGCTCGCCGGGTGGCAGGCCAGCGACTTGGCGTCGCCGATATTGACCAGGCGAACGATCAACTTGAGGGCGTCGATGAAGCGCGCGCCGGCCTCCAGGCCGCCGGCGATGCCAAAGCAGAGGATCGACGCCGGCTTGCCGCCCATGTAGCGCTGCGCCAGCGCATGCTCGGGATGATCGCTGAGGCCGGCGTACTTCACCCAGGCGACCTGGGGGTGGGCCTGAAGGAACTCGGCCACCTTGCGTGCATTCTCGCAGTGGCGCTCCATGCGCAGGGCGAGGGTCTCCAGGCCCTGCAGGATCAGGAACGAGTTGAACGGCGAGATCGCTGCGCCCATGTTGCGTAGCGGTACCACGCGGCAGCGGCCGATGAAAGCGGCCGGACCGAAGGCTTCGGTATAGGTCACACCGTGATAGGACACGTCCGGCGTGTTGAGCAGCGCGAAGCGCTCCTTGTGCTGCGCCCAAGGGAATTTGCCGGAGTCGACGACGATGCCGCCAATGCTGGTGCCGTGGCCGCCCATGTACTTGGTCAGCGAATGGACGACGATGTCGGCGCCGTGTTCGAACGGTCGGCAGAGGATGGGCGTCGCCACCGTGTTGTCGACGATCAGTGGGACGCCGTGACGGTGCGCGGCGTCGGCCAGCGCCTTGAGATCGATGATATTGCCGGCCGGGTTGCCGATGGACTCGCAGAAGACCGCCTTGGTCTTGGCGTCGATCAGCGCTTCCAGCGCGGCGATGTCGTCGTGGGCAGCGAAGCGCACCTCGATGCCCTGACGCGGCAGGGTGTGGGCGAAAAGGTTATAGGTGCCGCCATAGAGCTTGGCCACCGAAACGATGTTATCGCCGGCTTCAGCGATGGTCTGGATCGCATAGGTGATCGCCGCCATGCCCG
Organism: Stutzerimonas balearica DSM 6083; assembly: GCF_000818015.1. Classification (NCBI taxonomy): domain Bacteria; kingdom Pseudomonadati; phylum Pseudomonadota; class Gammaproteobacteria; order Pseudomonadales; family Pseudomonadaceae; genus Stutzerimonas; species Stutzerimonas balearica. The sequence goes on from NZ_CP007511.1 coordinate 587,080, forward strand.
AAGCCACCGCCAGCGCGGCGATACCGCCTTCCAGGGCGGCGACACGCTGTTCGAGCACGTCGGTGGTGGGATTCATGATGCGCGTATAGATGTTGCCAGGCACCTTCAGATCGAAGAGGTCGGCGCCATGCTGGGTATCGTCGAACGCATAGGATGTGGTCTGGTAGATCGGCACAGCCACGGCCTTGGTTGTCGGGTCCGGGCTGTAGCCCGCATGAATCGCCAGGGTCTCCAGTTTCATTGCGGCATGTCCTTGTTGTTGGCCGGAAAGTTCCGGAGGATGCGGCGAAGCCTTGCCTGGGTCAATGACCCAGCGCAACGAAGCACGGCGCACCTGACGCGCGCGGAAATTGCCGGCGAATGCGCAAGAAAAAGCCGCGCATTGCGCGGCCTTGGAGTTGGTGGGCCCACACGGACTCGAACCGTGGACCAAAGGATTATGAGACCGGAGCCATAGGATTTCAAAGGACTTCATAAACCTTCAATGGTGATGTCCAACCCCTTGTTTTACGGTGCCTTTTACCCCAATCGTCCTGAAAATTTCCCTTCATGGGGGTTTATTAAAGATCGCCCCCAGTCGCACCACCCACCCAACCACCATGAGGGGACGATTATGGGGAGCATAAAACTTACCGCGACGGCTATCGAGAAGATGCCGACGCCTGCAACACGCAAAGACGTTTATGACGGTGAAGTGCCGGGGCTGGTCCTCCGGCTGCTGCCATCCGGCACCAAGTCATGGAGCTTCACTTACCGGGTCAAGGGTATGCCGCGCCGCCTGTCGCTGGGCGTTTATCCGGGCGTGACATTGAAGCTGGCGAGGGAGCGCGCCCGAGAAGCCCGCGCAGCCGTCCAGCGAGGCGAAGACCCGGTAGAAGACAAGAAGGCCGAGGAACGGGAACGGCTGTATAGCGGCTTCGAGGCTTGCGCCAAGGATTTCGTCAAGAAGTACTGCAAGCCGAAGCTGAAGTCTTGGGAGCAAATCGAAAGCGCCTTTGTCCGGCTGGCTATCCCCGAGTTCAAGGATCGCCCGGTCAAGGACATTCGCCGCCGCGACATTGTTGATCTGCTGGAGAAGGTGGCCGCCAAGACGCCGGGCCAGTCCAACCATCTGCGGGCGTACCTCTCCAAGATGTTCAACTGGCTGCTGGAGCGGGAGATAGTCGAGGTCAATCCGGTCGTCGGGATTGCGCAGCGGTACAAGCCACAAGCCCGGACCCGCATCCTGACCGACGACGAGGTTAAGGCGCTCTGGAAGGCAACCGAGCGCATGGGCGGGGCCTTCGGCGACTGCACCCGTCTCCTGCTGCTGTCCGGTATGCGCCGCGACGAGGCGGGGCTGTTGCGCTGGGATGAGGTGAACGGGGAATGGGCCAGCCTCCCGGCCTCACGCATGAAGGCAGGCCGCGACTACCGCGCCCCGCTGTCGAAGAAGGCGCAAGCCATCATCGAGGGCCGTCCGCGCTTCGACAAGTGCGCCTTTGTCTTCACGACCAACGGCAAGGTAGCCATCAACGGCTGGGGCAAGGCCAAGCAGACGCTGGACCAGTACATGAGCGAGGAACTAGGGGAGCCGGTCGCCGACTGGCGGCTGCATGACTTACGGCGCACCTGCGCTTCTGGGCTGGCAAAGCTGGGCGTCCGGGCCGAGGTCATCAAGCGCATCTTGGCGCACACCCCGCCAGCCGCTGACGTGACGGCATCAGTCTATAACCAGCACATGTATGACGCCGAGGCGCGGCAGGCCATCGAGGCATGGGCCGAGCATGTGGCCAGCCTGACCGAAGAACTGGCTACTTAACATATTCAAAGTTATGATGGAAGTTTGTGATTCACAAATCGAGCTAGGAGGGACGCCATGGCCCAGTACGCGATTGCTTTTGACTTGAATACCAAAGGGATGAAGGCTGCTGGCTTCAGTCAGGCTGACATTACGCGCGTTTATCAAACCGAAATTCCTCAGGCACTAGATGCTTGTGGATTTACCGCGCACCCGCAGGGGTCGCTTTACCATACCGAAGGCGAACATGACCCAATCACTGCAATCATGAAATTGCAGGGATCGTTGCGCCAGCACGCCCCGAGTTTCTGCGCTTATGTGAATCGGGTTCATGTCTTCCGCATGGAAGAGTGGAGCGATGTGACGGCTCTGATTGCTAATCGCCCGGCAGCTCCAGCCCCTACTGCAGAGGAAGAAATCGAAGAGCAAGAAGCCCTTGCTATGGCGGCTGGTCAGTAAAGCCCATGCGGGGCCAGCACCCCGCCCCTGGCCCCCGTAACCGCGCTATACCCCGCGAACGGGGCCTTCCCCTCGCTACCCTATAGCCCCGGCCCGAACCCCCCTTAAATCGCAGGTAACAAGGCCGGGGTTACCTCCAATCGCACCGCCCAGAAAACAGCAAAGGCCCAAGTCCCTGAGGGACCGGGCCTTTTCGCTTGAGATAATCTAATGTGAAATCAGGTCGCCTGATTTTGCTTCCATTTCTGGTACTGCGTCCGCGCCGTGAAGAAGGCGATGCCCTCTGCAACGCAGGCGGCGATGACATCCTTCCGCTTGGCCTCGGGCATCGAGTCGGCGATGGCCCAGACGCGCTTGACGGGACTTTCGACGGTGGAGGCATTGCGGGCCTTAACCACAGGGGCGGGGGCTTCTTCCTGCTGGACTTCCTCGGCCTGCACTTCCGGGGCTGCTTCTTGGATTTCTTCGGGCTGGTCGTTCTTGGGGGCGCGGCGGTTGCGAGTTGCCATGATGATTCTCCTGTTAGGCGGCGGGGCCTGTTCCCCTGCCCATGAGGTGAATAATCAAGCTGAGCCGCAGGGGTGGCACTCCGAACGACGATCAATTGTTCGACTCAGCAAGCGCCTTTCGATACCTGCGGACTTGGGTGGCGGCGGTCGCCGGATTGACCCCAGCGGCAATGCAGGCGCGGATTACCTCGCTGGGCTTGGCATCGGGCATGGTCGCGGCGATGGCCCGGACCATCTCGACGGGGCGGATAGTGGTCGAAGGCCGCACCGCAGAACGGATGTGTTCGGGTGGCATGGCGGGAGCAAGACCCGCGAAGGCTCCGGGCCTGATCTCCCCAGCAAGGAACATGCAGCGCACTCGCTCCGCTAGGTCCAGGTCGATCCCGGCGAAGTCGGCAATCAGCAGATAGTCGGGCGACTCCACCCATTCCCGATCCTGTTCCTGTAGCGCCTGCATGAAGACCGCGCCGAACAGATTGTGGATGGCCTCGGCGGGCGTATGCCGCAGGTCTGGCGACAGCGGCGGCAAGTCTGGCCCTTCCTTGGCGATGATGCGGGCCATGCAATCACCAGCGGGGCAGGAAGACGGCGGCGGTCTGGTCGAGGTCGAGGCCGGGGGCTTGCCGGTCAAGCGCCGCCTGTAGCGTTTCGCTGGGGTCGGTCAGGTCAATGAGCTGGATGCCCGGAAAGCGTCCCTCCTGCACCATCCAGACGACATGCCCGAGGCGCTGCGCCTTGCGGTCTTGGCTAGCCGGGGCGCTAGTGTCGATAGCCGGGAGATCGGCGGGGGCCTGTGCCTCGGGTATCCACAGGGGCAGGGCTTCGGGGTCGAAGGTCGGCGCGGGCGCTTGGTCGAGGGCCAGCGGGACGAGGACGGCGAACGGGCCGCGCTCAACGGTGGCAAGGCGGGTCTGGTAGTTCTGGCTGCTGGCTTTAATCCAGTCGGCCAGCGCGGAAAGGGCCTGTTGGGCTGCGGTCATTTTGGGTCTCCTAATCTTTAATCAGGCGGTTCCGCGACGGGTCGCCTTGGTTACTCAAAGGCTTGGCGTTCGCCCCTCCGGCGAGGTGGTGCCGGAGGGGGTGTCCAGCCCGTCAAATCTCGACGCGCTTGCTGGCCTGTTCCGCGAGGCTGGGCGTGTAGAAGCTGGGCGCTACCTTGCGGATGGCGGCTTCATACTTGCCCGCCAGCTTGGCGAGGCCGACGCTATTGCTCAGGTTCGCGTATAGCTCGGGCTTGCGGGATTGCAGGGCTTCGAGGCGCAGCCCTTCATGGACGCTGGGAGCCAGCCCGACGAGGAACGAGGGCGAGTGCCAGAGGATGGCTGCAACGTCGTCGTTGTCCGCCATCGCCTGCTTCACTTGCAGCAACCCTTCCGGCGTCTTGGCCTGCTCGCGCACCCAGCTACGAATCTCGCTATGCAGGGCGCTGCGGTCCGAGCTGGGGCCGAGATGCAAATCAGCCTGCGCCAGCGCGGACGCTTTCAGCTTCTCGGCGTGCGCCTCCAGCGCGGCCTTGGACTTCTCCAGATGGTTCGTCACCTTCTCCGCAAGCTGCTTCGCGGCGGCGTGTTTCTGAACCTCCGTCCGGGTCGGGTCGCCGACCAGCGCCGCAATCTTCTTGGCCGCATCTTTGAGGGTGATATGGGCGCTCTGCACGTCCGGCGCGACATGGGCGTCGATGCCCTTGGGATCGCCCAGCATGGCAGCGAGCCCGGTGTCGAGCTGGGCGTTGTCGAGGAAGCCGGTAGCGGCGGGGTCTTTGACGAGGTACTGCGATTCGATGTTCATGGGTTACTCCTTAACGGTGAGCTTGAGGTGCTGCTGCTGCTTGAGAACGGCGCTCTCCCAGTCGTCCAGTCCGCCCAGCATGGGAACCAACATGACGCCGCCGGGAACCCCGCCGGAGTCGGCTGCCTTCTGGAAGGCTTCCATCTGGCGCTGGCGCATGTCGGCCAGAATCTGGGTGGCAGCCACACGGGCGGCGCTTTCGATGAGGCCGACAACCTCCTTGCCCTCCTCGGGGGCAATCTCCCCTTCGAGGACGGCCCGAAGCAGGGCTTCGATGCTCGTTTCGCCGTCGCGCTTCTCCAGCTTGGGAATCGGGCGGCCCTTGCGAACGGGCGCGATGCGATCCATGACGATACGCATGGCGGTGGGGTCGCCGCGCTTGGCGAGGTCGATGCAATGACGGGTGATGGCCTCGGCTTCGCCTTCCATCATGTTTTCGATGGCAAGGGTGACTTTGTTGCGGGAGCCTTTCGGACGGCCCGCGCCGCCTCTGATGAAGCGGCCTGTCTTGGCGTCCTTGGCGATGCCGTTGGCGTGTTCGGTGGGGGCGTCTGCTGCGACAGCGGCTTCGGCCTGTTGCTGGGCCAGGGCCTCCGGCGTCAGCTTCCATGGTGGTGTTTTCATTCGCGGCAACCAATAAAACTCAGGGCTGCCGCTATGGTCCCGCCGTAAAAATGGTGGGGCACTTGGAAAGGTGATGCCGTTGAGGCAAAAAAAGAGGCCCCGCCAGACGAATCTAGGGGGCCTCGGGGCAGTGCATCGGGCTTTGAACGATGCTCTGGTCACTCTTGCTTACGGACGGCTCCGGGGCAGGGGGACAGTTCCATTCTCGGTGGGCCTTGGGCGGTCGGCACTAGCTTTTTCGATCCCTTCCAGCCAGTCCTACCCATAGCCCCGGCCAAGGCCCCCATCCCTGCCGGTAACAGGCCGTAACCGCGCGTGGGGGCCATTTCGCGGGCTGGGGCATGGGGTAGGGAGGGGCCGGGGCAAAAAGGCCGTGGCGAGGGGGTTTTCTGGTGCCAGCCTACCCCGTAAGGCACCCCCGCCAGCCGGGGCGTTCGTCTAAGTCGTTGTTTCTAGTCGCGGGTCGCCTGCTGGACCCGGTGACTATGTATCCGCTCGCCTGTTTTCCTGCATGACCACATGGGGCCGTCCGGGTCGCGCCTGCCGCGCTGGGTGCCGGTGCTGGACGGCTGGCATCAAGCATCAGTAATCGACTCAAGCGCCCCGCTGGGCCAAGGCAAAAGGTCGGCGTTGGTGCCGCCGTCGCGGGCCTCCCTCGTCGGCTGCTGGTTGGCCTCCAATGACATGCTCCCGGTAAAGATGCCGTTCTAACGGTCGCGTCATCGTTTGGAACTTGCGGGGGCACAGAAGAATGCGCGTTTTACCCCAGATGGACCCCTAATCAAAAAGTTGATTTCTTCAATAAATATAAGGGGTTACTAAATATATGGGGTACAGGGGTACATGGGGTACTTAGGGTAAGGGGTTATGAAGATTCATCTAATCTGGGTATCTCTCTCTGTATTTCTGTACCCCTTGTACCCCGTACCCCAGACCAGCGGTAACGCCTTGGTGGCATTGGGTTTTTGGCTGGGCACATCCGGGGTAATGGCGGGGTCCCCGGCGCTTTGGCGGCGACTCCGGCCCACCTGTGGCCATGACTGGACCGGATACGGGCGCCCTTATATGGAGACCCGGATACTACTCTAAGTGATTGATATAAAAGCGAATAGCATCTCTTGTTCACTTGAAGTTCATAAAGGGTCACTTTTATAATGACCCCATCGCGCGCAGGCTGTGCCTGCATCCGAGGCCTTCGCCAAGGCCCGTACCTTAGAGAGCGGTGCTCTCCGTAGCGCAAGTAATGGCTTCAATTACTTGGACGGAGAACAAACCATGACCGAGAGCGCGATCCTCCGCTACCCCGAAGTAGCTACCCTGCTCAACATTTCCCAAGAGTCGCTTTACCGCTGGCAGCGGACGGGCATCTTTCCGAAGCCTATCAAGTACGGTCCTCGTTGCGTCGGCTGGCCTCGTGAGGTCGTCGAACAATGGCTGGCGGATAAACGCGCAGCCCGCTCCGCACAACAGTAACCAGCGGGGACGGCTCAAATGAGAAACAACATTCCGCTGGAGCTGCAACAGCTTCCGCAATGGGTAGTCGCGGCCGCCGATAAGAAGCCGCTAGACCCGAAGACCGGGGGCGCAGCCTCTGTCACTGATTCGACCACATGGGCGGCCTTCGATGTTGCCTGCGCCTATGCCGACCAGTACGGCTTGCGCGTCGGCTTCGTGCTGGCTGAATCCGACCCTTACACCATCATCGACCTGGACGACAAAGCCGAGCGCCCGGCGACCGACGAGCAGAAGGCCCGCTTTGCCAAGATCATCGAGAAGTTCGACAGCTACACCGAGCGATCGCAATCCGGGCGCGGCGTTCATATCGTCGTGCGCGGCAAGATGCCTGCTGGCGTCCATCGGGATGGCGTCGAGGTCTATTCCAGCGCCCGCTACATGATCTGCACCGGCGATGTAATGCGCCCGCTGGAGATTGCAGCCCGGCAAGACCTGCTGGACGTGCTGTATGGCGAGATGAAGCCCGCTCCGCAAGTTGATCTGGAGGAGCGCGAGGAACTGCAAGACGACGCCGGCCTTGTGGAAATGGCGATGCGCGCCATCAACGGGGACAAGTTCAACCTGCTATGTGCTGGAGAATGGGCGGCGCTGGGCTATGAGAGCGCCTCCGAAGCGGATCATGCGTTGCTGGCGATCCTAGCCTTCTACTCGCCCAGCAACGAGCAGGTAAAGCGCCTGTTCCGAATGTCTGCCCTCGGCAAGCGCGACAAGCACCGGGGCACCGATTACCGGATTGATCTGGCGCTTCGCAAGATCAGGGCGAATGAGCCGGTGCCGGTCGATCTGGAGGCAATGGAGGAACTGGCCGCCCAAGTGGCAACCGCGCCACAAGCACCCATCCCGGCTCCCTCCCATAGCCTCGCCCCTCGGCTGGAAGGCCCCGTTACCGGCGAGTTACCGCCCCCTCCGGGCTTGGTCGGCGAGCTGGCCCAGTACATCTACAGTTCGGCTATCCGCCCAGTGCCGGAGGTCGCTCTTGCTGCTGCGCTGGGGCTGGTTGCCGGGGTCGCTGGTCGCACCTACTACACAAGCGGCCTGCCTACTGGCTTGAACCTCTACTTGATCCTGCTGGCGAAGACCGGCATCGGGAAGGAAGGGGGCAAGCAGGGCATCAATCGCCTGCTGTCAGAGATCAGCCCCAGCATTCCGACCGTCAGCCGCTTCATCGGCCCGACTTCGTTTGCATCTGGGCAAGCGTTGGTCAAGCACTTCGAAGAACGGCCCTGTTTCTACTCGGTGCTGGACGAGTTCGGCCATACGCTCAAGCGCATCACGACGCCCAAGGCATCCGGTGCAGAACAAGCCCTGCATAGCGAACTGCTGGCGCTGTATTCGCGCAGTGGGCCGGATGGCTTCGTCGGGGTGCAGGCATACAGCGACAAGGAGAAGAACACCGCCGTAGTTCGTGCCCCCAGCCTGACCATCATCGGGGAATCGACCCCGGAGGTCTTCTTCGGCTGCCTCGATAGCGCCTTGGTCCAAGACGGCTTGGTGCCTCGCCTGCTGGTGATCGAATACACCGGAGGTCGCCCGCCGCGCAATCGCTATGCAGGCGGCAAACCGGACGCGGCGCTGGTTAGGCGGTTTGCTGATCTGGTTACGGTCGCTGTGCATGGCGAGCAGAACGGCAGCTTTGCAAAGGTCCATCTCGCCGCTGACGCGGAAGCCCTGCTGGATGCTTTTGACAGGGAATGCGATGACCACATCAACGGCGGGAACGCTGCCGAGGTCCAGCTATGGAACCGGGCGCACCTCAACGCCTTGAAGGTCGCCTCTGTCATCGGTGTGGGCTGCAACCCCTACCAGCCGCTGGTCACCGTTGAACATGCCCGCTGGGCGGTCGAGTTTGTCCGGCGCAGCGTTCATGCCGTCCAGTCCCGCTTCGATAAAGGCGAGGTCGGCGGCGGCGATGGTGCCAAGGCCGAAGCAGCAATTCGTACAGCGGTAGCTGACTTCCTCGCCATGCCTCCCGAGAAGCGCGAGACCTACAAGACGCCCAAGGCATTCCAAACGGGCAGCGTCATCCCGCATTCGTACCTGTACGCGAAATTGAAGCGGGTGCAGCCGTTCAAGGATGAGCGCCGCCTTCTGGATGAAACCTTGAAGGCGTTGCTCGAAGCCGGGGCGCTGCAACAGCTACCGCCGCAGCAAGTGCGGGAGAAATTCAAACTAGATACCAAGGCCTATTGCGTCGGCCATAGCTGGTAAAGGAGAAGCAACCATGAACGCGATTCACTTTCCCGGGCTGGCCGGAGAGATTGCCCAGCACCTCAACGAACAGGCCCCTGTCGCCACTCCCCGGATGGCAATGGGCGGGGCCATTGCCCTGCTGGGGGCCATCGTCGGCGCTGGCTGGGAGTTGCCGCATATCGGCCTTTACCCAGAATCAGCCGTGCGCCGCGTCCTGCCGCACCTTGAGCCGGAGGACTTCCCGACGACCCAGCCCATCGGGCAAAGCGTCATGCTGGTAGCCGACCCGGCGCACGGCAAGGGCGGAATCATTTGAACATGCCCGCTGGGCGGTCGAGTTTGTCCGGCGCAGCGTTCATGCCGTCCAGTCCCGCTTCGATAAAGGCGAGGTCGGCGGCGGCGATGGTGCCAAGGCCGAAGCAGCAATTCGTACAGCGGTAGCTGACTTCCTCGCCATGCCTCCCGAGAAGCGCGAGACCTACAAGACGCCCAAGGCATTCCAAACGGGCAGCGTCATCCCGCATTCGTACCTGTACGCGAAATTGAAGCGGGTGCAGCCGTTCAAGGATGAGCGCCGCCTTCTGGATGAAACCTTGAAGGCGTTGCTCGAAGCCGGGGCGCTGCAACAGCTACCGCCGCAGCAAGTGCGGGAGAAATTCAAACTAGATACCAAGGCCTATTGCGTCGGCCATAGCTGGTAAAGGAGAAGCAACCATGAACGCGATTCACTTTCCCGGGCTGGCCGGAGAGATTGCCCAGCACCTCAACGAACAGGCCCCTGTCGCCACTCCCCGGATGGCAATGGGCGGGGCCATTGCCCTGCTGGGGGCCATCGTCGGCGCTGGCTGGGAGTTGCCGCATATCGGCCTTTACCCAGAATCAGCCGTGCGCCGCGTCCTGCCGCACCTTGAGCCGGAGGACTTCCCGACGACCCAGCCCATCGGGCAAAGCGTCATGCTGGTAGCCGACCCGGCGCACGGCAAGGGCGGAATCATCGAAGGGGTTGAGCAACTGCTGGGCGGGCTGCTACGGCAGCGCCCGGACACCTCGGCCATTGCCCAGCGGCTGCTGACCATCCAGCACTTCAACCATCTGGCGCTCGCCGGGATGGAGCCGGAACCCGAGGATGTGGATAGGGTGCGCGGCATCGTCAAGCCTGCGACCTTCGACCGGCTGCTAGACGGCTCCCTGTTCCTGCTGGCCGAATCGACGCCGGATGACTTTGATTACCTGCTGCCGCATTGGTACGAGGGCAGCCCGTTCTACGGCCAGTGCCTGATGATCCGGCACCATGGCCCAAGGGGCGAGAAGAACCGACAACCACATGGGGGGCCGTCCGCCTCCCTGCTGGGCCGTCTGGCCGAGCTGGCGGACCTGGCCCAAGCCGGACAAAAGGTTCTGGTCGAAGTCACCGAAGACGCCGCTGCTTGGTATCGCCTGTTCCTGAGCTTGGACATGGACACCTACAGCGAGCATGGGCCGGTCGGGATGGAGGGAGAATGGGCGCGGCAGTCGTTGCAAGTGGCGGCTATCGTCGCGGTAGGGCTGGACCCGCTACGCCCGGTCATCACCGCCGAGTTGTTCCGGCTTGCCAGCGACCTTGCAAGCGAAGGCGTCCGGCTGGCCCGCGCTGGGCTGGGGGTGGCTGGGGTGTAACCCCGGCTGGGCTGGGAGGGTGTTTGCACCTCCATCTGCACCACCGACTTTTGGGGAGAGCTGGCCCCGATTGCACCACCGCCAATCCTAGCCCCCTTGGTGGGGCTGGATGGCGGGGCGGTCGGGTAAAGGCTGGTTTCCAGAAAAAGCCTTGGAAACCAAGGGTTTGGTGGGCCTTCCCGGGCTCGAACCGGGGACCGAGCGATTATGAGTCGCGCGCTCTAACCAACTGAGCTAAAGGCCCGAAAACTTGTATCTTCCTACACTGGCAACCTGATTATGAGTCCTCTGCTCTAACCAACTGAGCTATAGGCCCTCAGAAGGAGGGCGGATTATACCGGGGTGATAGTTCAGCGCCAACCAAGCTCGATTGCGGGCATAAAAAAACCCCGGCGAACCGGGGTTTGGCAGTCACTCGTCGAGGAACGAGCGCAAGTGCTCGCTTCGCGTCGGGTGACGCAGCTTGCGCAGCGCCTTGGCTTCGATCTGGCGAATCCGCTCGCGCGTCACATCGAACTGCTTGCCGACTTCCTCGAGGGTGTGGTCGGTATTCATGTCGATGCTGAAGCGCATGCGCAGCACCTTGGCTTCGCGTGCGGTCAGCCCGGCGAGCACCTCGCGGGTGGCTTCCTTGAGGCTTTCCACGGTGGCTACGTCGATCGGAGACTGCATGGTGCTGTCCTCGATGAAGTCGCCGAGATGCGAGTCTTCGTCGTCGCCGATCGGCGTCTCCATGGAGATCGGTTCCTTGGCGATCTTCAGCACCTTGCGGATCTTGTCCTCGGGCATCTCCATGCGCTCGCCCAGCTCTTCCGGCGTCGGCTCGCGGCCCATCTCCTGCAGCATCTGGCGGGAGATGCGGTTGAGCTTGTTGATCGTCTCGATCATATGCACCGGGATGCGGATAGTGCGCGCCTGGTCGGCGATCGAGCGGGTGATGGCCTGGCGGATCCACCAGGTGGCGTAGGTCGAGAACTTGTAGCCGCGGCGGTATTCGAACTTGTCCACCGCCTTCATCAGGCCGATGTTGCCTTCCTGGATCAGGTCGAGGAACTGCAGGCCACGGTTGGTGTACTTCTTGGCGATCGAGATCACCAGGCGCAGGTTGGCCTCGACCATCTCTTTCTTGGCTCGGCGGGCCTTGGCCTCACCGATGGACATGCGGCGGTTGATGTCCTTGACGTCGGCAACGCTGAGGCCGGTTTCCTGCTCCAGGTCCACCAGCTTCTGCTGGCAGGCGCGAATGTCGTCCTTGCGCGCGGCAATCGCTTCGGCGTACTTGCTCTTGCCGCTGGCGATGGCCTCGGCCCAGCCGAGGTTGGTCTCGTTGTTGGGGAACTCGCGGAGGAAGTCGGCGCGCGGCATGCGGGCATCCCGCACGCAGAGCTGCATGATGGCGCGCTCCTGGGCGCGGATGCGCGCCAGCGCGTCGCGCACACGCTCGACCAGTGCGTCGTACTGCTTGGGCACGAGCTTGATCGGCATGAACAGGATGGCCAGTGCCTCCAGTTCATCGGTGGCCTGCTGGCTGCCGCGGCCAAACTTCTTCAGGGCCTTCTGGGCTTTGGCCAGCTGTTCGGCCACTGCGCCGAAGCGGATGCGGGCAACTTCGGGGTCCGGACCGCCGTCGCCTTCTTCCTCGTCGCTGTCGCTCGACTCTTCGTCCTCCTCGTCGTCGTCCTTGTCGTCCGCGGCGGCCTTGGAGGCAACCTGGGGCGCGACCGGCTCGACTTCCTGAGGGGCGGCGGCGCCGTCGTCATCAGGATCGATGTAGCCACTGAGGATGTCGGATAGACGGCCGCCCTCGCTGACGACGCGGTCGTAATCGGCCAGGATTCCGTCCACGGTGCCGGGGAAGTGAGCGATCGCGCTCATCACCTCGCGGATGCCTTCCTCGATGCGTTTGGCGATCTCGATTTCGCCTTCGCGGGTCAGCAGCTCGACGGTACCCATTTCGCGCATGTACATGCGCACCGGGTCGGTGGTGCGGCCGATGTCGGTCTCGACCGCAGCGAGCGCTGCGGCAGCCTCTTCGGCGGCCGCTTCATCGGTATCGGCTTCGGCCAACAACAGGGCATCGGCATCCGGAGCGGTCTCGAATACGTTGATGCCCATGTCGTTGATCATGCGAATGATGTCTTCCACCTGTTCCGGATCGGAAATATCCTCCGGCAGGTGGTCGTTGACCTCGGCGTAAGTCAGGTAACCCTGCTCACGGCCACGCTGGATCAACTCTTTGAGGCGGGACTGCTGTTGCGCTTTTCCGGACATATAACCCTATCCACTGAAGGTTCTGGCGGGCTGAAAACAAGCTGAGCATTATAGCCGAGCTAGGACCTCACGCGCCAGTTGAGGTCGGTGCTGCAGGTGCTGCGTTGCGATTCAACAGTGCGCGCAGGTGATCTTTTTCCTCTGCGCTCAGGGCACCCTGGCGAGCCTTGCGCAGCAACTGCTCGAGGCTGCGCTCGCGTTGTCTGGCGGCAAGGCTTGAGATGGTGTCGAAAAACTGTTGTTCAAGGTTGTCGGCCGATATCAGCCATTCTTTCTCCGCCAATGCGCGTAAAAGACGCCCTTGGTCGGTTCCGTGCCAGCGCGCGATCAGCTGCAGGCTGCGCAGGCGGGGATTTTTCTGCAGCGTACCGATCAAGGCGATGAGTAGCTGGGTATAAGTGTCGTCTTCGGCGGCGAAATGACTGGCATCTTCGACCTTCTGTGCGAGCTCCGGATGGTGTAGCAGGGTGCGAAGCGTGGTCAGGGCTGGCGGCTCGACGGTTGCTGGCGTGCGCGGTGCTCGCGGCTTGAAATCCTGGCGCTGGCCGCTTTTCTTCCAATCGTTCTTCCAGGGGCGTTTGTTGCCCTTGCCTGCGGGTGGGGGGGCCGGCTCGTAGCTGGGGGGCTCGTAATCGACGGATATTGCGTCGTAATACCCGTAGTCGTCGCCAGGCGGGGTGCTGGCGGGTGCGGGGGTGGCTGCAAGCTGGTGCAGCGCTTCGCCGTTGAGCCCGGTGAGTTCGGCCAGGCGCTGGCGCATCAGGGCCCGCAGGTTCGCCCCTGGGACTTTTTCGATCAGCGGTGCGGCCAGCGTAGCCAGGTGCGCCTTGCCTTCCAGTGAGCGCGGGTCGGCCTCCTCGCTCAGTTGCTGGAAGAAATAGTCTGCCAGCGGCTGGGCCTGCTGGTTGATCCGTGCCTGGAAGGCGTCGGTGCCTTCGGCGCGAACCAGGCTGTCAGGGTCTTCGCCTTCGGGGAGAAACAGAAAGCGCGCGCGCCGCCCATCCTGCAGGTTCGGCAGGGTCGCCTCGAGGGCGCGCCACGCCGCCTTGCGTCCGGCGCTATCGCCATCGAAGCAGAACAGTACGCTCGGCACCAGTCGGAACAGGCGCTTGAGGTGCTCCTCGCTGGTGGCCGTACCCAGCGTCGCGACGGCATTGCGCAAGCCTTGCTGGGCCAGGGCGATGACGTCCATATAGCCTTCGACGACGATGATTTCGTCGAGATCGCGGTTGGCCTGGCGGGCTTCGTACAGGCCATAGAGTTCCTGGCCTTTGTGAAAGATCGGGGTTTCCGGCGAATTCAGGTACTTGGGTTTGTCATCGCCTAGCACGCGGCCGCCGAAGGCGATCACCCGGCCACGGCTGTCTCGGATCGGGAACATCACGCGGTCACGGAAACGGTCATAGCGCTTGCCGGACTCGGCGTTTTCGATCAGCAGTCCGGCGTCGATCAGTGCCTTTTGCTGCAGCGCATCGCCGCCCAGGTGTTTCAGTAGGTTGTCCCAGCCGGGCGGCGCGAAGCCCAGGCCGAAGTCGCGGGCGATGATGCCGGAAAGTCCGCGCCCCTTAAGGTAGTCGACCGCGGCCTTGCGGGCCGGATGGCTCTTCAGCGCCTGGCGGTAGAAGTCGGCAGCGGCGGCGAGCAGCGGATAGAGGGGGGAGTCGACCGGCTGCCGCGGTTTGTGCCCGCGTCCACTGTCCTCGCGTGGAACTTCGAGTCCGGCGCGCCGGGCGAGCTCCTCGACCGCCTGGGGGAAGTCCAGATGATCGTGGTCCATGATGAAGCCGAGGGCATTGCCGCCGGCGCCACAGCCGAAGCAGTAATAGAACTGCTTGTCCGGGCTGACGCTGAAGGAGGGGGTCTTCTCGTTATGGAAGGGGCAGCGTGCGGTGTAGTTTTTGCCGGCCTTCTTCAGCTGGATGCGCGAGCCCACCACTTCGACGATATCGGAGCGGTTGAGCAGGTCATCGATGAAGGATTGCGGGATCAGTCCGGCCATAGGGGTATCAGGTTAGTTCGCAGTGCATGGGGCCGGAAACGAAAAAACTCCGGCCTTTCGCCGATTGGCGAAGCGGAGTCTGCATGCAAACGCAAAGCCCGGCCAGGGCCGGGCTTTAGGCGACGTCAGCGGTACCGGATCAGTACAGGCGGACGCTACGGCGCTGCTCGCGCTGCACTTTCTTGGCGTGACGCTTGACTGCGGCAGCAGCCTTGCGCTTGCGCTCGGCAGTCGGCTTCTCGTAGAACTCGCGGGAACGGACTTCGGCCAGAACGCCGGCCTTTTCGCAGGAGCGCTTGAAGCGACGCAGTGCTACGTCGAAGGGTTCATTCTCTTTAACTTTGACAGCGGGCATCCAGGACTTACCTTCACTTGATTACCGGTGGCAACGCGCTTCGGCAAATGACTCGCAAGCACGCTGGTTTTAAGGGTTGCGGATGTTAACGCCTCGGCTGGAGGAATGCAAAGCCCCTGATCGAAAAGCGCTGGCCGGTGGCCGACCCCGGCGATTAATATGCACGGCTTCATTCGCTTCCCTCGGACGGTTCGAACCCATGCTGGTGCTGGGGCTGGAAACTTCCTGCGACGAGACTGGCGTCGCGCTCTACGACAGCGAGCAGGGCCTGTTGGCCGACGCGCTATTCAGCCAGATCGACCTGCATCGCGTCTATGGCGGCGTGGTGCCCGAGCTCGCCTCGCGCGATCACGTCAAGCGCATGCTGCCGCTGATTCGCCAGGTGCTTGCCGATGCCGAGCGTGATGCTGCGCAGATCGATGCGATCGCCTATACCGCCGGCCCAGGACTGGTCGGCGCGCTGCTGGTCGGGGCCTCCTGCGCGCAGGCGTTGGCGTTCGCCTGGGGCATACCGGCGGTTGGTGTGCATCATATGGAAGGGCATCTGCTGGCACCGATGCTCGAGGAGCAGCCGCCGGCGTTTCCGTTCGTCGCATTGCTGGTTTCCGGCGGGCATACCCAGCTGGTGCGCGTCGATGGCATCGGTCGCTACGAGCTGCTCGGTGAGTCGGTGGATGATGCCGCCGGCGAGGCCTTCGACAAGACCGCCAAGCTGATGGGCCTGCCGTATCCCGGCGGGCCGGAAATCGCCCGGCTGGCCGAGCACGGCGTGCCGGGGCGTTTCGTGTTTCCGCGGCCGATGACCGATCGGCCAGGGCTCGATTTCAGCTTCAGCGGCTTGAAGACCTTTACCCTCAATACATTCCAACAGCGTCGGGCGGCCGGTGACGACAGCGAGCAGACGCGCTGCGACATCGCCCTTGCATTCCAGCAGGCGGTGGTCGAAACGCTCACGATCAAGTGCCGCCGTGCGTTGAAGCAGACCGGCCTGAAGTCGCTGGTGATCGCCGGCGGGGTCAGTGCCAACCGCGCGCTGCGCGAGGCGCTGCAAGCCATGCTGGCCGAGATGAAAGGGCAGGTCTTTTATGCGCGGCCACGGTTCTGCACGGACAATGGCGCCATGATTGCCTACGCAGGCTGCCAGCGCTTGCTGGCCGGGCAGCACGACGGGCCGCAGATCGGCGTGCAGGCACGCTGGCCGATGGAGGCGCTGCCGGCTATTTGAGCGGCGCCATCAGAAATGCCGTTCCCGTCCCGCCAGCAGAGCCTGCAGGTTGCTGCGATGTCGCCAGACGATCAGCAGTGCGAGCACGCTCATCGGCAACAGCGATCCAGGTTGTCGCCAGGCCAGCAGAGGCAGGCAAAGCGGCAAGGCAATCAGCGCGGCGAGGGAGCTGGTGCGCGTCAGGCGAAACACGGTGAGCCAGGCGGCCGCCGCGAGCGCCGCGGCTGGGGCGTAGAGGCCGAGCAGTACACCGGCCGCAGTGGCAACGCCCTTGCCGCCCTGGAAACGAAAGTAAATTGGATAGAGATGGCCAAGCACGGCTGCCAGACCGATCCAGGCCTGCTGCTGAACGTCATAGCCAAGCCAGGCGGCGAGCGTGACGGGCAGCAAGCCTTTGAGCAGGTCGCCGAGCAGGGTGCCGATGGCCAGGCGGCGTCCCGCCAGGCGCAGCATGTTGGTGGCGCCCGGGTTACCCGATCCACCGGCCCGCGGGTCTGGCATGCCCGATAGCTGGCTGAGCACAATGGCGAATGACAGCGAACCGAGCAGGTAAGCGAACAGTGTCAGCAGCCAGAACATGGAAATCATCCGGGGCAGGGAGCTCCTGAGTCTAACGGTGCGGCCTCGGCTTGTCGTGCCGCGGGAGAGACGGTTTGGATACAGTGTTTATCGAAGGCCTGGAAGTGGACACCGTGATCGGTGCCTATGACTGGGAGCGCGGCATCCGCCAGAGCCTGCGTCTGGATCTGACCCTGGGCTGGGACATTCGTCCCGCTGCGGAGAAGGACGAGCTGGACAAGGCGCTGGACTATGCCAAGGTCGGCCAGGCCATCGATCGTTTCGCCGGTGCCGTGCGTTTCGAATTGGTGGAAACCTTCGCCGAGCGACTGGCGGCGCAGCTGATGACCGAGTTCGGCATTCCCTGGCTGCGCCTGCGCGTGACCAAGCCGGGAGCCAATGCGCGCGCACGCGCGTTGGGCGTGGAGATCGAACGCGGATGCCGTTGACTCCCGTTCTGCTCGGCCTCGGCAGCAACAGCGAGCGCGAAAGGCATCTGCATGCCGGACTCGACGCGCTGGCGGCACTGCTGAGCGACATGCATTGCTCGCCGGTCTTCGAAAGCCTTGCGGTAGGCTACCGCGGTGACAATTTCTACAATCTGGTGGTGGCCGGGTGCACGGACCTGCCGCTGATCGAACTGGATCGAAGACTGAAGTTCATCGAGGCGGACAATGGTCGCTATGCGCCGGATCGCAAGGGTTTGCCGCTGGATATCGACGTGTTGCTCTATGCCGATCTGGTCGGTGAGTTCGATGGGCTGAGACTGCCGAGGCCGGAAGTGCTGCGCAACGCCTTCGTGCTCTGGCCGCTGTCGTTGCTGGTGCCCGAGCGAATCCACCCCGAAGCGGGGCTGAGCTTTGCCGAGCTCTGGCGCCGCGCCTCCATCGATCAGCGCCTCTGGCCGGTGCCCTTCGGCTGGAACGGTATGGCGCTGACCCCCGAGTATCTGCTGCAACCTTCACCGTTTCCCGAGCCCCCCGCCGTCGGCTGAGACAGCGCTAGCGGCACGCGGCGTATCGTGCGACAGCGGCCAGGCGTTCGTGTTTGAGCGCTTCGCCCAGTTCGGCTCCCCGGTAGCCTTGCTCGACCAGAGGGGCTGCCGTCACCTGGCGTGCCGCGTCGGCCGCTCCCCTCAGATACTCGGCTTGCGTGCGGAAAGGTGCGCCGCTGCTGGGTGCAGCGGCGCCGGCTATTTCGCTGGCGATGAGGAAGCGCTCGAAGCGCTCCGGGCGGCGGTAGATGTCGAAGTGCTGCAGCAGGTCGAGCAGCTGGTTTGCCGACAGCTCAAGCGCCCGTGCAGCGGCGTGGCGGTAGCCGGCGACCAGCTCGGCGAGCTCTTGGCAATCCCGGGGCACCTTGCTGCGCTGGCTGATCGCCCGGACCGGCTCGACGCCCTGACCGTCCTCGATGCTCAGTGGCGAAAGCAGCACCGCCCAGCGCACCGGCAGCGGCTGCTGGCGCCGGGCGCATTCGCGCAGCGCGGCCAGCAGGGCGTCTGGCGTAGGGGCCAGGTGCGCGTCCAGTTCCGGATAGAGCTCGGCCAGTGCGCCGCAGTCGCGCAACACCTGTACGAACACGTCCGGTCGCGGCTCCATCAGGGCGCGGGAGATTTCCTTCCAGCTGCGCTCGGGCGTCAGCGCCTGCAATTCGCCGGAGCGGGACAGCTGGCGCATCAGTTCCAGCGTTTCGCTGGCGATATGAAAGCCGAGGTCGGCGTAGCGCGCGGCGAAACGTGCAACACGCAGGACCCGTAGCGGATCTTCGGCGAAGGCCGGCGAGACATGGCGCAGCAAGCGATCGGCCAGGTCCCGTTGCCCGCCATAGGGGTCATGGAGCTGGCCGTGTTCGTCCTCGGCCATGGCATTGATTGTCAGGTCGCGGCGCAGCAGGTCCTGTTCCAGCGTGACATCCGGGCTGGTGAAGAAGGTGAAGCCCCCGTAACCGCGGCCGCTCTTGCGCTCGGTGCGGGCCAGCGCGTATTCGTCGCCGGTTTGCGGGTGCAGGAACACCGGGAAATCTGCGCCGACCGGGCGAAACCCCAAGGCTTCCATTTGTTCGGCCGTCGCGCCGACGACCACCCAGTCGATCTCGCTGACGGGCCTTCCGAGCAGGCGGTCGCGTACCGCACCACCGACTTTGTAAATCTGCATGAACACCTCCGTTGGCACGGAGGATAAGGCATAGCGCCGCCATACGGCAGGCGGCGTACCCGACCGGAGCGCGGCGCCCCCGGAAGGGCGCGCCGTGCCGAGCGACACGGCTCAGGCGAAGTTCATTCCGGGAAAGCGTGGCTCGGCTTCCGCCTCGCTGTTGCGCGGGGGCATGTGTTGGGTGTTGACCACCTGCTCGCCCTGCATCGATTGCAGGTGAACGTCGAAGCCCCAAAGCCGATGCAGATGCTTGAGCACGTCGCTGGTCGAATCGCCGAGCGGCTTGCGGTCGTGTTGCTGGTGACGCAGCGTCAGCGAGCGATCACCTCTTCTATTGACGTTCCAGACCTGCACGTTCGGCTCGCGGTTGCCAAGGTTGTACTGTGCCGCGAGCAGCTCGCGAATCGTGTGATAGCCGCTTTCGTCGTGAATCGCCGGAATCAGCAGTTCGTCCTTGCGGTCATCGTCGAGCACGCTGAACAGCTTCAGATCGCGGATCACCTTTGGCGAGAGGAACTGCAGGATGAAGCTCTCGTCCTTGAAGTTCTGCATGGCGAACTTGACGGTGGTCAGCCAGTCGCTGCCGGCGATGTCGGGGAACCAGCGGCGGTCCTCCTCGGTGGGGTTCTCGCAGATGCGGCGGATGTCCTGATACATCGCGAAGCCCAGGGTGTAGGGGTTGATGCCGCTGTAATAGGGGCTGTCGAAGCCGGGCTGGTAGATGACGCTGGTGTGTGACTGCAGGAACTCCATCATGAAGCCGTCGGTCACCAGGCCTTCGTCGTACAGGTCGTTCATCAGCGTGTAGTGCCAGAACGTGGCCCAGCCTTCGTTCATCACCTGGGTCTGGCGCTGCGGATAGAAGTACTGGGCGATCTTGCGCACGATGCGCACGATCTCGCGTTGCCAGGGTTCGAGCAGCGGCGCGTGTTTCTCGATGAAATAAAGGATGTTCTCCTGCGGTTCGGCCGGGAAGCGCTGGCCGGCTTCCTGTTCCTCGTCCTTGTCGCCGAGGCGTGGAATGGTGCGCCACAGGTCGTTGATCTGCCGTTGCAGATGCTCTTCGCGTTCGGCCTGGCGGCGGCGCTCTTCTTCGGCTGAAATCGGGTAGGGGCGCTTGTAGCGGTCGACGCCGTAGTTCATCAGCGCATGGCAGGAATCGAGCAGATCCTCGACGGCATTGATGCCATGACGCTCTTCGCACTGGGTGATGTACTGCTTGGCGAACACCAGGTAGTCGATGATCGAGCTGGCGTCGGTCCAGGTGCGGAACAGGTAGTTGCCCTTGAAGAAACTGTTGTGGCCATAGCAGGCGTGGGCGATCACCAGCGCCTGCATGCAGATGGTGTTTTCCTCCATCAGGTAAGCGATGCAGGGATCGGAATTGATCACGATTTCATAGGCCAGGCCCATCTGTCCGCGACGATAGCCTTTCTCGGTGGAGAGAAAGTGCTTGCCGTACGACCAGTGGTGGTAGCCGATGGGCATGCCGACCGAGGCATAGGCATCCATCATCTGCTCGGCCGTGATGACCTCGATCTGGTTCGGGTAGGTGTCCAGGGCGTAGCGCTCGGCGAGGCGGCCGATCTCACGGTCGTAGGTTCTGATCAGGTCGAAGGTCCATTCCGAGCCGGTGGAGATGGGTTGTCTCTTCATGCTGCACCTCTTCCGGCGCCGCCGCGCCGTTGGAACAGCTCGCGGAACACCGGGTAGATGTCCGCGGCACTGACCAGTTGCTGCTGGGCGAAAGCCTCGGGGAAGGCTTCGCACACCTGGTTGTATTCGTACCAGAGCGCCTGATGCTCGCGCGGGGTGATCTCGACATAGGTGAAATACTGCACGAAGGGCATGATCTGGTTGATCAGGATGTCCCGGCACAGCGGCGAGTCGTCGTTCCAGTTGTCGCCGTCCGAAGCCTGCGCGCCGTAGATGTTCCACTCCGCAGCCGGATAACGCTCGGCCATGATTTCCTGCATCATTTTCAGCGCGCTGGAGACGATGGTCCCGCCGGTCTCGCGCGAGTAGAAGAACTCCTCTTCATCCACTTCCTTGGCGCTGGTGTGGTGGCGGATGAACACCACATCGATCTTGTCGTAGTTCCGCTTGAGGAACAGGTAGAGGAGGATGAAGAAGCGCTTGGCGACGTCTTTCGTCGCCTGGGTCATCGAGCCCGACACGTCCATCAGGCAGAACATCACCGCCTTGGAGCTGGGGTTGGGATGCTTGACCAGCAGGTTGTACTTGAGGTCGAAGGTGTCGAGGAATGGCACCCGTTCGATGCGCGCACGTAGCCGCAGGATTTCTTCCTCACAGGCCTTGATGTCGCCGAGGTTGTCCGGCTCTTCGAGCTTGAGGCGCTCGAGTTCGGCGCGCGCCTGGCGTAGCTTGGCGCGGCTGGAGCCCGACAGCGCAATGCGCCGCGCATGCGCCGAGCGCAAGGTGCGCACGATGTTGATCCGGGAGGGGTTGCCCTCGTTGCTGATGCCGGCGCGCACCGTCTTGAAGGTGTCGGTGCCGGTCAGGTGACGCTTGACCAGGTTGGGCAGCTCGAGGTCCTCGAACATGAAGTCGAGAAATTCTTCCTGGGTGATCTGGAAGACGAAGTCATCCATCCCTTCGCCGCTGTTGCTCGCCTGCCCGGCACCCTGGCCGCCACCACCGCCCTGCGGGCGTGGGATGCGTTCGCCGGCGACGAACTCCTTGTTGCCCGGATGGACGATCGTCTGCCGCCCACCGCGGCCGTGGTGCAGCACCGGTTCGTCGATGTCGCGACCGGGAATGCTGATTTGTTCGCCATGCTCCATGTCGGTGATGGAACGCCGGCTGACGGCCTCTTCCACCGCCTTCTTGATGTGGCCCCGGTAGCGCTGCAGGAAGCGCTGACGGTTGACCATGCTCTTGTTCTTGCCGTTGAGGCGCCGATCGATCACGTAGCTCATACGAGCCCTCCGAGGGACGCTGCAGGCCTTGAGGGATCAGCCGCCTGCCTCGGCAACCGACCCTCCAAGCTCTCGTCTGCAGCCTACAGCTTTTGGCGTGAGGCTGCGTTACTGCGACTTGCGCACCCGCAAATACCATTCGGATAGCAGGCGGACCTGCTTCTCGGTGTAACCGCGCTCGACCATGCGCGACACGAAGTCGTTGTGCTTCTTCTGGTCTTCCTTGCTGGCCTTGGCATTGAAGCTGATGACCGGCAGCAGATCCTCGGTGTTGGAGAACATCTTCTTCTCGATCACCACGCGCAGCTTCTCGTAGGACAGCCAGCTCGGGTTCTTGCCGTTGTTGTTGGCCCGCGCGCGCAGTACGAAGTTGACGATCTCGTTGCGGAAGTCCTTGGGATTGCTGATGCCGGCAGGCTTCTCGATCTTCTCCAGCTCTTCGTTGAGGGCGGCGCGGTTGAGGATCTCGCCGGTTTCCGGGTCGCGGTATTCCTGGTCCTGGATCCAGAAGTCGGCGTACAGCACATAGCGATCGAAGATGTTCTGCCCGTATTCGCTGTAGGACTCGAGGTAGGCGGTCTGGATCTCCTTGCCGATGAACTCGACGTAGCGCGGCGCCAGGTATTCCTTGATGAAGCGCAGGTAGCGCTCGCGCACCTCGGCCGGGAACTGCTCCTGCTCGATCTGCTGCTCGAGCACGTAGAGCAGGTGTACCGGGTTGGCGGCGACCTCGTGCGGGTCGAAGTTGAAGACCTTCGACAGGATCTTGAAGGCGAAGCGGGTGGAGAGGCCGTTCATGCCTTCGTCCACGCCAGCAGCGTCGCGGTATTCCTGGATCGACTTCGCCTTGGGGTCGGTGTCCTTTAGGTTCTCGCCGTCGTAGACCCGCATCTTCGAGTAGATGTTGGAGTTCTCCGGCTCCTTCAGACGCGAGAGCACACTGAACTGCGCGAGCATCTTCAGGGTGTCCGGGGCGCAGTGAGCCTGCGACAGCGAGCTGTTGGTCAGCAGCTTGTCGTAGATCTTCACCTCGTCTGACACCCGCAGGCAGTAGGGCACCTTGACGATGTAGATACGGTCGATGAAGGCTTCGTTGTTCTTGTTGTTGCGGAAGCTGTGCCACTCCGATTCGTTGGAGTGCGCCAGGATGATGCCGCTGTAGGGAATCGCACCCAGGCCCTCGGTGGAGTTGTAGTTGCCTTCCTGGGTCGCGGTCAGCAGCGGGTGCAGCACCTTGATCGGCGCCTTGAACATCTCGACGAATTCCATCAGGCCCTGGTTCGCCCGGCACAGCGCGCCCGAATAGGCGTAGGCGTCGGCATCGTTCTGCGGGAATTCCTCCAGCTTGCGGATATCCACCTTGCCGACCAGCGCCGAGATGTCCTGGTTGTTGTCGTCGCCCGGCTCGGTCTTGGCCACGGCAATCTGATTGAGGATCGACGGGTAGAGCTTGACCACGCGGAACTGGCTGATATCGCCACCGAATTCCTGCAGTCGCTTGGTTGCCCAGGGCGACATGATGGAGCTGAGGTAGCGCCGCGGGATGCCGTAATCCTCCTCGAGGATCTGGGCGTCTTCGGCGGGATTGAACAGGCCCAGCGGCGACTCGAATACCGGCGAGCCCTTGATCGCATAGAAGGGCACCCGCTCGATCAGCTGCTTGAGCTTTTCGGCCAGCGACGACTTGCCACCGCCTACCGGGCCGAGGAGATAGAGGATCTGCTTCTTCTCCTCCAGGCCCTGCGCCGCGTGGCGGAAGTAGGAGACGATCTGGTCGATGCAGTCCTCCATGCCGTGGAAGTCTTCGAACGCGGGATAACGGCGGATCACCTTGTTGGAAAAAATTCGCGATAGCCGCGGGTCGGTCGAGGTGTCGACCAGCTCCGGCTCGCCGATCGCCATCAGCATGCGCTCGGCCGCGGTGGCGTAGGTACTCGGGTCCTGTTTGCACAGATCGAGGTATTCCTGCAGGGAATATTCCTCCTGCCGGGTCGCTTCGAATCGTTGTTGGAAGTGGCTGAAAATGCTCATGACTTCACCTCGTCGCTGCACAGGTAGGCGTTGTCATCAGGCATCCCGGAGCCCGGCCGCAACGG
This sequence comes from Stutzerimonas balearica DSM 6083, assembly GCF_000818015.1. Classification (NCBI taxonomy): domain Bacteria; kingdom Pseudomonadati; phylum Pseudomonadota; class Gammaproteobacteria; order Pseudomonadales; family Pseudomonadaceae; genus Stutzerimonas; species Stutzerimonas balearica. The sequence continues at coordinate 611,197 of NZ_CP007511.1, forward strand.
CGGCCAGCGGAGTTCCCCCGAACACCCAATGGTCGAAACCATAATCCGAAGCCGTTTTACCCGGCTTTCATCGTTTGGATGGCCTGAGCTAAAGGATAGTTCGGATTCGGCGGCGTAAAGGGGCGGGGCGACTTTTTACCGGGAGCGGAAGCCGGCAAACAGGGTGCAGCCCGCGCGGCGCGGGGCCTGCACGGGGACACAAAAACTTACGACTGCTCGTCGCGCTCCACTTCCTGCGGGTAGGTGACGCGCCACAGTTCGAAGCCTCCATCGAGACTATAGACGTCGGAAAAACCCTGGCCCACCAGATAGGCCGCGGCGCCCTGGCTCGAATGGCCGTGGTAGCAGGTCACGATCAGTGGATGGTCGAGGTCGGCGGCGGCGATGAAGTCCGGCAGCGAGTAGTTGTCCAGCCGGGTCGAGCCGGCGATGTGGCCGCTGGCGAAGCTGTGCGGGTCGCGGATGTCCACCACCACCGCGCCTTCGCGACGCATCTGCTGGGCTTGCTCGGGGGCAATGCGCTTGAATTCCATCAGTTCGGTCTCCCGTGATCGCAGGCGCAGCGCAACAGCTCGCCGCTGTCGAGGTTCATCAGGGTCATGGCGTTCCCCCAGACGCAGCCGGTGTCCAGGGCGAAGACGTCCGGCTCGTCACAGCGACCCTCGAGCGCGGCCCAGTGGCCGAAGACGATCTTCACATTGCGGGTCTTGCGCTGCGGATGGCTGAACCAGGGCGCATAGCCGGAGGGCGCCTTGTTCAGCCCCTCCTTGGCTTCAAGTTCCAGCGTGCCGTCGGCCTTGCAGAAGCGCATGCGCGTGAAGTAGTTGGTGATCAAGCGCAGGCGTGGCACACCGTGCAGATCCTTGCTCCACTTGGCCGGCTCATTGCCGTACATCCCGTCGAGGAATGGCATCAGCAGGGCGTCGTCCTGCAAGGCTGCCTCGACTTCGGCCGCGCGCCTGAGTGCTTTTTCCAGCGTCCACTGCGGCGGTATGCCGGCGTGCACCAGCGCGGTATGCCGGTGCTCATCGTAGTGCAGCAGCTTTTGCCGGCGCAGCCAGTCGATCAGGTCATTGCGGTCCGGCGCGTCGAGAATGGCCTGCAGCGTATCGGACTTGCGCATGCGTTCGATGTTGTGGGCGACCGCCAGCAGATGCAGGTCATGGTTGCCGAGCACACAGACGGCCGAGCCGTCGAGGTCCCGCACGTAGCGCAGCGCCTCGAGTGATTGCGGGCCACGGTTGACCAAGTCACCGGCCAGCCACAGGCAATCTCGCGAGGGGCTGAAGTCGACCTGCTCGAGCAGGCACTTGAGGGGTTCGAGGCAACCCTGCAGGTCGCCGACGGCATAGGTGGTCAATGCAGTGCTCCGGGTACGGCAAGGCGGAACGGCGCGATGATCGCGTCGAAGTGGTGTCCGTCCTCGGCGAGCATCTGGTAGCTGCCCTGCATGATGCCGACACGTGTGGTCAGCAGGGTGCCGCTGGTATAGACATGCCGTTCGCCGGGGGCGATCGTCGGCTGTTCACCGACGACGCCGGCCCCGCGCACTTCCTGCACCTGGCCGTCGCCGTCGGTGATGAGCCAGTGCCGGGAAAGCAGCTGTGCCGCCACCTGGCCCTTGTTCTCTATGGTTACCCTGTAGGCAAAGGCATAGCGGTTTTGTTCCGGCTCGGAGTGTTCCTTGAGGTAATGCGGAACGACGCTGACGTCGATCCGGTAGCGCTGATCGTCGGACATAAAAAGACTCGTCGATGAGGCGCCGTTACTGGCGCAGGGCGAGTTGGTCGGACAGGCGGACAAACGCGGCCAGGTCCAGCTGCTCGGGGCGCAGGCTGCCGTCGACGCCGGCTGCCTCGATGGCTTCGGCATCGAGCAGGCCCTTGAGCGTGTTGCGCAGGGTCTTGCGGCGCTGGTTGAACGCCTCGCGCACGACGCGTTCGAGCAGGCGTGGGTCCTTGGCCGGGTGCGGCAGTTCGGCATGCGGCACCAGGCGAACGATCGCCGAGTCCACCTTTGGCGCCGGGCTGAAAGCGCCCGGGCCGACGTTGAACAGGTGTTCGACCCGGCAGTGGTACTGCACCATGATCGAGAGCCGGCCCCAGTCGCCGCCACCGGGTTCGGCAGCCAGGCGCTCCACCACTTCCTTTTGCAGCATGAAGTGCATGTCGCGGATCAGGCCGGCGTGCTCGAGCAGGTGGAAGATCAACGGCGTGGAAATGTTGTAGGGCAGGTTGCCGACGATACGCAGGCTGGCTGGCTCGCGGCTGAGCTGGGCGAAGTCGAATTTCAGCGCATCGCCCTGGTGCAGGGCGAAATTGCTTCGCTCGGCGAAGCGGCTCTGGAGAATCGGGATCAGGTCGAGATCGAGCTCGACCACATCCAGATGGGCGCCGCTGTCGAGCAACCCCTCGGTGAGGGCACCCTGGCCGGGGCCGATCTCGACCAGCCGCTCGCCCGCTCGCGGATGGATGGCGCGCAGGATGCGGTGAATGACGCCGGCGTCATGCAGGAAATTCTGGCCGAAGCGCTTGCGCGCGCGGTGTTGGTACTCGGACATAGAAGGCAGCTCCAGGCTTCAAGCTGCAAGCGACAAGCAAGAGCGTAAAGCGAACGATGCAAAGGCGCGAAGCTTAACAGTTGCGCCCGTGCGCGACACGCACCGACCGCGCCGTCAGCTGCCTGCCGCCATCTGGTAGGCGGTTTCGAGCGCGACCTTGAGGCTGCCGGTGTCGATGCGCCCGCTGCCGGCCAGGTCCAGCGCGGTGCCGTGGTCGACGGAGGTGCGTACGATCGGCAGGCCCAGGGTGACGTTCACCGCGGCGCCGAAACCCTTGTACTTGAGCACTGGCAGGCCCTGGTCGTGGAACATGGCCAGCACCGCGTCGCAGTGTTCCAGGTGCTTGGGGGTGAACAGCGTGTCGGCCGGCAGCGGGCCGACCAGGTCGAGCCCTTCGTCACGCAGCCGCGCCAGCGTCGGCTCGATGATCTCGATCTCTTCGCGGCCCAGGTGGCCGCCTTCTCCGGCGTGCGGGTTGAGCCCGCAAACGAGGATGCGTGGCCGTGCGATGCCGAACTTGTCGACCAGATCGGCGTGCAGGATTCGCGTCACACGCTCCAGACGTTCGGCTGTAATCGCGTCGGCCACCTCGCGCAGTGGCAGATGGGTGGTGACCAGCGCCACGCGCAATCCGTGGGTGGCCAGCATCATGACGACCTGCGGCGTCCGGGTCAGCTCCGCGAGAAATTCCGTATGCCCGGAGAAGGCGACACCGGCTTCGTTGATCACGCCTTTGTGCACGGGGGCGGTGATCATGCCGGCGAAGTCGCCCGCGAGGCAGCCGCGGGCAGCGCGAGTCAGCGTCTCCAGTACGTAGGGACCGTTGGCGGGGTCGAGCTGGCCGGCCTGCGCCGGCGCCCGCAATGGCGTGTCCCAGACGTAGAGGCTACCGGCTGGCGCCGGATGCTCCGGCCAGGCGCCGGGATGCACCTCTATCAATTCGATCGACAGACCGAGTGCTGCGCTCCGCGCTTGCAGCAGTTCCACGCTGGCGATGGCAACGAGCGTTCTGGCCTGCGCGTCGCGGGCCAGCAGCAGGCAGAGGTCCGGGCCGATACCGGCTGGTTCGCCGGGGGTGAGAACGAAGGGGCGGGAGCGCGTCATGGATACCTCGGTGCGTTCGGCAAGCAAAAACGGGGTGAGGCACCTGGTGCCATCACCCCGTCTGTTTCAGGCCTGTCGGATCAGAGCTTGATTTCGACGTAGGCCTCATCGCGGATCTGTCGTAGCCAGGCCTGCAGTTCTTCATCGTAGCGGCGGTTGCGCAGCAGATTGCGAGCCTGCTGCTCGCGGAACTCCTCGCTGGTGTCCGTGGCGCGACGGCCGAGCACCTCGAGAATGTGCCAGCCATAGGGCGACTGGAACGGCTGCGAGAGTTCGCCGCTGGCGGTGTTGGCCATCACCTGACGGAACTCCGGAACTAGTGAATTCGGGTCGATCCAGTTCAGGTCGCCACCGTTGAGTGCCGAACCCGGGTCTTCCGAAAAATTGCGCGCCAGCTCGGCGAAGTCTTCGCCCGCCAGGATGCGCTCACGCAGGCGCTTGACCAGCAGGCGAGCCTCGTCTTCGCTGCGAATCGCGCTGGGCTTGATGAGAATATGGCGAACGTGCACCTCGTCGCGTACCTGCGTTTCGCCGCCGCGCTTTTCCAGCACCTTGACGATGATGAAACCGGGCGGCGTGCGTACCGGCTCGGTGAACTCACCAACGGCCAGCTCGCGGACCAGGCTGTCGAACGGCGGCGGTAGCTGAGCGGCCTTGCGCCAGCCCATGTCTCCACCTTCGAGGGCGTTCTCGCTGGCGGAGCGGGCCACCGCCAGGCGTGCGAAGTCCGCGCCTTTCTGTAGTTGCTCGTGAGTGTCGCGTGCCATGCGCTCGGCGGCCTGGATGGTGGCCGAATCGGCCGCCTCGGGTACCGGGATGAGGATGTTGGCCAGGTGGTACTCCTCCGACAGCTGCAGCTTGCCGAGGTCGGAGGCGAGGAAGTTCTGCACTTCCTGCTCGGAAACCTGGATGCGCTCGGCGACCCGGCGCTGACGTACGCGGCTGATGATCATCTCGCGCCGGATCTGCTCGCGCGCGGTCTCCGGGCTCAGGCCGTCGCGTGCCAAGGCCTCGCGGAACTGCTCGGGGGTCATGTTGTTGCGCTGGGCAATGGTGGCCATCGCCTGGTTCAGCTCTTCATCGGAGATGCGAACGCCGGAGCGTTCGCCGATCTGCAATTGCAGGTTTTCGCTGATCAGGCGTTCCAGAACCTGTTGCTGCAGCACCTCGTTGGGCGGCACTTCCGCGCCGCGCTTCTCGATGGTCTGACGGACCTCTTGGATGCGCTGATCAAGCTGGCTCTGCATGATCACGTCGTTGTCGACGATCGCGACCACGCGATCCAGCGGTTGTACCTGGGCCAGCGCAGTCGTGGTCAGCGTGGCGCTGCCCAGTAGCAGGGTGCCCAGCAGCAGCGGGCGCAGGAAATCAGAGAGCTTGGTCTTCACGTTCACGGTAGCCTTGAATGCCTTGTTCGAGGAAGGTCTCGGTCGCGCTGCCAACGACGCCGCCGAGTCCCTTGAGGACGATCTGCAGGAAGATGCCGCTGTCCGGCTCGTCGTTGCGATCGGGGTTGAGGCTGGTCTCGTCGTAATCCACCCAGTAGCGGTTGATCAGGCGCAGCTTCCAGCAGCAACTGTCGTACTCGAAGCCGCCGAAGGCCTCCAGCGTGCGGCTGCGGCTGTAGTCGTGCTGCCAGCGTCCGATGACGCTCCACTGCGGGACGATCGGCCAGATGAACGAGAAGTCATGCTGGTTGATCTTGTAGTAGTCCTTGATGAAGTCCGGATTTGGAGTGCCGTCTGCAAGCAGCTCGTTGCCGTAGTCGCCCCCGTACCTCCATTCGCCGGTGGCCTGGTCGAAACGGATGGTGTCGTTGCGGTAGCGATAACCGAGGTTGACGATCTTGTTCGGGTTGGCTTCCGGCTGGTAGTGCCACATTGCACTGCCGGAGCGGGTACGGCCCTGGTCCGGATCCCAGTTGAAGGTCGAGGTGAAGCTCCAGTCGCGGTTGTAGCGGTACTGGTATTCGAGCGCGTAGGGCGATACCGAGCTCTGCGCGTCCGGACGCTCTTCGACGGACATGCCGGGCAGTTGCACTTCACGATCGCGGAAGTAGTAGATCTGGCCGATGCTCAAGCGCTGGCGTTCGAAGCCATTGGGCTCGATCCAGCGGCTGGTCACGCCCAGCGAGAGCTGGTTGGCGTCCCCGATCCGGTCGCGACCACTGAAGCGGTTCTCGCGCCACAGCGAGGAATAGCTGAAGCTGCTTTCGCCAGTGTCGAACACCGGGATGTCGTCCTGGTCCTCTTTCGGTACATAGAGGTAGAACAGGCGCGGCTCGAGCGTCTGCCGGTAATCCTTGCCGAACCACTGGGTATCGCGGTCGAAATACAGGCCGCTGTCGACGCTGAAGATCGGAACGCTGCGATCGGGCGAATCCTCGAAATTGGTAATTCCCCCGAATGCAGGGTCTCGCCCTTTCGAGTCGAGATCCAGGCTGTACTGGGTGTAGGCGTACTTGAGCGACGGCTTGACGAAGCCCCAGGTCCACTGCAGCGGCAGGCTGACGCCCGGCTCCAGGTGCAGGCGCTCGCCTTCGGCGCGGGTCAGCCCTGTCAGCCGGTCGTCATACCAGCGCTCCGGGTTGCCGTCTTCGTTGAAGAAGAATCCATCGCGCAGGCTGCGCTGGAAGCTGACGAACTCGGTCTTGTAGGCGAAGTTCAGCCCACCGGGCTGGAAGGGCAGACGGCCATCGAGGGTGACCTGCGGCAGGCGCTCGTACGGCGTGATGTCGGCCACCGTGGCGCGCTCGTAGGCATGGGCATTCAGTCGCGCGGTGTAGTTATCGCCGCGGTAGGTGAGCGTGCCACGCTGGTCCAAGTGCTCCTTGGTGGAAATATTCAGGTTGGTGTCCAGGTCCTGAAAGTAGTACGGGTCGCTGATGTCGGTGTAGTCGACCTCGGCGAGCCAGCGCGAGTCCAGGCCGGTGCGGTGCTGCCAGCTGTACATCCAGCGCTGGTCTTCATATTCGGACTGCAGCTTGCGATCGTCGTTGCTGTCGTCCAGATAGGCCGCGCCGAACTGCCCCTCGCTGCTGCGGCTCAGGTAGCGGAACTCACCTTCCATCAGCAGGCCGCGGTCGGTCATCAGGTGCGGATACAGCGTGGCGTCGAAGTTCGGTGCCAGGTTGAAGTAGTAAGGCGTCTGCAGCGAGAACCCGGTGTCGCTCGACGAGCCGATGCTCGGGGCGAGAAAGCCGGACTGGCGACGATCATCGATCGGGAAGTAGATGTACGGTGTGTAGAACACCGGTACGTCCTTCACCCGCAGCGTCACGTTGGTCGCCGAGCCGAAACCGGTCGCCGGGTTCAGCGTCACGTTGTTGCCTTGCAGATGCCAGGTGTTCTCGCCCGGCTCGCAGCGGGTGTAGGTACCGTCCTTGAGCCGGATGATCGCGGTTTCCTCGCGCTTGGCATAGAGCGCGCTGCCGCGCACCTTGCCCGAGTGCACCACATACTCAGCGTTCTCGACCTTGGCTTCGCCGTTGTCGAGGAAGATTTCCGCGCGATCCCCCACCATCAGCGCATTGCGGTCACGCAGACGGACGTTGCCGACCAGCTCGCCGCGGTTTTCCAGCTGGTGCAGGCGGGCCTCGTCGGCCTCGGCCTGCATGCTGCCCTGGCGCAGCACCACGTCACCGGCCAGGGTGGCGATTTCCTGTTCCTGTTCGTAGCGCGTGGCCTTGGCCGAAACGTAGGTCGGCGCCTCGCTCATCGGCGTGTCGTCGAACTTGCCCGGGCGGTTGGGCTCGACGTAGGTACCGGTGCAGTAGGGGCCGGTTTCGGCCAGTTGCGCGGCGGTGAGCTTTTCGCGCGGCACCCAGTCCAGATGGCTGTAGTCCTGGCTGCGTGAGGCCAATGCGCGTCCTTTGCTCTCGATCACCAGCTTGGCGCTGGTGTCGGGGCGGTCGCCCTCCGGCGTGCGGCTCGCGGAGCTGGCGACGCCGGCGGATTCGACCGGGCGCGGCGGCAAGGCGTGGCTGGGCGTGGTAGTCGCGCAATTCCAGCCACCACCTGGGCCAGGCTGGCAGTCGAACTGCTCGGCAGCGCTGGCGAAGGGAGCGGCAACGGGTTGCAGAGCAAGCAGGCTACCAGTGACAAGGAGGGGGAACTTTCTACGAAACGCGGGATATCTGACTGCCATCTTGTTCTTTGGTCCGTGCTTGCGGCGAGCCATCGGCCGGCTTACTGCAGGCCTCTCGATGGGCTGAAAAAGATGCTGGATAATAAAGCATGACCTGCCCATCGGCTAGCGCCGCGGAGACGCCCAATGCCTCACGAAGACCAACGCCTGTCAGCTTTGCAAGCCTGGCTGGCGCATCAGCTACCTGCCATTTTCCGAGAGCGTGACTGGGGCGAGGTCCCGGTCGGCGAGCTGAGCGCGGCCAGCAGCGACGCCAGTTTTCGTCGCTATTTCCGTTGGGCGGACGGCGTGCACAGCCTGATCGTGATGGATGCACCGCCACCGCAGGAAGACTGCCGGCCCTTCGTGAAGGTCGCCGGGCTGCTCGCGGACGCAGGCGTCCACGTGCCGGCGGTGCTGGCGAGCGATCTGGAGAACGGCTTCCTGCTGCTCGATGATCTCGGGCGGCATACCTATCTTGACGTGATCGACGAGGCCAATGCCGACCGACTGTTCGCCGATGCCATCGACACGCTGATCGCATTTCAGCGCCGCCCGGTCGCGCAGCCGCTGCCCAGTTACGATGAGACGCTGCTGCGGCGCGAGCTGGAGCTGTTCCCCGAATGGTACGTGAGCCGGCATCTCGGTCATCGCTTCGATGCCGCGCAGCAGGCCTGCTGGTCGCGGATCTGCAACCTGCTGATCGACTCGGCGTTGGCGCAGCCGCGAGTGCTGGTGCACCGCGACTACATGCCGCGCAACCTGATGCTGAGCGAGCCCAATCCGGGTGTGCTGGATTTCCAGGATGCCGTGCTGGGGCCGGTCAGCTACGACATCACCTCGCTGTTCAAGGATGCCTTCCTGAGCTGGCCGCAGGCGCGCGTCGACGCCTGGCTGCAGCGCTACTGGCAGCAGGCGCGGGAAGCCGGCGTGCCGCTGCCCGAAGCCTTCGGCGACTTCCAGCGTGACAGCGACCTCATGGGGGTGCAGCGCCACCTGAAGGTGATCGGCATCTTCGCGCGCATCTGTCACCGCGACGGCAAACCGCGCTATCTCGCCGACGTACCGCGTTTCTTCGCCTATCTGCGCGAGGTGCTGGCGCGACGGCCTGAGCTGGCCGAGCTTGAACGGCTGCTCGACAGCCTGCCCGGGCAGGCGCGCCCATGAAGGCGATGATCCTGGCCGCCGGCAAGGGTGAGCGCCTGCGCCCGTTGACCCTGCATACACCCAAACCGCTGGCTCGTGCCGGGGGGATGCCGTTGATCGAGTACCACGTCAGGGCGCTGGTCGCCGCCGGCTTCGACGAGCTGGTGGTCAACCATGCCTGGCTCGGCGAGCAGCTCGAGGCGTACCTGGGGGACGGCGCCCGCTTTGGCGCCTGCATTCGCTACTCGCCGGAGGGGGAGCCACTGGAAACCGGCGGTGGCATCCTGCGTGCGCTGCCATTGCTCGGGGAGGAGCCGTTCCTGGTGGTCAATGGCGACATCTGGACCCGCTACGATTTCGCGCGCCTGCGGCGGCCGCTCGAGGCGCTGGCGCACCTGGTGCTGGTCGACAACCCGGCACACAACCCGCAGGGGGATTTCGTGCTCCGTGACGGCCAGGTGCACGAGGCGGGTGCGGGCGTCGCGCTGACCTACAGCGGCATGGCGCTGCTGCATCCGGCCCTGTTCAGCGGTCTGCAGCCCGGCGCGTTCAAGCTGGCGCCGCTGCTGCGCGGAGCAATGGCCCAGGGGCAGGTGACCGGCGAGCACTTTGCTGGTGACTGGATCGATGTCGGCACGCACGAGCGGCTGGCGCAGGTCGAGCGGCTGCTGGAGAAACAGCCTTGAGGTACTGGCCGCTGACCCTGGCCGGCACCCTGGCGGGTTGGCTGCTGGCGAGCATCCCTGGCGCGCTGCTTGGCGGCGTGTTGGGGCAGGTGCTGGACCGGCGCCTGGGGCTGGAGGGCTGGGCGAGTCTGCTCGCGCTGTTGCGTGGGCAGCCACCGCTGCGAGGCAACGAGCTGCAGTTCGTCCTGTTGGGCCGGCTGGCCAAGAGCGCCGGCCGGGTCACCGAGGCGCATATCCGGATTGCGCGTGCCGAGATGCAGCGGCTCGGCCTCGACGGTACCGCTCAGCGCGCCGCGATCGAAGCCTTTTCGCGCGGCAAGCGAGACGATCTCGGCCTGCGTACGCCGCTGCGCCGGCTGCGCGGGCGGCGTGAGCAGGCACGGGCCCTGCTCGAGGCCTGCTGGCGCATGGCGCGGGCCGACGCCGAGATCGGGCCGCGCGAGCACGAGCTGATTCTGCTCTGGGGCAAGTGGATGGGCTGGACGGCGGCCGATGTGGCCGCGCTGGACACCGCACCACGACCGCGCGGCGCAGCTCCGGCAAGCCGTGGCGGCGCCTATCAGAAAGCGCTGGATCTGCTGGGCGTGCGCGCCGATACCGAGCCGGAGGCCATCAAGCGCGCCTACCGTCGCCTGCTCAGTCGCCACCACCCGGACAAGCTGGCCGGTGCCGGGGCCAGACCGGCTGCCGTGCGCGAGGCTACCGAACGTACCCGTGAGCTGCACAGCGCCTACGCCCTGGTGCGCGAGCGGCGGGGCTTCCGCTGAGCGCGGTCAAGGCGTTGTCTGCTTGTCCAGCCAGGCGCGGACGCGCCGGTAGAGTTGCTCCTGCTCGGCCGCCGCGTCGGCGGGTAGCCGCTGCAGGATGATCTGGCGATAGTTCGGATGGCGCGCCCGCTGGCTGGCGTCGAGGCGCTCGCGCGCTTGCGGCGAGCGGGTCCCGGTTTGGCCGTAGATGAAGTCCGCAGTGGGCAGCGCCAGTTCGCTCAGCAGATCGGCGAGCGGCTTGTCCTGTTCTGCCGGACGCCTGGGCTCGATGAGCACCAGGCCGCCGACGTCTTTCGCACCGCTGTTTTGCAGATAGCGGGCGGCCCAGTAGGCGCCGGTGCCGTGCCCGACGAGCACGACCGTCGCCGCGCCACTGCTGCGCGCTTGTGTCAGGGCGGCCTCAAGGCGGGCCTCGATTCGCTGTGCCTGATTCACCGGCTCGGCTTTGGGCTCGGCGGCCGGTGCTTGCGGCGGTTGTGCGTCGTCGAGCGGCGGTGCGGTCTTCTCCGGCAGATAGCCGGCCTCGCTGGGGGCGCCGTCTGCAGGCGCGGCATCCGCCTCGGGCGCGGTGCCTGCGTCGGGCGCGGGCGCGGCCGGCTCGGCGGCGGGCGGCGCCGGTGCCGCATCCGGCAGCGTCAGGCTGAGCGTCTGCCAGCCGGCATCCGGCAACTGACGGCGCAGCGGCCCGATGACTCTGGGCCAGTCGGCGCTTTCGCCATCACCGGGTAGCAGCACGATGACGCCACGGCTCTGCCCCAGGTTCGAGGGCAGCTGCAGGCCGACAAAGGTTTCTTCGCCCGCCTGCAGTTCGAGGGCCTGACGCGGAAAGCGCTGGGCAAGGGCCCGGCCGAGCTGTTCGCTTCGTTCACCGGCAGCGACCCGCACCGGCTCCGCAGGCGGCGCTTCGGGAGGCGCCGGGGGCGGCTCCTCGCTTCTCGCGATCGTTGGCAGCAGCAACAGGGTGGCTAGTAGCAGGCTCGGCAGCATTCCGTCTCTCCAGGCGCGACCCTCAGGGTAGCGGCGCTGCTCGCGCATGGCCAGCGGTGGCCACGCCGGGACCGGGCTCGGGTAAACTGCCGCCTTTTCGCTGCTCAAGAGGTGCGCCATGCAGCCTTTCGCCATCGCTCCGTCGATTCTCTCTGCCGATTTCGCCCGCCTCGGACAGGAGGTGGACAGTGTGCTCGCTGCGGGTGCCGACATCGTTCACTTCGATGTCATGGACAACCATTACGTGCCCAACCTGACCATCGGCCCGATGGTCTGCAGCGCCTTGCGCAAGTACGGCATCACCGCGCCGATCGATGTGCACCTGATGGTCAAGCCGGTCGATCGCATCATCGGCGACTTCCTCGAGGCCGGCGCCAGCTACATCACCTTTCACCCGGAAGCGTCCGAGCACATCGATCGCTCGCTGCAGCTGATCCGCGACGGCGGCGCCAAGGCCGGGCTGGTGTTCAACCCGGCCACGCCGCTGGACTGCCTGAAGTACGTCATGGACAAGGTCGACATGATCCTGTTGATGAGCGTCAACCCCGGATTCGGCGGCCAGAAGTTCATTCCCGGTACGCTCGACAAGCTGCGCGAAGCACGCGCGCTGATCGACGCCAGCGGCCGCGAGATTCGCCTGGAAATCGACGGCGGGGTGAACGTGAAGAACATTCGCGAGATTGCCGAGGCCGGCGCCGACACCTTTGTCGCCGGCTCGGCGATCTTCAACCAGCCGGACTACAAGGCCGTGATCGACACCATGCGCGGCGAGCTGGCGCAGGTCCGCCGATGAACCGGCTGCAGCGCCTGTTCGACGGCGAGCTGCCGCGCCTGGCGATGTTCGACCTGGACGGCACGCTGATGGATTCGGTACCTGACCTGGCGGCGGCGGTCGACAGGATGCTGATGCTGCTCGGCCGGCAACCTGCCGGCATCGAGCGGGTGCGTGACTGGGTCGGCAACGGCTCACGGGTGCTGGTTCGCCGCGCCCTGGCCGGACACTACGAGCACGCCGGCGTCGGCGAGGACGAGACCGACGCGGCGCTGGCGCTGTTCATGCAGGCCTATGCCGGTGCGCATGAACTGACCAGCGTGTACCCCGGTGTCGTCGATTGCCTGGACTGGCTGCGCGAGCGCGGTGTCGCACTGGCGGTGATCACCAACAAGCCGTCGCAGTTCGTCGCGCCGTTACTGGAGGAAAAGGGGCTGGGCGGCTATTTCCGCTGGCTGGTCGGTGGCGATACCCTGCCTCAGCAGAAGCCCGATCCTGCCGCGTTGCACTGGGTCATGCAGCAGGCCGGCGTAACCGCGGCCGAAGCGCTGTTTGTCGGCGACTCGCGTAACGACGTGCTGGCTGCTCGCGCGGCCGGCGTGCCCTGCGTCGCGGTCAGCTATGGCTACAACCACGGTCGACCGATCGACGAGGAGGAGCCGGAGCTGGTGCTCGACGACCTGCGCCAGCTGGTTGCTTCGCCTGAGGGGCTGCGCTAGTGTGGCGAGGTTTTCCTCCTGCCCGCCGAAGAGATCAGATCGTGGTGGTGACTCGCAAACAGTGGATGAAGGTCATCAAGGCCCTGGCGCGCTGGCGCTGGCGCGCCTGAGCTCCCTGTGCCGGCATCTGGCCGGCCCCTGTTTGCGAACCGTTCCAAGCCCCCTCAGACCACGAGGCTGACATGACCCGCGACGAATTTCTGCGTCTGGCCGCCGAAGGCCACAATCGCATTCCGCTGTCCTTCGAAACCCTGGCCGATTTCGACACCCCGCTGTCGCTCTATCTCAAGCTGGCCGATGCACCCAATTCCTACCTGCTCGAGTCGGTGCAGGGCGGCGAGAAGTGGGGCCGTTACTCGATCATCGGCTTGCCCTGTCGCACCGTGCTGCGTGTCCATGGACAGCGGATCAGCGTGACCACCGACGGCGTCGAGCAGGAACGCGCCGAGGTCGAGGATCCGCTGGCCTTTGTCGAGGCATTCCAGCAGCGCTATCGCGTGGCGCCGGTCGAGGGCCTGCCGCGCTTCAACGGCGGGCTGGTCGGCTACTTCGGCTACGACAGCGTGCGCTACGTCGAGCAGCGCCTGGGCCGCTGCGAGGCACCCGACCCGCTGGGCACGCCGGACATCCTGCTGATGGTCTCCGACGCCGTGGTGGTGTTCGACAACCTGGCTGGCAAGCTGCATTGCATCGTGCTGGTCGACCCGGCCGCGGCGGATGCCTACGAGCAGGGCCTGGCCCAGTTGCGTGCCCTGCGTGAGCGCCTGCGCCAGCCGGTCGTGCCGCGCCTGGGGCTGGACTTCGAGACCGGGGCCAGGGGCGAGCCGGTGTTCCGCTCGAGTTTCTCGCGCGAGGACTTCGAGGCGGCAGTTTCGCGCATCAAGGACTACATCCTCGCCGGCGACTGCATGCAGGTGGTGATCTCCCAGCGCATGTCGATCCCCTTCGCCGCCGCGCCGATCGACCTCTATCGGGCGCTGCGCTGTTTCAACCCGACGCCCTACATGTACTTCTTCAATTTCGGCGACTTCCACGTGGTCGGCTCCTCCCCGGAGGTGCTGGTGCGCGTCGAGGACGGCCTGGTTACCGTGCGGCCGATCGCCGGGACCCGTCCGCGCGGCGCCACCGACGAGGCCGACCGTGCCCTCGAGGCCGACCTGTTGTCCGATACCAAGGAGCTGGCCGAGCACCTGATGCTGATCGACCTGGGCCGCAACGACGTCGGCCGGGTCGCCGAGACCGGCTCGGTGAAGCTCACCGAGAAGATGGTCATCGAGCGCTATTCCAACGTGATGCACATCGTTTCCAACGTCACCGGGCAGCTCAAGCAGGGGCTCTCGGCAATGGATGCGCTGCGCGCCATCCTGCCGGCGGGCACCTTGTCCGGTGCGCCGAAGATCCGTGCCATGGAGATCATCGATGAACTGGAGCCGGTCAAGCGCGGCGTCTACGGCGGTGCGGTCGGCTACCTCGCGTGGAACGGCAACATGGACACCGCCATCGCCATCCGTACCGCGGTGATCAAGGACGGCGAGCTGCACGTGCAGGCCGGCGCCGGCATCGTCGCCGACTCGCAGCCGGCACTCGAGTGGGAAGAAACCCTGAACAAGCGCCGCGCGATGTTCCGTGCCGTCGCCCTGGCCGAACAGACCGCCCCCGAACAGTCCGAGCGCTGAGGAGCCGAGCCATGCTGCTGATGATCGACAACTACGACTCCTTTACCTACAACGTGGTGCAGTACCTCGGCGAGCTGGGTGCCGACGTGCACGTGGTACGCAACGACGAACTCGACGTCGCGGCGATCGAGGCACTCGCCCCCGAACGCATCGTCGTCTCTCCCGGCCCCTGCACGCCGAACGAGGCCGGCGTATCGCTCGAAGTGATCCGCCATTTCGCCGGCAAGCTGCCGATTCTCGGGGTCTGCCTTGGCCATCAGAGCATCGGCCAGGCCTTCGGCGGCGAAGTGGTCCGCGCACGCCAGGCCATGCACGGCAAGACCAGCCCGGTGTTCCACCGCAACCAGGGCGTGTTCGCCGGCCTCAACAATCCGCTGACCGTCACCCGCTACCACTCGCTGGTGGTCAAGCGCGAGACGCTGCCCGATTGCTTGGAGATCACCGCCTGGACGCAGCTGGAGGACGGCTCGGTCGACGAGATCATGGGCCTGCGGCACAAGACGCTGAGCGTCGAGGGCGTGCAGTTCCATCCCGAATCCATCCTCACCGAACAGGGCCACGAACTGTTCGCCAACTTCCTCAAGCAGACCGGAGGCGCGCGCTGATGGAGATCAAGGAAGCGCTCAACCGGATCGTCGCTCAGCTGGACCTGACCACCGACGAAATGAAGGACGTGATGCGCCAGATCATGACCGGGCAATGTACCGATGCGCAGGTCGGTGCCTTCCTCATGGGCATGCGCATGAAGAGCGAGACCATCGATGAAATCGTCGGCGCGGTGCAGGTCATGCGTGAGCTGGCCGCGCCGGTCGCCTTTGACAGCGAGCGGCTGGTCGATACCTGCGGCACCGGCGGCGACGGCATGAACATCTTCAATGTCTCCACCGCGGCGGCGTTCGTCGTCGCCGCAGCAGGAGGCAAGGTAGCGAAGCACGGCAACCGTGCAGTGTCCGGCAAGAGCGGCAGTGCCGACCTGCTGGAGGCGGCGGGGGTCTACCTCGACCTCGCCCCTGAGCAGGTGGCGCGCAGCGTCGACGCGGTGGGCGTGGGCTTCATGTTTGCCCCGGCACATCACGGCGCCATGCGTTTCGCCGCGGGCCCGCGGCGCGAACTGGGGCTGCGTACGCTGTTCAATATCCTCGGGCCGATGTCCAACCCGGCGGGTGTGAAGCATCAGGTGCTCGGCGTGTTCAGCAAGGCGTTGTGCCGACCGATGGCCGAGGTGCTGCAGCGCCTGGGCAGCAAGCACGTGCTGGTGGTGCATGCGCAGGATGGCCTGGACGAGGTCAGCCTCGCCGCGCCGACCCATGTGGCCGAGCTGAAGGATGGCGCGATCCGCGAGTACAGCGTGCAGCCGGAGGACTTCGGCATTCGTAGCCAGAGCCTGATCGGGCTTAACGTCGAAGACGCACAGGGTTCGCTGGCACTGATCAAGGATGCGCTCGGGCGCCGGCAAACCGAGAACGGTCAGAAGGCTGCCGACATGATCGTGCTCAACGCTGGCGCTGCGCTCTATGCCGCGGACCAGGCGTCTTCGTTCAAGCAGGGCGTGGAACTGGCCCACGATGCGCTCAGTACCGGCCTGGCGCGCGACAAGCTCGAGGAGCTGGTGTCCTTTACCGCCGTGTTCAAGCAGGAGAATGCCCGATGAGCGTGCCAACCGTGCTGGAGAAGATCGTTGCCCGCAAGGCCGAGGAAGTGGCCGAGCGCCGCGCCCGAGTGGCGCTCGACGAGTTGGCGCGGCAGGCCGCGGCTGCCGATCCGGTGCGCGGCTTCGCCGACGCGCTGATCCGCCGCGTGCGCGCCAAGGAGGCGGCAGTGATCGCCGAGGTGAAGAAGGCCTCGCCGAGCAAGGGCGTGCTGCGTGAGAACTTCGATCCGGTGCAGATCGCCCGTAGCTACGAAGCCGGTGGCGCGGCCTGCCTGTCGGTGCTCACCGACATCGATTTCTTCCAGGGCGCCGATGCCTACCTGCAGCAGGCGCGTTCGGCCTGCAGCCTGCCGGTGATTCGCAAGGATTTCATGATCGACCCCTACCAGGTGGTCGAGGCCCGGGCCCTGGGTGCCGATTGCATTCTGCTGATTGCCGCGGTGCTCGATGACGGCCAGCTGGCCGAGTTGTCCGCCGAAGCGCGTTCGCTGGGCATGGACGTGCTGGTGGAAGTGCACGATGCCAGCGAGCTTGAGCGGGCGCTGAAGCTGGAGACGCCGCTGTTGGGGATCAACAACCGCAACCTGCACACCTTCGAGGTGAGCCTGGAAACGACGCTCGACCTGTTGCCGCGCATTCCGCAGGACCGCATCGTGGTCACCGAGAGCGGCATTCTCAATCGGGCCGACGTCGAGCTGATGGAAATCAACCAGGTCTACGCCTTCCTCGTCGGCGAGGCCTTCATGCGCGCGGAACAGCCGGGCGCCGAGTTGCAGCGCCTGTTCTTTCCCGAGCGCCGTCAGCGCACGGTAGCCGCCGATCCACAGTAGGGTCGGCCTTCGTCTGAAACGAAAAGGCCGGAGTCGCGTCGCCGCGGCTCCGGCCTTTTCCTGCTCGGGCGCGCTCAGCGCGTACCGAACACCACCATCGTCTTGCCCTTCACGTAGACCAGCCCCTGAGCCTCGAGGCTCTTGAGTACCCGGCCTACCATCTCCCGCGAACAACCGACGATACGGCCGATCTCCTGGCGGGTGATCTTGATCTGCATGCCGTCGGGGTGGGTCATGGCGTCAGGTTGCTTGCACAGGTCGAGCAGGGTGCGCGCGACGCGGCCGGTGACGTCGAGAAACGCCAGGTCGCCGACCTTGCGCGTGGTGGCGCGCAGGCGATCGGCCATCTGGCTGCCCAGCGCATAGAGAATTTCCGGGTCCTGCTGGGTCAGTTCGCGGAACTTCGTGTAGCTGAGTTCCGCCACCTCGCATTCGGTCTTGGCGCGAACCCAGGCACTGCGTTCCTTCTCGCTGCCCTCCTTTTCGAACAGGCCCATCTCGCCGAAGAAGTCGCCGGCGTTGAGATAGGCGATGATCATTTCGCGGCCGTCATCGTCTTCGATGAGGATGGTGACCGAACCCTTGACGATATAGAACAGCGACTCGCAACGATCCCCTTGGTAGATGATTGTGCTCTTGGCCGTGTAACGGCGTCGGTGGCAGTGCGCCAGCAACTTGTCGATGTTCTTTACCTTGGGTGTGAGTGTGATAGCTACCATGCTCTGAGTCCCGGGATAATGCTTGGATAAATGTTGGTTCTTATTGTTTGAATTCATCATGTCCGCAGCTCTTTTGGCCAGCCAACCCGGAGGGTAAGCGGTCAGACATAACCTGCGATACATTTTTGCGGTGGGTCAACGCACCTTTGGTCGGGTCCGCTGTCCGCAGCGGCAGAAGTCCACATGTTAAGCTATTGCTCCTTTCAAATTGTGGAGCCAGTTGATGAAAGCGCGCATTCAATGGGTCGATGGCGCCATGTTTTTAGGTGAATCGGGCAGTGGGCACGTCGTGGTGATGGATGGGCCGCCCGAAGCCGGAGGGCGTAATCTCGGGGTACGACCCATGGAAATGCTGTTGCTTGGCCTCGGCGGGTGCAGCAACTTCGATGTGGTGAGCATCCTGAAAAAGTCCCGACAGGCGGTCGATAGTTGCGAAGCCTTCGTCGAGGCCGAGCGTGCCAGCGAGGACCCCAAGGTCTTCACCAAGATCCACCTACGCTTCGTGGTCAAGGGGCACGCCCTGAAGGAGCCGCAGGTCAAGCGTGCCGTGGAACTGTCGGCGGAGAAGTACTGCTCGGCCTCGATCATGCTGGGCCGCGCCGGCGTCGAGATCACCCACTCCTACGAGATCGTCGAGCTGCAGTAAGCGCTTGGCGGTCGGCGACAGCCGCTGGTGAGCGCATCGGCCGCCCAGCATGGCGTGCGCTCGGTTGCCCCGGGCGATCACGTCGATCACGCAATTGCCTAACCTCCGCGCGTAGAGAGGCCCGGCGTCCGGGCGGCGGGGTTTCGTCTGCCGGTATGCTCAGCACCTGGGCAGGGCCGCACGCGAGAGATCTTCAATGGCGACAAGCAAACTCAAGCTCCACGGGTTCAACAACCTGACCAAGACCTTGAGCTTCAACATCTACGACATCTGCTATGCGCAGACGCCGGAAGACCAGCAGGCGTACGTCCAGTACATCAACGAAGAGTACGATGCCGAACGCCTGACGCAGATTCTCGGCGATGTCGTCGACATCATCGGCGCGAACATCCTCAACATCGCCCGCCAGGACTACGACCCACAAGGCGCCAGCGTGACCATGCTGATCTCCGAGCAGCCGGTGACGCCGACCGACAGCCAGATCGAGGAGTCGCCCGGGCCGCTGCCGGATACCGTCGTTGCGCACCTCGACAAGAGCCACATCACCGTGCATACCTACCCGGAAATCCATCCGGACGACGGTATCGCCACCTTCAGGGTCGACATCGACGTCTCGACCTGTGGGGTGATCTCACCGCTCAAGGCGCTGAACTACCTGATTCATCAGTTCGATTCGGACATCGTCACCGTCGACTACCGGATACGCGGGTTCACCCGCGATGTCGAAGGCAGGAAGCACTTCATCGACCACGAGATCAATTCGATCCAGAACTACCTCTCCGACGACACTCGCGCGGCGTACCAGATGACTGACGTCAACGTGTATCAGGAGAACCTGTTCCACACCAAGATGCTGCTCAAGGACTTCGCGCCGGAGAACTACCTGTTCGGCGATGCCACGCGCAACCTCTCGCCGCCGCAGCGCCAGCAGGTCGAAGCGCGACTGCGCCACGAGATGCTGGAGATCTTCTACGCACGCAACATGTCGAGCTGACGCGGCCCTTCGCTCAGGCTTTCTTCACCACTTCCTGCGGGTCGGCGTGTACCAGCACCTCGGCGCGTGGGTAGTGCGCCTTGATCGCCGCCTCCACCTCGTCACACAGCGCATGCGCGCGCGACAGCGACAGTTCGCCGGGCAGCTCCAGGTGCAACTGGACGAACCAGCGTGTGCCCGATATCCGCGTGCGCAGGTCGTGGCAGCCGAGCACGCCGGGCACGGTGCGGGCCAGGCGCTGCATGTCTTCGCCGATTTCCGGCGAGAGCTCGGTATCCATCAGCACCGCTGCCGCCTCGCGCAGGATGCTCGCCGCGCTCCAGAGAATGTAGAAGGCGATGGCGATGCCGAAGACTGCATCCAGCCGCGCCCAGCCGTAGCTGGCCAACACCAGCGCCAGCAGGATGCTGAGGTTGAGCAGCAGGTCGGAGCGATAGTGCAGCGAGTCGGCGCGAATCGCGGTCGAGCCGGTGAGCCTGACCACGTGTCGTTGGTAGGCCAGCAGCGCCGCGGTCAGCAGCAGGGAGACGATGATCACCACGATGCCCACCAGGGGCGCGCCCAGCGGCTGCGGATGCAGCAGCCGATCGACCCCTTGCGCCCCCACGAGCAGGGCGCTGACGCCGATGAACGCGGCCTGGCCGAGGCCCGCCAGCGCTTCGGCCTTGCCGTGGCCATAGCGATGATCGTCGTCAGCCGGGCGCAGCGAGTAATGCACGGCGAGCAGGTTGATCAGCGAGGCGGCGCCATCGAGCAGCGAGTCGGTGAGCCCGGCGAGCAGGCTGACCGAGCCGCTCAGCCACCAGGCGACCGCCTTGCTAAGGGCCAGGAACAGCGCGACGGCCAGCGCTGCGCCGGACGCGCGACGCAGCAGGCGGGCGTGCTCTGCGCTGACGCTCATCGGCCGCTCACGCCGCCGGCCGCAGGCCGAACGCCGCGAGCTGGTCCAGGCTGCCCTGGTGGCGAATCAGGCGCGGGTCGTCCAGCGGCAGGCTGCGGCCGGTTTCGGCCTCGATGATGGCCTTCAGGCGAGCCTGGTCGATCTGGCCGTCGGCGCCGATGGCTTCCTGCAGCTTTTGCGGAGCCACCGAGTACTCGTCGCCCGGCAGGTAGATGGCGCCCGTGGCGAAGTCGATGCCAAAGGCGATCAGCCCGGGAATCACGTAGAACAGCAGGCCGACCGCGTCGAGCACGGCGATGGCCGGGTCGATACGGCCTTCGATCTGGCCACGGCGGTCCGGGTAGAACAGCGTGCCGCAGGCCGACAGCTGGGTGACCAGCGTGAGGGTGAGCAGGCCGCCAAGCAGACGGGAGCGGGGAAGCGATCGGGTAACCATGCGTACCTCCGGAAATAGTGGCGCAACTATACAAGGGAGCGATGATGTTTTCTCGACATCAGACCGCGATCCGTGGCGACCTGTTCGTTGCCGCGCTCGACGCCCACTGCCGCCGCCGGGCTGCCTATAATCGCGGCCTGAAGCGGAGTAGCCCATGATCTCACTGCCCATCGACGAAGCCCTGCCGGCCCTGCGCCGCGCGTTGCATGCGCGTGACGAGGCGGTTCTCGAAGCGCCGCCCGGCGCCGGCAAGACCACCCGCGTACCGCTCGCATTGCTCGACGAATCCTGGCTGGCGGGGCAGCGCATCATCGTGCTCGAACCCAGGCGTCTGGCCGCTCGCGCCGCTGCCGAGCGGATGGCCGATGAGCTGGGCGAGAGAGTCGGGCAGACGGTGGGCTATCGCATCCGCCTGGACAGTCGTGTCGGACCGCAGACGCGCATCGAGGTGGTGACCGAGGGGATCCTCGCCCGCCGTCTGCAGGACGATCCGGCGCTCGAGGGCGTCGGCCTGGTGATATTCGACGAATTCCATGTTTTGCTAAATGCGCAGGAAGTCGCATTGTCTTGTCAGAAAAGCCAGCCACGTCTCGCCTCAGGCTTTGGTAGCTGCCAGTAGGTGGAGTCGGGTAGGTGCTATTGCGCACTACTCAATCTCCTTGGCAGCAAAGCGCAATGCCGACCGCATCCACTCCGGCATCTTGCAGGCCCGGAGCTTCATCAGCTCTTCGCCGCTCAGCGCACTAACAATCTTGGAAACCACATTAGCGGACAGCCCTTCTTTCCCGATGTAGTAGAGAGCAGTAAGCGCCACACCTACCGTCGTGCCGGCGTGCTGCAAGCGGTCCTTGGATACGTGGCGGAGGCGAACCACCGCATTGCCAACCTTGATCTCGCGAGTAGATCCGCTGGTGTAAAAGGTCGGCAACACCTGCATCTGTGTGCTGAGGCCCAACCTCCGAACAGCCTCCGCGCCGTGTATCTGGATCGTCTCGCCGTTCGCCTTCGTGATGACCTCCACGACAGCCAGCGGACTCGGGCGCACCACCCTGCCGGTGTACTTGCTCATTTTGGGGCGCATGTAGACACCGCGAGCGACTCGCTCCAGCGTGCCTGATTGCACCAGCCTAGAAAGCGCTTTATTAATCGACGCACGGGAACCGACCTGCGCGAACACCGCGCCGGCAAATGGCCTCCCCTTTGGCATGTGCTTGACTCGATTTAAAATAGCTTGCGCGACGGACATATGAGCCCCAAAAAGTCAGAATCCACATATTTTCTGACGCCCACAAAAACTATAAGCCCTGCCAAAAACAGGACCTCCAGGCCAGCCACTGGGGACAGAGGGACAGCAAGATCAACACTCACTGTGCGGCCACGGAACCGGCCCCTCACACAGCCTCGCTGAGTAATCAGTCAGGTTCGACTAGAGCTCTCAACTCCTCACCAACCTTCTCCAGGAGCTGCTCAAAACTTTCAGGAGCTTCGGATCCAAGCAAGTAGGTCAGGGCCAAGAGGGTGACAGGGTGAGTGTCGAGCACCGTGCAGAGGCTATCGAGCTTTTCGAGAGTCGGGCTCGTTGCCCCGCGCTCCAGCATGCTGACGAAGGTACGACTGCTAACGAGCGAGAAATCTTCCTGTGCCAGCCCCCTACGCTGCCGCACGAGCCTCAACGCTTTCCCGAACGAATCCCGGACTTCCATTTTGCTGCTCCGCAAAATGGAACGATGAAGCGCGATTGAACAATATATGACTACAAAATATATTGTTCATCAATCAAGTACAATTATCATTAGGAGATTGGCGCGTGTTCAAAACCAGTCGGAATGCGGAACTGCTTCCTGGGCTCTCAACAGCGCCAGATGGCGTGCAGTTCTGGTCATATGTCGAGCTAGAGATGACCTGGCCCTGGTTCTACCTGCAGATCGTTGAGGACGATGGAAACGCGGCCTTTCGAAGCATGCTAATGGTTCCGTCGGTTCCATTGCTGGAACAGGTCATAGCTGCGCAGACCGAGCACGCCTGGCTGGAGCAGGCGTATCTTGTGAGTCCCGGGCATATGAACGAGGTGGGTCGCTGGTTGATGGAGCCGTTACTGGAGATCCTTTCAATTCGTGATGCACAAGGTAGCGAGCTTGGGCACCAGTACCGAGTGGAGGGAGATCGCACGTACTCAACCTCAGCGTGTCAGTCTCTCGGCAGTCGAATTAGTAAACACGTGATCTTCTCTGCTGCATTACATCTGCGAGGCTAACGCCCCACTTCCTACCCGTATCCATAGTCCCATCTGAACCGAGCTCAGTTGTCTTTCCAGAATTCGCTCCGCTGCACAAGGCCGAACTCATCGCCAGTCCTATCGGGATTCTCGTCGAACATGGTGTTGACCATACGCTCGCGGCGGAGACCACTCAGCGCTCGGAAAAAGCAGGCCTCACAGAGATGCACCTCATAACGCTCGCCATCATGCAAACACGATTTGCTGTTGGATGAGCATCACTTCGACGATGCCACCGATGACCGCGTCCGAGGAGAACTTTCAGAGCTCTTGCCCAACCAGGTCTACGAGGTAGAACGGCAACCTTTTTTGGGCCTGATGAGCGGATTGACCAACTACACCATGGCTGACGAGTTTCGCGTAAAGCAGGCGCTCGATATCGCTGTTGCGACCGGTGATTTGCTGGCGGTCGGTAAGGATGGCAAGACCAGGCGTCGCAAGGGCACTAGCATCAAATCCAGTGATATTCTGATAGCTCCCCCGCAGAGACCCATCTTCTTCGTGCCACAGCTGAAGAAATCCAGCTCGGAGAACTGAGGTTCGGCACCGCTCCTTGCTCGGTGGCTCGCCTTAACCGCATCGGTACCGGTAGCTTGGCCCATCGCGTGAAATGCCGAGCATTTCGCTCTAGGGGTCTGGCGCGTCGATCAAATAGCCCATCCCACGCGCGGTTTGTATGAGCTTAGGTTCGAACTCATCATCGATTTTTGCTCTCAGCCGTCGTACCGCCACCTCAATCACATTGGTATCGCTGTCGAAATTCATGTCCCATACTTGGGAGGCGATAAGGGACTTTGAGAGCACTTCCCCGCGACGCCGAAGTAATAGCTCAAGAAGTGCGAATTCCTTTGCAGTTAGGTCTATTCGTTTCCCCGATCGCGTAACTCGACGCCTGAGCAGATCGACCTCAAGGTCGAGGAGTTTGAGTATTGTTTGGTTGGGGACATTATTGCCGCGGCGAAGCAACGTACGGATCCTGGCTAGCAATTCGGAGAAGGCGAACGGCTTGATGAGATAATCATCAGCGCCCAACTCCAATCCCTTTACTCGATCCTGAACCCCGTCTCGGGCGGTGAGAAAGAGCACGGGAACCTCATTACCAGCAGCGCGGACTTTCTGTAAAACCTGCCACCCATCCAGGCCAGGCATCATCACGTCTAAGATGAGCAAGTCGTATGTGGTATGAAGCGCGTGCTGAGCAGCATCGGTCCCGTTTTCAACTCTATCGACTGTGAAGCCTGCCTCTGAAAGCCCCTGCTGTAGGTAGGTGCCTGTTTTCGGCTCGTCTTCAGCAACAAGAAGCTTCATGAAAGTATTCCCTCCGGCATTTGGAGCAGTGTGCCGATTGTCAGGGCGTGCAGCCAGTACCTTACAGAAACGTAATGCTCGCATCATCTGTCTGACAGCTTGTAGCGTTAACGTCTACATCAGCAGTTGCTCCCACACTCTGCTTTTTGGCCTTTTCCATGCTCCTTTGGCCTATCGGCGCCTAGATGGCGCCCTTTTTTTGCCCGCTGGAAACAAGACCTATTTGCCTGAACGAAAAGGCACCATGCACGCTACCTGCGCTTTCGCTTGGGCTCACTGCTTTTATGCATTACTGACGAAACCGTAATGTCTAAATCAGGCTTCTGACAGGAACGCTCGGTTAGCTTAGACACAGGACCAAGCCAAAGCCCCTATTTATGGAGCTGCGCTGGGTCTCCCATGTCTTCGAACGAGGTAACAAGTAATGAAATTCTTCAGATCCGTTTCTGTACTGCTCGCCATCGCAGCAAGCTCTTCCTATGCAATGGCAGAAGGTGGTGGTGATCGTACCTTTGCTCGTATGGAGCAGGCTCGCCAAATAGCGATCGCTAGTTATCAGGCTGACCAGAAGGACCAAGCCCAGGAGGTAGCCTCAAAAGCAACTTCAGCGAAGCACGCCCACGCTAATTGCTGAAGCGAAACCTTACGCAACTGTGACCATGCACCTTGAGTATCGTTGCAACCGGATCCTTGCACGGAAATCAAAAGCCATTGCGCAGCTTCCACCTGGAGATTGACATGCTCACAGGCGATTTTTTGGGCGATTTCTGAAGCGCTTTAAGCTTACAAAAATGTAATCCCGCGTCTTTCTTAGGCATGCCATATTTACGATTAAAGGCGAGTCGCTTGATAAGACAGACCGTGCGCGAGTTTCTAAGATCAATTAACGCTGGCAACACCAACCTTACGGCTGGTTTCGGCTTGGCTCCTTAGTTTGATTGGAACCTACACATGCAACGTAAAACCTCTAGGCGAACCTTTGTTAAAGGCTTGACTGCCGCAGGCATCCTTGGCGGTCTTGGCTTGTGGCGAGCTCCGGTCTGGGCAGTGACTAGCCCAGGCCAGCCCAGCGTACTAAGTGGCACGGAGTTCGATCTGCTGATTGGGGAGACGCCGGTCAATATCACCGGCGCGGCCCGGACAGCGATGACTATCAATGGGACCATCCCAGGGCCGCTTCTACGTTGGCGTGAAGGGGATACCGTCACGCTGCGAGTCAGAAATAAGTTGAGCGAAGATACATCGATTCACTGGCACGGCATGATCCTGCCGGCCAACATGGATGGCGTGCCTGGATTGAGCTTCCACGGCATCGCTCCCGATGGCATGTATGTCTACAAGTTTCAGGTTAAACAGAACGGTACCTATTGGTACCACAGTCATTCAGGCCTACAAGAGCAGCTTGGTGTCTATGGTCCCTTGGTCATCGATGCGAAGGATCCCGAACCGTTCAGCTATGACCGCGACTATGTGGTGATGTTGACTGATTGGTCCGATGAGGATCCCGCTCGAATCCTTTCTAAGCTCAAGAAGCAGTCCGATTATTACAACTTCCACAAGCGCACTGTCGGAGACTTCATTAACGATGTGAGCGAAGACGGCTGGGCCGCTACGATTGCGAATCGGAAAATGTGGGCTCAGATGAAAATGAGTCCCACCGACCTCGCCGACGTAAGCGGCTACACCTATACCTATCTAATGAACGGCCAAGCACCCGACGGGAACTGGACCGGCATCTTTAAGCCCGGCGAGAAGCTTCGTCTGCGGTTCATCAACGGCTCGGCCATGAGCTATTTCGATGTCCGCATTCCAGGGCTGAAGATGACTGTAGTCGCAGCCGATGGCCAATACGTCAACCCAGTTAGCGTCGACGAATTCCGCATTGCCGTGGCAGAAACCTACGATGTGATTGTCGAGCCTGCGACCGAGGAGGCTTACACGATCTTCGCCCAATCGATGGATCGCACAGGATACGCCCGTGGCACGCTAGCGGTTGCCGAAGGGCTGAGCGCTCCTGTTCCAGAAACCGATCCTCGACCACTAATCACCATGGACGACATGGGGATGGATCACGGCAGCATGGGCGGTATGGCGGGCATGGACCATGGCGGCGACATGGGCGCGATGGACCATAGCAACATGTCCGGCATGAACCACGGTGACATGCAAGGGATGGGCGACATGGGCGCAATGGCCGGCATGGATCACAGCAAAATGGGTGGGATGTCCGGGATGGACCACTCTGGAATGGCTGGGATGAGCGCAGGTATGCAATCGCACCCGCCCTCAGAGTCCAATAACCCACTGGTGGACATGCAGACCATGAGCCCAACTCATAGGCTGAACGATCCCGGTATTGGCTTACGAGACAACGGCCGCCGAGTCCTGACCTATAGCGACTTGAGAAGCACTTTCCCCGATCCGGACGGCCGTGAGCCCAGTCGGACGATCGAACTCCATCTCACCGGCCACATGGAGAAGTTCTCCTGGTCATTTGACGGTATAGAGTTCTCTGATTCGGAGCCCCTGCGGCTCAAATATGGCGAGCGGGTACGCATCACTTTGGTCAACGACACCATGATGACCCATCCGATTCATCTGCATGGTATGTGGAGCGATCTTGAAGATGAGAATGGAAAGTTCATGGTTCGCAAGCACACGATCGACATGCCTCCAGGTTCGAAGCGCAGCTACCGCGTGACAGCCGATGCGCTCGGGCGTTGGGCTTATCACTGTCACCTACTGCTTCACATGGAAATGGGCATGTTTCGTGAAGTCCGAGTGGACGAGTAAGAGGAACTTTATATGGGAAATTTTACGAAGCGTAAAACTCTTATCGGCAGCGCGTTAATGTTCAGTCTGCTGGGCGTAATGAATATGTCAGCTGCGTTTGCAGAGCAAAAGCATGATCAGCACAAGCAATCATCGGCTTCATCGCAGAATCCAGGCAACAAGCCGGCATCTCAGACACAAGGCACCTCTAACTCAAAAATGAACCACGACGACATGGATCATGGCTCGATGGACCATGGAGAAATGGAGCACGGCAAGATGGATCATGACCCCAAGGCCACTGATACTGAGGTGGATTCGCACCATGACCACTAGACCTTCTCGCTTTGCTCTGATTGCGCTCGGAGTTTCGTTGAGCGCAGCGGCTGGAGGGACAGCCAACGCTGCCGAGATGATGGATCATTCGATGCATCAAACCCCTCCTGCTGAGGCAGCTCAAGCCCCTGCATCTTCAGCGAAGCCCGCAGCTAAGAATCATGGCTCCGGTGGGCAAACGGACCATTCTGCGATGGGTCATGGTGCGATGGACCATAGCACGATGAACCATGGCCAAATGAAGCATGACGATACGCTCGAAATGCCCGGCATGGTTCATCCCTCGTTCATTCCAGTATTGACCGATGCGGATAGAGAAGCGGCTTTCCCTGGTCTTCAAGGTCATACAGTCCATGACAAGTATCTGGCCTGGTTCCTTCTGCTAGATCAACTTGAGTACCAGAACGCAAATGAAGGTAGCACCCTCAGTTGGGAAGCTACTGCCTGGGTTGGTGGCGATATCAATCGGTTCTGGTTTCGCTCGGAAGGTGAGCGAACGAATGGCGTTACTGAAGATGCGGAAATTCAGGCGCTCTACGGGCGTGCCATCAGCCCCTGGTGGGATGTGGTAGCAGGTGTTCGCCAGGACTTTAAGCCCGAGTCGCCGCAGACGTGGGCGGCTTTAGGCGTCCAGGGGATGGCTCTGTATAACTTTGAGGCGGAAGCCACCGCCTTCGTCGGTGAAGGTGGGCAGACAGCAGCACGTTTTGAAGGCGAGTACGACATTCTCCTCACTAACCGGCTGATCCTCCAACCGACTGCCGAGCTCAATTTCTATGGCAAGGACGATCCTGCGCGCGGAGTAGGCGCTGGTCTCGCAAACACAGAGGTGGGGCTCCGCCTCCGATACGAAATCGTTCGTGAGTTCGCACCGTACATCGGCGTCACGTGGAGCCGGGCATACGGTAATACCGCCGATATGGCGAGAGATGAAGGCGAAGACGTAGATGAGGCGCGGTTCGTTGCTGGCATCAGGCTTTGGTTTTAAGGACCCTAGATGAAAAGAATAATTATTAGCTTCGCTGCCTTCTGCGCACTAGGCCTGTTGGTGGTGGCCGGTGTTGTTTTCTCGGGACTAATAAACGTTGCCGCGGATGATCCTCATACGGGAGTCGTGCACGCATTCCTGGAAACTGCTCGCAATCGCTCGATTGAGGTTCGCTCCGAAGACATAGTCGTGCCATCTCTCGACGATGAAGACCAAATCCGCGCCGGGGCGGGGAACTACGACTCGATGTGTGTGGGTTGTCATTTGGCGCCAGGCATGGCTGAGACCGAGCTAAGCAATGGCCTTTATCCCGCTCCACCCAGCCTGGCTGAAGCGGGGCCATACGATGACCCAGCAAAAACATTTTGGGTCATCAAGCATGGCATTAAGGCCACTGGGATGCCCGCGTGGGGTAAAAGCATGGCTGACCCGTACATCTGGGGAATGGTGGCTTTTCTGCAGAAGCTTCCTGAGTTAGATGAAGGAGCGTATCGAGCACTCGTTGCGTCTAGCGGTGGTCACCAGCATGGTGGTGGGGAGACCCCAGCTGGGCATAGTGAGCAACACGGCGAGATGGCCTCGGGCGACCACCATCAGGGCGACAGTGGCGGCTCGGATCACCATGGCTCCAGCAGCACAGGTGGAGCATCCGGCCAATCAGGCTCCGGTCATCATGGTAATAACGAAAGCGATGACCATCATGCGTCCGAGGAGCCCCAGGCGGTTGAGCACAGCAATGGCAGTGACAGTGCCGATGCGGAAGGCAAATCCCCTTCAAAAAACCATGTGCACGCAGACGGGAAGCAACACGAGCACTAACATCCGGTATATGTGTGCCTATGCGGTTCTGATCGAGGCTCTAAGAAAGGCGGTTCAGCAAGCAGAGGATCGGCCCTAGGCCATCCTAGTCGACGCAACGGTACCGGAGGGCTTTGCAATTGCTTCCTTCCTAAAAGTTAGGCCGCAAGGCCAGTAACTTACCTAGTTAAGCGGCTTGCGCTCCGGCCGTTCCCCAACGAATGCTCCCAGTCGTGGCGACAGGGAGCTCCCTCATTTTCAACTCAATCATCTCGAACAGACTAGCGAAGCCGTACAGGCAATCTGACGGCCACATCGCCACCAACTGCGCCCGCAGATCCCCGGTGCGGTTGGACTTACCTTACAACATTGTAATGAGGTTTTTCGAAACGGGCTCGGTAGGAGCGTGTCGTAATTCAGTGTCTGCTAACAGGCTGATGAGCCATATCGGCCAGTAACCAAACGACGAAATACAACTATCGAACCCTGGAGAACGTAAATGACAAACTCAATGTTCGCATCCTGTATCCAAGCTTGTTCGAACTGTGCCCTAGTGTGCGAAATGTGCGCCTCTGCTTGCCTACGCGAGGATGATGTAAAAATGATGGCTCGCTGCATCGAGCTTGACCGCGACTGCGCGGACATTTGCAGGTTGGCTGCCACACTGATGAGCCGCGAAAGTGAATATGCTAAGAAGTTCTGCGCCCTTTGCGCCAAGATCTGCCGTGCATGCGGAGAGGAATGCGCGAAGCATGAAATGGATCATTGCCAAGAGTGTGCGAAGGCGTGCATGAACTGCGCTGAGGAATGTGAGCGTATGGCAGGATAACATCCGTAACTCACTGCTCTGGCACTACTAAATTGGGAGTGTCAGAGCCCCTCGAAGAATAAGAAAAGCCATGGTGCGCTTAATGTTCGCGCCTCCATGACATATCGAAAAAGTGCGTACGATACCCGCAACTGCCAAGAGCGAATCAATCCCTGTCCAGCAGCATTTCATTCCAAAGCGAAATACGATAGTTACGCGCTAGCAACTCTTACTTAGCCACCGATGATCGCCACCGTAACGGTCTATTCTCTTGCCACTGTCTCCCGATTGAGCGCTGAAAACTAATTGAGTGAATTAGCATGAAAGCTCCTGGCAAAAAGGCGGTCCAACAACAACCAAGCGGGCCATGCGACCTTATTTTGCTGGGAGAAAACGAAAATGGTTTTGCGAATATTCCCATCGCAGCGATTGGCTTTGCTGCTAGTACTGCTCGCCGTTCTGCAACTCAGTGGCTGCGCCGTTTCCCCGCGCCTGAAACCAAGCGACCAGCCAAGCGTTGCTCGCAAAACCTTTGTCATCACTGGTGCCTCCAGTGGCTTCGGCCGCGGCGTGGCGCTCAAGCTTGCCGCTCTGCAAGGCGACGTGGTGCTAGCGGCCCGCCGGACCGACGTGCTCGGGTTCTACCCCATTTCCACGGACGGTTTTGAAAAGGCTGAAAACTTCAAATCTTGCCGGGCGACTCTACGACGCATTCGTGGGTTATGAAACCGCTCGATGTAGTCGAATAAATCCGCCCGAGCTTCGTCACGTGTTCGATACGACTGATGGGAAACGCGCTCCCTTTTCAGCTGACCGAAGAAACCCTCACAAGCAGCGTTGTCGCCGCAATGACCGACGGCACTCATGCTGCAGACCAGCGTGTTGCGATTCAGAAAGCGCTGGTAGTCAGCACTGGTGAATTGGCTGCCGCGATCCGAATGCAGGATCACTGACCAGTGACCCTGGCGCTGCCAGACCGCCATCTCCACTGCTCGAATCACCATCTGCCGATCCTGTCGGTGATGCATCGACCAACCGATCACCAGCTTGCTGTACAAGTCGAGCACCACGCATAGGAAGAGTTTGCCTTCCAGCGTGGCTATCTCCGTGATGTCCGTGACCCACTTGCGCTCCGGTTCCGGCGCGCTGAAGTCGCGCTCCAGCAGGTTTTTCACGCCTGCTGGACGACCGCTGGCGGCTCTTCCAAAGCCACGTCGTTTCCGGCGTGGCCAGCCTTGAATCCGCTCAGCCGCCATCAGGCGAGCAACGCGATTCAGGCTGACGGTTTCGCCCTCGTCGCGCAGATCCTCGTGCATGCGTGGCGCTCCGATCACACCACGGCTGTCTTCGTGAATCTCCCGAATGCGCCTCACCAGGCGCGCATTCTCTTGAGCACGTGAGCTTGGATCGCGATCCTGCCAGGCGTAGTAGCCACTGGCAGAAACCTTCAGGCAACGGCACATCAGTCGTACCGGGTACTCGTTGCGGCAGCGCTGGATCACCGTGTACCGCTCGATGACTCCTTGGCAAAGTACGCTGCCGCGTCTCTTAAAAAATCACGTTCCTTGGTGACCCGGGCCAACTCGCGCTTGAGGCGGGCAAGCTCCTCATCCCGCGGGCTTCCCGTTCCAGGGAAGGCTTTCTCAGTGCCTGGTTGCGCCTCCCGCACCCAGCGTGTGAGCAGGTTGGGGGCAACGCCAATCTCCAGGGCTACCTGCCGGCAGCTCGCCCCTGAACGACGAACCAGCTCGATGGCTTCCCGCTTGAATTCGGGGCTGTATTTCTTGCGCTTCATGAACACTCCTTCAGCTCGACATGAGCTTACTCGAAAGTGTCCGTACTAACGGGGTAGAACCCGTTTTCTGAAGAGTGGCGCCTAGCCCTAACGTCGCCAGCTTTTTGGTTATGGGCTCAACGGCACTGTCATGCATGACATCTAACCGACGGTCCGACAGATCAAAAGTCAGCTTCCGAACTCCGTCCAAACCATTCAGCGCCAAGCGGATCATTCGCTCTTCTGATGGACAATCCATCTTGGGCACGGCGTAAACACTGACCCATTGCCCCGTCGTATCGGAAGGGTTTTGCATATCGGCATCAGCGGCTGGTGTCGCATCGCAGCCGCAGGGACCATCGGACTTGCTCATGATACGGCTCCACTTGAAATCGAAGATGGGATCATTAAAAGCCTTATAGCTACTATAAGGTCAATAACGCAGAGCCGATGAGGATTCACACGATGCGCATTGGTCAGTTAGCAAGGCTAATAGGGATTGATACACAGACGATCCGCTTCTATGAGCAGCAGGGCTTGTTGCCACCGCCTGATCGCCAGGCGAACGGCTATCGTGTCTACACCGAGAAGCATGGCGAGCGGCTAGCTTTCATCCGGCGCTGCCGAATCTTGAATCTGTCACTTCCAGAGATTCACGCACTCCAAAGCTACCAGGATGACCCTCGCCAGCCTTGTACGGCCGTCAATGCCTTACTCGATGATCACATTTCTCAAGTCAGATCCCAGATAACCGCTCTGCAATCACTCGAACGACAACTCGTTTCACTGCGGGCTAATTGCAACGATGGGCGGGAAGTTGAGGCTTGCGGCATTCTCGCCGGAATTAGCGAGGACGCATGCATTAAATGAACGGCGTTGGGGCTTGCGGGCCTGGTTACCCGGCCAACGCGCATGCCCTCGAAATGGTTGTTTGTCCCTGTGGTTTTTGCCCCTTCGTAGTGATGGCTGTCTCCGTGCGGTATCACTTTGAGTCAGGCCTGCCGAGGAAACGTGAGTTCAAACGTGGTCCGACCGTCTTTGCTGGCGACGGCCACGTGGCCTTTGTGGAGGTTCATCACTGAGCGGACAATCGCTAGCCCCAATCCTGCCCCGCGAGGTTGTATGCCGTTAACGCGGTAAAAGCGGTCGAACAGATGTGGGAGATGATCCGATTCGATAGTCGCGCCATGATTGGTGACAGCCAGCGAGACGATGTCTACGTCCTCCTCAAGGATCTTAAGTTCGACCGTACTGCCAGTATTTGAATGCCGCAGCGCGTTGGATAGCAGGTTGGAAATGGCCCGCTGGACCATAAGTCGATTTCCCAAAATCATGGCATCGCCCGTTACTGTCGTAGCGACTCCCGCTTCTTCGGCAAGGACTTCGAAGTATTCACATACGCGCCTCGCCTCGCTTCCTAAAGATAATTGTTCGAGCTTCAGTGCTGGGCTGGCGTGGCTGGCCTGGGCGAGAAACAGCATGTCTGACACGATTCGATCCATGCGTTCGAGTTCTTCAACCGACGACTCGATCACCTCCCGATAATGCTCCTTGCTTCGCTCACGCACCAAAGTCACCTGCGCCTTGCCTATCAGGTTGTTCAGCGGAGTTTTTAACTCATGAGCCACATCGTCCGAGAATTGTGACAGTTGCTGAACGCCGTCATCGAGTCGATGAAGCATTACGTTGAGGCTGTGCGCCAATGCCTGGAGCTCTTGCGGAAGCCGATCGGTGCGGATTCGAGGTGATAGATCCTGTGTAGATACCTTAGTCGCCAAGGCCCGGAACTTGCGAAGCGGCCGCAAGCCATTTTGGGCGATTAGCCATCCAGCCAATCCGATCAATATCAGTAGCATCGGCACGGTCACTAAGGCCGAGCGCAGGAATGCAGCCACCAGCCGTTGATCGGCACTGCGATCTTGCGAAAGTAAAAGCGTCATTGGAGCCAGTCCCGGGACTTGGATTTGCTTGCGCCCGGTTAGCATCTGCACGCCATCTTTCGTTGTCCAGCCAAGATAGTCGCCGTCCCTGCTCACGAGATCCAGCTGCTGCGGCGCATTGGCGAATCGGCCGATACTGAAAATGGGTGATTTCGCTGTATCGCCGATGACCGTAATCGAAAGGTTGTCATGGCCGAGTACGGTATCGCTCAATGCGTGTTGCCAGGAGCGGCCCATACGGGCTTTGGTGTCTTCGAGGAGTCCATGATCGATCTGAGAGAGCTTGGCCGTCACTTCCTCCTGGGCGCGCAGTTCCAGTTGGCGCACCAGTACCCAGTAGCTCAGTGCAATCAGCAGCGCGACCAAAGCGGCGCCGGTCAGTGTGATTTGAAGCGCGAGACGCGATGCGAGGCTGAGTGGCTTCAAGGCCGCGCCTCCAGCACGTAGCCCACACCCCGGATGGTGTGTATCAGGCGATCGCCGAAGGGTTCGTCCACTTTCATCCGCAGGCGACGAATCGCAACATCCACCACATTGGTATCGCAGTCGAAATTGATGTCCCACACCATGGCAGTTATTTCCGTACGCGTGAGGACTTCGCCAGTCCGGCGCATGAGCAGATGCAATAACGCAAATTCTTTGCTGGTGAGGTCGATACGCTGACCGCTCCGGTAAGCCCTATGCCGGGCCGGGTCCAGTTCGAGGTCGGCTACACGCAGGTTGCTCGGAAGTGTGACTGCCTCGCCTCGCCGCAACAGTGTCCGGATACGGGCAAGCAGCTCGGGGAACTGGAACGGCTTGACCAGATAGTCGTCGGCGCCCGATTCCAAGCCGCGGACTTTTTGCTCTAAGCGGCCATTGGCAGTCAGCATGATGACGCGTGTCTGCTTACGCCGCCTGATGAGTTCGAGAACCTCCCACCCATCCATGGTTGGCAGATTCACATCTAGCAGCACGATGTCATAGTCGTTCTGCAGTGCCAGGTGAAACCCATCGAGGCCATCACTTACGCAATCGACCAAGTAACCACATTCGATAAGACCCTGCTGCAAGTATTCCGCAGCGTTGATCTCGTCTTCGACAACCAGGATGCGCATGTTTTGAGGTAACTCGGCAAGGAGGTGCGCGGTAAGCGGAACCAAAAAAATCCATGTAGTAACTAGGTCAAGACGAAAGCGGCTTGGCTCTAGCGTGAAAGGCAGAGGCGAAAAGATCTGCCCAGGGAAGCGGGAAGCACTTTAACGCGGTAAAAGCCCTGTGAGGGCTATCTTGCGAATTTGTAATCTACCGGTCATTTGGTTGACCCGCAGCGCGAGCGGGTGCACCAAACGAAAAAAGGCGCCCTGATGGGCGCCTGAAACACATCTTCAAACCAAGGGAGCAAAACTAAAGAAGATGTGGTGTTGCTCATGGTGTTTCACAAGATCGAGAGAGGGTACTCGGCGATGAATCGGACCTCATCGAGGTCGGACTCGAAAGCAGTCGCCCGCGTGGTAGCCTGGCGCACCCGCAGAGACAAATCCTTGAGAGAGCCAGTCTGTACAACGTAGCGGGCTTCGACGTCGCGTTCCCAGCGGTTCTGTCCCGTCAGCGGCGCACCGTTATCGTCTTGGCGCATGTACACCTCGTTCGCGTTGCTGTAATCGGCGCCCCAACCGCGGGCGTAGCGGGTCATGAAAGTAAGCCCGGGTATGCCGTACTCCGCCATGTTCAGGTCGTAGCGCAGCATCCAGGACTGCTCTTTAGGTGAGTTGAAATCACTGTACTGAATGGAGTTGTTCAGGTAGATCGAGTCCGCCTGGCGCAAGTAGTCAAAGTCGTTGTTACCGTTGTTTCGCTGATACGACGCCGTGACGGTGTGCGCGCCGAAGGCGACACCCAGGCTGGAGCTCCAGATGTTGTTGTTGAACTCGCCCAGCAACTCACGGCCTTCGTCGGTTGCCTTGTAATAGTTGAAGCTGGCCAGCAGCGCGACGATATCGGAGAGCGGATAGGTGGCCGACGCACCGAAGTAATGCTGGTTCCAGGCATCTTTGAGGCGGCTGGTGTACAGGCTAAGACTGATATTTTCATTCACGCTGTAGTCACCGCCTGCGTAGCCGAGCCAAGGCGCGTCTACGCCCCCGCCGTAGAAGGTGACGAAGTCTTCGTTCATGTTACTGGTGTTGGGCTGGCTCATCGCGTGCAAGCGGCCTCCCTGAAGGGTGAGGTCGTCCAGCGAGTTGTTCACAACGGTGACACCCTTGAAAGACTCCGGCAGCAGCCGAGAGTCGCCGAAGTGCACGACAGGTGTAGTGGGAAATACATCGCCGGCCTTGATCTCGGTGTCCAGCAAGCGTGCTTTCACCGCGCCCCCCACCCGTGTGAAGTCATCCTCAGGATCGCCAGCGCTGTCGTGGGGAAGCAGGTCGATGCTGCCGCCCACACCGGAGCGCCCCGAACCGGAGTCGAGCTTGAGGCCGAGCATGGCGAAAGCGTCGAAGCCAATCTCTACCGAGCCTTGGGTATATCCGGACTCGAAGAAGGCCATCAATCCGTGGGCCCATTCCTCGGAGTAGCCATTGCCGGCGGCACTCTCACCGTCGCGAAAATCCCGATTGAAATAGAAGTTGCGATTTATCAGCGATAGCGTGCTGCCTTCGATGAAGCCCTCGGCTGTTTCCGATTGGGCAAAGACCGGGGCGCTGCCCAATGCCAGTGAAAGGGCTGTCAGCGAAAAAACGGCCTTTTTGCTCATGATGATGCTCCTTATGTACGGCAGGTCAGTGCTCGAATGACGCCTTTCGCCTTTTTGTTTTTAGCGCTTGGCCATGTTCTTCCCCTAGAGATGACGGCAGGATTAGCGGCAAATGACTATTTTGTAATCTGAGGAAGCCCAATCGCGCACTCCTTCGATTACAGATTTGTAATGTTGCGGTCACCAGGTCGTTATCCACACTTATTTAAAGTCACCACCCCATAGCCATCAGCTATCTCGCCGGCTTGGCAAGGCTGATAAAAACGCTTTCGTGTATTTGTCTACTAAATTCAGGGCGAATCACTATCGCAGTAGAGGCGCATGTGTTTCGCGTCTTGGCGGGGGTAGTTCTTATGATTGGATTCGACATCTAAACCAGGAAGTCATCGTTTTGCCTTGGATGAGAAAAATAGTTTTGCTGATGTTGCTAGCCTTGTTCCCATTGCAATCATCATGGGCAGTTGTTAGCACGAGCTGCAGTCATGAGGATGGTTCGGCAGCAAATCATCTTGGACATCACGAACATCCGCACGAGTCTCTGGGTACTGACGAGGAAGGATCGTCAAAAGCCGCAAAAAAAATCAGTCTGGATGGAGACTGTGTCTTTCATGGCGACCATATCAAGCCGCTTATAACGAAAGGGATCTGTCCTGGTTCGGTATTATCAATGAGCTTGAAACCGTTTCCTTCTGCTAGCTACGCATCGGCTGAAGCGGGGCGTCCTGAGAAACCTAATTGGCGCATCGGTGCAAAACCGGTGGGACGCCAAAGTAACCAGTAAGCGCCATTTATCTGTATCTGACGTCTCACCGAACCTTCCCTTTTTTTAGGAGATTTCGGTGCGAAAAGCTCTTTTCTCGCTGGGGTTGACGACGTTGTCGTGCAATCTCGCCTTTGCGCAACCCTTAGAGTTGCCGACCTTCACACAGACCTTACCTGTCAGTGTGTCAAATACCTTCCCCGTTGAGTCTGTCGACTCCATAAGCTTTGTACGCGCCTTGGAACTCGCTAGCTCTGCAAGCCCTGAACTGGCTGCTGCAAGACGTGAGCTGGCTGCTTCTCGCGCATTGATTAGCCAAGCAGGAGCACGTCCGAATCCAATATTGTCCGCTAGCCAGGAGGGAATCCGGGGCGATGCCCCGGAGACCACGCTTGAACTGAGCCAAGAAATAGAGCTGGGTGGTAAACGTTCGGCTCGTATTGAGGCAGCGCAACGCGCCATGGACGTAGCGGCCGCCGACCTACAGGACGCCCAAGCTCGACTGAGGGGGGCAGTGATGGGTGCATACTACGATGTGCTTACTGCTCAAGAACGGCTGGACCTCGCTCAGGCTGCTTCAAAGCTTGCGAAGCAAGCTGTGAACGTTGCCAATCGACGTGTGAGGGCCGGCATGGTCTCTCCCGTAGAGGAAACCCGGGCGCGGGTTGCGGCTACTGGAGTGCAAGTAGAGCTTGCCCAGGCCACAGCTGAACTCGAAGCTGCGCGCACTCGGCTGGCGGCCAACTGGGGAAATCCACAGCCACGCTTTGAGCGAGTAAAAGAGCCGGTAGAGGCAGTGCCTCCTCTTCCCGAGCTAGCTGAGCTTTATAGCCGTTTGAACGATTCCGCCCAACTAACCCGCGCGCGTCGGGAGGCTGAAAGACGTCGGGCTGCGTTGGAGCTGGAAAGGACGAATCGCTTTTCTAACGTGACGGTTAGCGTAGGTGCCCAACGCTCAGATGAATATAACGGCACGCTGGGACTGGTGAGTATCTCGATGCCCCTGCCGTTGTTTGATCGAAACCAAGGCAACATCGGAGCAGCACAGGAACGGGCCTACCAGGCGCAGGACGAGCTTAACGCCGTCCATATACGCCTGAAAAGCGAACTTTCCCAAGCGCACATGCGGCTGCGCACTGCTCGCCAGCAGTTCGAACTGTTGCGCAACGACATGCTCCCCAGTGCCCAAAGCGCTTATGAAGCTGCCAGCAAGGGGTTCGAACTAGGAAAGTTCACCTTCCTTGACGTACTGGATGCTCAACGCACGCTTTTCCAAGCCCGCTCTCAGTATCTGTCTGCGCTCTCGCAAGCTAACCAGGCGGCGGCGGAAATCGCCCGAATCGTCGGCGATGGGTCGGCCGTTATCACCTCGGCCACTCAGCCATAAGGAATCCATATGAAAAGTAAATCGAATACATCTTCCTTGGCTGGTCACAAGAAGCAGATTTTTTGGATCGTCGTCATATTAAGCGTGGCACTTGTGCTTGGCGGATTGCTTCTTCGCAGTAGTCCAGCTGTGCCCGAAGCGGGCGACGCACATAGCGAGCATGGTGACGCATCGGAGCAGGAGGATGAAGGGCATTCGGATGAGGATGCTGAAGCCGAAGGAGATCATGGACATGATGAAGGAGGCGCCGATAGCGATCACGAGGTCGGTGCGGCAGAGAAAGATGAGCATGAAGATGAGCCCGAGGGAGCGGAGCACACTGAAACAGCAGAGGTAGAACTCTCAGAGACACAAATCCTAGCCGCCGGCATTTCACTGGCAACTGCTGAGCCCGCAAAGATACAAAGCGCAATCGAGCTGCCAGGTGAAATTACGTTTAACCAGGATCGTACAGCGCAAGTTGTGCCTCGTCTCTCAGGTGTCGTTGAAGCGGTCAAAGTCGATTTGGGCGAACAGGTGAAACAGGGGCAAGTGCTTGCTGTGATCGCGAGTACCGACCTGTCGGAACGTAGAAGCGAGTTCTACGCGGCACAAAAACGTCTTGCATTGGCTCAGAAAACCTATCGACGCGAAAAGGAGCTGTGGGAAGAGCGTATT
This sequence comes from Stutzerimonas balearica DSM 6083, assembly GCF_000818015.1. NCBI lineage: Bacteria > Pseudomonadati > Pseudomonadota > Gammaproteobacteria > Pseudomonadales > Pseudomonadaceae > Stutzerimonas > Stutzerimonas balearica. The sequence continues at coordinate 650,456 of NZ_CP007511.1, forward strand.
TCTGCAGAACAGGATTATTTACAGGCACAACAGGCTCTACGGGAAGCAGAGCTGACGGTTGCGAATGCAAAAGCACAGCTACAAGCGCTTGGTAGTGATGCTGGCAAGCCAGACGCATTGAGCCGCTACGAACTCAGGGCGCCGTTCGATGGGATGATCGTTGAGAAGGACATCACGCTCGGTGAGTCAGTCAATACCGACGACCAGATATTCATCATTTCCGATCTCTCTACCGTTTGGGCAGATATCAGCGTTCCTGCCAATGCACTCAGCGCGGTACGAGTCGGCAGCAACGCGGTTATCGAAGCCACAGCATTCGAGTCCAGTGCCAATGGCACCGTTTCTTATGTCGGCTCACTTGTTGGTCAGCAAAGCCGCGCCGCTACCGCCCGGGTCACGCTTCCGAACCCGGAAGGTGTTTGGCGTCCCGGCCTGTTCGTCAAAGTGCGGGTAGGCTCTGGCGGAGTGTCCGTGCCGGTTGCAGTCAAGCCCGATGCGATCCACACGTTGGAAGATAATCCGGTGGTGTTTGTACGGACCGACCATGGCTTTGCTGCTCAGCCAATCGTGACTGGTCGCGGCGATAGTGAAGCGGTTGAAATCAAGGAAGGTCTTCAGGCCGGAGTGCGCTATGCCTTGGCCAACAGTTTCATCATTAAGTCCGAGCTTGGCAAAGCCAGCGCCTCGCATGCTCACTGATACGGAGTTATAGACTGTGTTCGAACGTATCATTCGCTTTTCTATAGAGCATCGCTGGCTGGTTTTGCTAGCCGTGCTTGGCATGGCAGCGTTAGGAGCTTACAGCTACCAAAAGCTGCCTATCGATGCTGTCCCTGATATCACCAACGTACAGGTGCAAATCAACACTGCGGCCCCAGGTTATTCCCCGCTGGAAGTGGAGCAGCGCATTACCTACCCGCTCGAGACGGTAATGGCCGGGTTGCCCAAGCTCGAGCAGACCCGTTCCTTGTCTCGATATGGACTTTCTCAGATCACAGTTATTTTTGAGGAAGGCACTGACATCTATTTTGCCCGCCAACTTGTGAATGAGCGCTTGGGAGGGGCCAAAGATCAGCTTCCGGAAGGCGTCACTCCAACACTTGGCCCTATTTCCACTGGGCTTGGCGAAATCTATTTTTGGACGGTTGAAGCTGAGGACGGTGCCACCAAATCGGACGGTACGCCTTATACCTCTGCTGACTTGCGTGAGATTCAAGATTGGATCATCAAACCGCAAGTCCGCAATGTACCAGGCGTAACTGAGATCAATACGATCGGAGGATATGCAAAGGAATATCAGATCGCCCCCAACCCAGACACTTTGCGGTCGTTTGGACTAACACTACAAGATTTGATCGAGGCGGTTGAGCAAAACAATAACAATCTAGGTGCCGGATATATTGAAAAACGCGGCGAGCAGTATCTTGTTCGTGCTCCAGGACAAATGCAATCAGTAGAGGACATCCGCAATACCCTTATTAGCAACGTTGACGGTACCCCAGTACGTATCCGCGACGTTGCGACGGTAGAGGTTGGAAAGGAGCTCCGTACTGGCGCAGCCACCGAGAATGGCCGCGAAGTGGTTCTAGGTACGGCTTTCATGCTTATCGGTGAAAATAGCCGGGTAGTTTCTAGGGCTGTCGATGACAAGATGAAAGAGATAAACCTTTCGCTTCCAGAGGGCGTAAAGGCGATTACTGTCTACGATCGAACTGTACTCGTAGACAAAGCTATATCCACCGTTAAGAAGAACCTCACTGAGGGTGCCATTCTTGTTGTGGTTATACTTTTTCTCTTCTTGGGCAATATCCGTGCGGCGATCCTAACCGCACTTGTTATACCGCTGGCGATGCTCTTTACGTTCACCGGCATGGTAGCCAACGAGGTCAGCGCCAACCTGATGAGCTTAGGCGCATTGGATTTCGGCATCATTATCGATGGTGCCGTGGTGATTGTTGAGAACTGCGTGCGTCGACTTGCTCACGCTCAGTCCCATCACGGGCGGGCATTAACGCTGTCCGAACGGCTTCATGAAGTGTTCGCTGCGGCAAAGGAAGTGCGTCGGCCTCTACTCTATGGGCAGCTGATCATTATGATCGTATATCTGCCGATATTCGCCCTTACAGGGGTAGAAGGTAAGATGTTCACGCCCATGGCGTTTACCGTAGTGACAGCGCTATTCGGGGCGATGATTCTCTCGGTGACGTTCGTCCCGGCAGCCGTTGCGCTCTTTATCGGCAAGCGTGTTACAGAGAAGGAAAACTTTCTAATCCGCAATGCTAAACGGGCCTACGCACCTGCATTCGATGCGGTGATGTCCAACAAGCCAGTAGTGCTCACCTTTGCCGTTGTTGCAGTTGTACTTTCCGGCCTCGTAGGGGCACGTATGGGCAGTGAATTCGTGCCTAGCCTCAACGAGGGGGACTTCGCTATCCAAGCCCTTCGTGTACCGGCTACCAGCCTTAGTCAGTCTGTCGAGATGCAGCAGCAGCTGGAGCGAAAGCTCATGGATGAGTTTCCGGAGATCGAGCGGATTTTTGCGCGCACAGGCACTGCGGAGGTGGCATCCGATGCCATGCCTCCAAACATCTCTGACGGGTACGTCATGCTGAAGCCACAAGAGCAGTGGCCGGATCCAGGCAAGTCGCGCGACGAACTCTTAAGCGAGGTCCAAGCATCCGCCGCTGAGTTACCGGGCAATAACTACGAGTTTTCCCAGCCTATTCAGCTGCGTTTCAACGAGTTGATTTCCGGTGTTCGTGCCGCTGTAGCCGTGAAAATCTATGGTGATGACATGGAGGTTCTTAACAGCACGGCGGCGGAAGTGTCCGAGGTGCTAGGACAAGTACCAGGCGCCTCCGAGGTTACGGTCGAGCAAACGACTGGCCTTCCTATGCTCACGATTGATATCGATCGCGATCAAATCGCACGATACGGCCTGAGTTTAGATACTGTACAGCAAGCGGTTGCAGTAGCCATCGGGGGCCGAGAGGTAGGCACCTTGTTTCAAGGAGACCGGCGTTTCGATATCGTAGTTCGTTTACCGGACGAGATACGAAGCGATCTCGCCGCAATTGAGAGGCTCCCAATTGCCCTTCCAAGGGAATTAAACAGCGCCATAAGTTATATCCCCCTCGGCGAGGTGGCCACTCTGGATTTGGCCCCCGGTCCGAATCAGATCAGTAGAGAGGAAGGGAAACGGCGAATTGTCGTTAGTGCAAACGTCCGTGGTCGGGACATTGGATCATTCGTATCTGAGGCAGAACAGAAAATCCAGGCCCAGGTAGATATCCCGTCAGGTTATTGGATCGACTGGGGCGGTACCTTTGAGCAGCTTGAATCTGCAACGAAGCGGCTGCAGATTGTCGTCCCTGTGGCGCTGCTCCTGGTGTTCATTCTGCTTTTCATGATGTTCAACAATGTCAAAGACGGCTTGTTGGTGTTTACAGGGATTCCATTTGCGCTCACCGGAGGCATTGTTGCGCTGTGGCTGAGAGATATCCCATTGTCCATTTCAGCAGGAGTTGGCTTTATTGCTCTGTCGGGCGTCGCCGTTCTAAATGGCCTGGTAATGATCTCCTTCATCCGTAGCCTACGGGAGCAAGGTTTACCTCTGGGCACCGCGATCCGCGAGGGCGCTCTGACCCGGCTACGGCCGGTATTGATGACAGCCTTGGTGGCTTCACTCGGGTTCGTTCCGATGGCCTTGAATGTGGGTACCGGTGCAGAGGTACAGCGCCCCCTTGCGACGGTGGTGATCGGGGGGATTCTCTCCTCAACGGTGCTAACGCTATTGGTACTGCCGTTGCTCTACCAGCTGGCTCATCGGCGCGAAGACGAATTGGAGGAGCAAGAAATCGCGTTGGCCGCTGACAGAACAAGCTAGAGATTGGATGGCGGCACACAACGCCCCGTTCTTGCTAGCTCGCGAGAACGGGGCGTGTTGGTTTCGGAGTGCTAAGATTCAGCGGCGGCGCAGCGGGCAGCAAAGCCTTTATAGCGTAGGTCTAATGCATCTAAACGGTGAATAGAAAGGGTGCTCAGCGCTTAGTGCGTATGACTCCGCGCTACATACGCCTCCTCGGCTGATGGCTTTCACCCACGGTGAGCTGACGAAAGATTATGCAAGCAGCGGCTGACCTGCCCCGGGCGGCAGCACGGGCGATAGCTACGAAAACGCCCTGGCTGGAACGATCAGCGGGCTTTACAAGGCCGAGCTGACACCTTCAATCATGGACGAACCGCGAGGCCGTTGAGATGGCGACCCTGACGTGGATGCGTTGTACGCCACCAGCGTCTGTTCAGCTCAATCGGATATGCTCTTGCGAACGCTAATAACAGACAGATCAGGCGATAGCGGCCTGACTTAACGAAACGGCCTATAAAGGCCGGGGCGATTCGCTGGTAGCGATGTTGCGGGCAAGTGATGGACACAAAAAAGCGCCCCGAAGGGCGCTTAGAGTACAACTGCTTCCAACGGTGCTTGGAAGCTGCCGGCGGCGGATATCGTTCAGATATTAAGCGGTTAGTCAGCTTTGGTTTCTTTCTTAATTTCCGTGTTGTTCTGATCTTGGCGAATATCATTAACCTTCAACTCGTTTGCTTTTTTTTCGGCGGATTCGGTTCCGTGAATTCGCTTTTGATCTGCTCGGAATTTTTCATTAAATTTCATTGAACGGTCGTATCCATCTCCTGCATAAGACGATGCGGAGCCGAAAATTACCAAACCAACAACAATAGCTTTCAACAGATTCATAGGGCAGTCCTCGCTAAATTCAAAGGTGGCTTGCTGAGCTTTCTCGGTGAGCTCTACAGGTTCGAATGAATTTTGCCTGACTGAAGCTAACAGCAGCATGAGCCAAGCATTACATTATTGAAATGTAATGCTTCCATTGTGGAGTGACATGAGCGCCTTGCTTCGTCATTGCAGCAACAAGGCGCACCAATCTGCAAGGGGCTTGAGCCTACGACAAAATTGATTGGAAGATTACATTTTTGTCATCTTCAGATCATGGCACCGCATAATCCATATCATTAGCGAGCAACGTCGTTTATCGTTTGAGAGAGATCGACCTGTTGTCGGCGAGTTAAAGACGATAACGCACGAACTCGCTCGAGGGTGGTCGCATTTTCTGTCAGTGTGGCTTGGAGGGCCAGATGGTATAGGCGCTAGTATTTTTATTATCTCTTATGGGCGGTCGTTTGGCTCCCCTATTTTTCTTACGCTAGTTTTTAAGGAGCGGTAAAAATATGGCTCACGAACATAACCATAACACCGAAGCCATGGGTGATAAGCGTTTAATCGCAGCTATTGGCGTTAATACTGCACTAACTCTGGCACAAGTTGTTGGCGGGATACTTTCTGGGAGCTTATCGCTCATAGCGGATGCACTACACAACTTGAGCGATGCTGCATCACTGGTTATTGCGCTCATCGCACGTAAGATCGGCCGCAAACCGCCAGATGCTTTTAAAACCTTTGGCTACCGACGCAGTGAAACCATAGCGGCTTTGATTAACTTGGTCACGCTGATTATCGTTGGTCTCTACCTCATCTACGAAGCTATAGGTCGGTTTTTTTCCCCACAGCCCATTGAAGGATGGACAGTGGTCGTGGTGGCGGGAATAGCCTTGATTGTAGATATCGCTACGGCCTTGCTCACCTACACAATGTCTAAGAATAGCATGAATATAAAGGCGGCATTCTTGCACAACGTGTCGGATGCGTTGGCCTCCGTCGGCGTTATTATTGCCGGAACATTGATCCTCCTGTATGGCTGGTATTGGACAGATACTGTCCTGACGCTGATGATTGCTGGTTACGTGCTATGGCAGGGCTTTAGCATGCTACCTAAAACCATTCACTTGTTGATGGAGGGCGCGCCAGAAGGAGTTTCCATCGCCGACATAATCAATATCATGGAACATGTAAACGACGTTGTGAGTGTTCACCACGTACACGTATGGGAAATCGCTGAGCATACAATCGCACTGGAAGCACATGTTGTCATCAAGAAGGCTAGCCTGCCCGATATTGAACGAGTAAAGACTGATTTAAAACGAGTACTTCATGAGCAATTCAAAGTCAGCCACTCGACACTTGAAATGGAGCTAGACGGCAGTGTTTGTATCGACACCAGGCAGGCCGACAGTCATCGCAGCGAAGCATAAGCCTGCTTTGCGCTCAACGCTGTTGCTAGACAGTTATCTCGATATCAACGGAGTGAACTTGCGACATCACTCGTTGGCGCTATGTCTTCGACCAGAGACATGCTAGCGGCATGTGGCCAAAGCAGCTCGTCACGAGGAGATCAGGCTAGGTCGTGGCACCTTCGGCAGGCTGCCGCGACGAGCAAGCCCCGCCAGTCGCTACCGCCGCGGACGCTCAGAGCCAGCGGCGGACTCGTGCACGGTAGCGGGCAAATGATTCGCCGAACAATGTTTCCAGCGCCCACTCTTCGGCTGGGATCTGGAAACGGTTCATGTACAGCACGAAAGCAACTACGCCAAGCAGGGTTAGAGGCGAGGCCAAGACCAGCGCCCAAGCCGCCAGGATAATGGCAAAGCCTAAGTACATGGGGTTGCGGCTGTACCGGTAGATGCCAGCCTCCACTAATGCAGAAGCCTGCTGCGGCTGCAATGGATTAACCGTAGTACGCGCGCGGCGAAACGACAGGACGCCGGCGAGGCACACGCCGAGCCCCAGGAGCAGTATTGGCAAAGCGAAGGTCAGGCGCGCGGTCCATGCCAGTTCGAAACCCGGCAATTTGGTTCCCGACAAACCCATCAGCACAGCGATCAGGCCGGCCACGAGCAGCGGTGGCACGCGGTTTTCCAGCGCGCTCATAGTGTCATTCTCGTGCCTTGGCCACTTCGCTGTTCACCAACTGGCGCAGCGGCTCCGGGCCAAACTCGCTGAGCGCACGACCATTGACAAAAAAAGTCGGCGTGCCACGAACCCCAACGGCTTTAACGTCCTGCATGTCCGTTTCCAGCACGGCGTTGACGCCAGGCGTATGCATGTCCTGGCGGGCCTGTTCCAAGTTCAAACCGACGCGCTCTGCAGCAGCCCATGCCTGCGTTACCTTGGGGTCGTCGTGCCAACCGGGTTGGGCTTCCAGCACAGCCCCCAACACTTGTTCATGGAGATTTTGCTTACGCGCCGCCTCCAGCATTCGCGCCACCTCTTCGGAGCCTTGATGGAACAGTACATAGCGCAGCACCAAACGCACGTCTTCCGGGTTCTCGGCGAGGATCTGCTTCACATAGGGGTGGAAGGCGCGGCATGCCTCGCAGGAAGGGTCAAAGAATTCGACGATGGTCACTGGCGCTTGCGCCGGGCCGAACACTGGTGAGTGGAAGCGAACCAACTGGCCGCCGTTCTGTTTGGGTTGTGTCGCGGTCTCTTGGGCTGTCGAACCGGGAGCCTGGGCCTGTTGAGGCGATTGCGAGGGGGAATAGAAGAATGCGGCGGCAGCAAAGACGGCCAGGATCACGACACTGACGATCAGGACCACGGAACGGCGATTCATGGGGTGGTTCTCCGACGGATGATTATGAGCAGGATGGCGATAAGGATAAAAGCGAACAAGGCGAGTGCCGGCAGGGGCACCACGCCGAAGAGGGTCATTCCGGCGCCTGAGCAGGATGGACCAGTGGCCGTGCAGGGCTGGATCGGCTGTGGAATCAGCCCTGCATAGAGCAGCGTGTGAACAAATGCCAGTGCCGCACCGATAGCGGTCAGCGGCAGGGCATAGTGCCAGACGGTGAAATCCGAGCGGTAGCAGGCGATGGCCAGGATCACCGCCAGCGGAAACATGAAGGCACGCTGGAACCAGCACAACACGCAGGGTGCCTGGCCCATCACCTCACCAATGAACAGCGCGGACAGGGTCGATACCAGTGCGACCAGCCAGGTTAGCAGCAGCAGGTTCCAGGGCATGCCTGAAGGTTGAGGATTCATTGCGGTTAACTCCTGGCGATGGCGAGCACTTGCCTCAGACCCGCCATCCAGTTATTTCGAAACATCATGCATCCTCTTATCGGCAGGACTTGTTAGGACCGTTGCGGACTTCGCCCAACGGCAAAGCGAAAAGCAACCAGCCTCAACGCTGGGTTAAATCCGATGCCAGTGGGAGAATGTCGCCCTTGCGCAACAAGGGAAGATATCAGATGTCGCGGGACTGGCTGGAAGAACACCAGATAGCATTTTATTTCGCGGCGGTGGTGGCCGCTGCCATTGCAGGCCTGAGCTCTGCGCAATTCACCGGACTGACGGCCATGGCCATCACACCGGCGATTGCCGTGCTGATGTATGCCATGTTTCTGCAGATTCCTTTTTTGGAGCTGCGAGAAGCTTTTGCCAACCGCCGCTTCGTCGGTGCCTTGTTGCTGGCCAACTTCCTATTGGTGCCATTGATGGTGTGGCTGGTGACGTGGCCGCTCTCATCGAACAAGGCCTTGTTGGTCGGCGCGCTGCTTGTCCTGCTGACGCCTTGTATCGATTACGTGGTGGTCTTCACCCACCTGGGCAAAGGGGACTCTCGTCTGGTGCTCGCGGCGACGCCATTGCTGCTGTTGCTCCAGCTTCTGCTGCTGCCCCTCTACTTGCGGCTAATCCTTGGCCCCGAAGCCGGCACAGTGATCGAGCTGTGGCCCTTCGCAGAAGCCTTCCTGTTACTGATCGTCCTACCCTTGGTAGCGGCTGTGCTCACCGAATTTGGCGGACGCCGATCTCTGCTGCTTCGCGCATGGAGCGCAGGTTGGGCCTGGCTGCCAGTGCCTGCAATGGCCCTGGTTCTAATCGTGGTGGTGGGTTCGCAGATCGCGGCTGTCGTGTACCAACTCGACATCCTGGCGCCGTTGCTTCCGGTATACGGAGCGTTTCTACTACTCGCTCCGGCCCTCGGCGTACTCAGCTCCCGGCTATTTGGCTTGGAGGCTTCTGCCGCACGGGCAGTGGCCTTTAGCTCAGGCACTCGCAACTCGCTTGTAGTGCTTCCCCTGGCCCTAGCGCTCCCGGAGTCCATTCGCGCGCTGGCCGCGGCGGCTGTGATTACTCAGACACTCGTAGAACTGATTGGTGAATTGATCTACTTACGGGCGATTCCAGCCATGGTCAGAAACAGTTGAGCCTCGTCGAAATCGGCGAGAGCGCTCATGCCTCGTGCTGTGGAGCAAGATTGATCAGCGGCGCAATGATGAGCTGAGCGGAGCGCGCCCAAGAAACCAGTGCCTCAAGATCCATCTGTAGAGATTGGGCTTCTGTCCAGATACAAGCACTCTCGGCAGGCACCGTAAGAGCGATGCCCTCAACTATCGTCAGAGCCATCGCATGCAATCTCAGTAGCTCGTCGCGAATGGAGGTGATTCCACCCAGTTCCACCAAGCAGACGTCCAAGCGATCAACCAGCCGGAGCAGTTGAGAGGTGTCGAAGCTGTCGCGCAGGTTTTCCAACGCCACGGCGTCCACTTCGCCGTACGGTGTAAGGCGGAAGGATGCGGGAGGAATGTTGATCATGGCGTTTTCTCGGTATCTAGCTGGCTAGGTCTGATCACCCGCAGCGAGCCGGCAGCTTGTTGGAACACCGAGTCCTTGATCCAGGGCTCCGGTGGCCGGTTTAGCTTGAGGTTGAATTCGCCGAAGCGCTTGAGGTTGCTGGTCAGGTAGAGTGGTTGGGCCCCCTTCAGCATACATAGCGGAACTGGTGTAGACGACTAGCCCTGAGCTAGGCCTTGGGCTTTCAAGCAGCTCCAATGATCGGCACTGAAGTGCTAGGGAGCGGATTACTTCTAAAATTCTGGCTAACACGCTCACACTTAAAAACGCTTCTGGATATGCTGGAAAAAGGCAAGCCAAGCAGGCGAAAAATTGACACTAACTACTTTCAATACAATGGTTATTTCTTGGGATATAACTCTTCTAAAGATAATGCCGGTAAATACGGATTTGAAGAAAGCCCTGCTGAAATCAAGCAAAAAGTGAAAGAGCTTTTACTAATCTAGCTCGGTCGAACAAACTAGGTCTATTGCTCGTTGAGTGATCGTCTCTGAGCATTTTAACTGCTGCCGTTGCTGGCAGCCATGAGTCAAAAATTGCACTCAACGACAGGCAGCTTTTGGCCGACAGGTGCCTGTCGTCACCGGCTGCAATCGGCCGAGGCTGTGTAAAAACGTTTTCGAGCGCGACAGGTACTCAAAACCGGACTGGAAATCGCGCATCTGGGCGAAATCCACATCTGCTGAGGTGCCGAAAAATTTCAGATTTCACGTAGACGCGCGCACTTCAATTTTGACGAAGCGTTTTTACACACTCTGGGCCAAAAGCAGGCATTAGATGTGACCACGGCACTCGAGGTGATTCAAAACTGCTCTAGACGTTCGTCTTCAGCTGATAGCCATATGGACAGCACACACCACCCAAGGTACGGTTCATTTGCCATGGTAATACGCCATTATCAAGCGATGCCTAGAGGGATTTAGAGTGCACGTTAAAGCCATCAAGCTGATCAACTTCAAAAAATTTCGCGACGAACTTCTAGAATTCAACGACGACGTCAATATTTTCGTCGGCGACAACAATGCTGGTAAAAGCACAATCTTGGAAGCGTTAGAAATTGTGCTCAATTACAATCATCGTGGACGGCCCTTCAACGGCGAGTTCTCCCCTGATCTTTTCAATCAGGATGCCGTCACGCGGTTTCTCGCCTCTGACTTGAGCTCCAAGCACCTGCCCAGCCTTATCATCGAAGCCTACATTGACGGTGTGCCTGAGTACCGAGGCTCGAACAACAGCCTCAAGGCTGACGCCCAGGGCGTCTTGGTACAAGCCTGTTTCGACCCGTCGCTGGAGGCCGTATACGAGAGCCACCTGCTGACCAAGCCGAACATCACCAGCATTCCGATCGAATTCTATAAGGTGGAATGGCTCGATTTCGGTTGGAATCCGATAAAACCGATCGCTAAGAAGTTTAAGGCGCTGTACATCGACCCCACACGTATCCACCCAACCATGGGGAAGAACCAGTACATTTCGAGCATTCTCAACACCGCATTGGCGAAGGAAGAGCTCGTCAAGCTGACCCTCAATTATCGTGAAAACCTGCAGGTGTTTAACAACTCCGGGGAGGTCAGGACGGTCAATGCCAGCCTTGATGCGGGTCACCTTATCACCGATAGCAAGCTCACCATTGCAGCAAGTACGTTACCTGCGGGCTCCATCCAGACCGGCCTACAGCTTGAGGTCGATGATGTGCCTTTTCACCTCATCGGCAAGGGTGAACAGAGCAATGTGCAGATTAAACTGGCCATTCAGAACAAATCCCACGACATCGATCTGGTGATGATGGAAGAGCCCGAAAATCATCTATCTCACACCAATCTGAACAAGCTTGTGCACTACATCGAAACCCAGCGAGGAGACAAGCAGCTGTTCCTGACCACCCACAGCTCGTATGTGTTGAACAAGCTGAGTATCGACAAAATTTGCCTTGTGCAGTCAGGGTACAAAAGGCTGCACACGCTAGACGCTAAAGTGGTGAAGACCCTCAAGCGTCTTCCTGGCTACGACACCTTGCGGGTGGCACTGTCGGGCAAGGTCATCCTGGTCGAGGGGCCGTCGGACGAACTGGTGCTCAAGAAAATCTACCAACGAAAACACAACCGACTGCCTGAGCAGGACGGGATAGATATCATCGTGGTACGCGGTGTAGGTTTCAAGACGTTCATCGAAGTCGGTAAAGAGATCGGCACCAAGATCCATGTGCTCAGGGATAATGACGGCGACTATAACGGTAACGTTGTACAAGGACGTCTGGAATACGCTGCGTTTCCTAACATCAAGCTGTACTCGTCGATGAACGACGCCGAATTTTCGCTTGAGCCAGCGATGATTTATGCCAACGCAGTTGACATTAAAACCCTTGACGCTTTCGCAAAGGAAGTCTTGTCGACGGAAACCTTCAATATCTACAACGCAGAGGTCTCTCTGGAGGATCGAAGGGAAAATTTGATCCGTTGGTTCAAGAGCGTAAAGGGCAACGGTAAAGGCGCTCGCAAGGTCGACTCTGCGGTCAAACTGTTCGATGGCGCACTGGACTTCAAGTACCCAGCCTTTCTAGACGAGGTGCTCGATTTTGCCTAACGAACTCTGGGTCGCAGGCGCCGGATCAGGGAAAACGCACAAGATCATTACTGAAGCCATTGAGACCATCAAGGCTGGTGGACGTGTGCTTGTAGTCACCTATACAACCAATAATCAGGCAGAGTTGCGCTCTCGTTTTGTTGAGTTGTACGGTGCTAGCAGTGAGCACTTCGTCGTCAAGGGGCTGTTCTCTTTTTACCTGGAAGATATGGTGCGTCCCTATCAGAGCGAGGTATTTCCAGATCGGATCACGACTATCTCGTTCACTGAGAACAACCCTCACTTAATATCGGGTACAACCTACTACATTGAAGGCAGAGCTGAAAAATCGGAAGATGGCACGATCAATCCACTGCATTACCTGACGCCCTGCAAAACAAAGGCGTACTCCGGGTTTTTGGCAAAGCTTGCGACCCTCATTGCGAAACTATCCAAAAATGCCCCTGCCAAGCGGTTGAAGGAGATTTATCAAAGGGTCTATTTTGATGAAGTGCAGGATTTGGTCGGTTGGGACTACGACGTGATCAAATCACTCAACAAGGTCATGGTCGACTCGATCTGTTGTGTGGGCGACTTTCGACAGACAATCTACACAACGACGTTCGGCCATAAGGCTCCGCAGACGCCTCAACAGAAGGTCGATTACTTCGTCGGGAAAATGAAGTTCGAAAAGCATTCGATGCCGAAGAATCGCAGGTGCATACAAGAAATCTGCGACCTCTCCGACACGATCCACCTGGGGCTGTATGACAAGACGGTAACAGGTGTCGAGAAAGTGCCAGACGAAATATCGCATCACCATGGCACCTTCATAGTGAAACAATCTCAGGTGAGCGATTACTTGGCAGCGTTTCAGCCTCAAGTACTGCGCTGGTCGTCCACCACCGGCACTGGATACCTACCGGGTAACCTTATCTGTTATACGTTCGGTTCCTGCAAAGGCTTAGGCTTTGATCGAGTGCTTGTGATCCCGTCAGATAAACATCTGAAGTTCATTGGCGGAAATGCCAAAGTGTTCGACAAGGATAAGACGGAGGAGTCGCGAAACAAGCTATACGTCGCGATTACCCGCGCGCGCTATAGCCTGGCCTTCCTCGTCGAGGATAAGAAGGTGAAAGGGCTCCCTTACCCCATATGGGATGGCTCTGGCGCGCTCAATGCAGTGATCGAAAAGTGAGGCGGAGAGGCTGACGACTCATGTTGAGTGACGAGAAGCCGCCTCTCCCCGCGGACATTTCAGGAGCAATACCATGACGATGGCCCATGAGCGCACCCGTAGCGTTGTTCAAACACGGGACTTCCTACAGGAGCTGGCTAGGGACACGAGCCTTCCTGAAAACGTACGGTACCAAGCAAATAATCTACTTCGGCATTACCCGACAGCAGAAGCCGTCTGGTTGGCTGGTCGAGTGGAAGAGCGATCCAAGCAAGAGCTTTCCCTATTGGCCGACAAGCATGGACCTCTACATCCGGTGTTAGTCAGCTGGCTGTTAAATGATCCGATGTTTTCGGATCACGGAGCCAGCTGAGCCGGGGCGCAACACTGGCAAGAGGATCCCCCTCGTCAGGTGTTCAAGGGGCAGATGCTGGCTGTGGCCTTGATGTCCATCATGCCGTTTAAATAGGCCCCGTTTATCTCTGAGCGGCCCGAAGGGAGCCGTGCACTGGGCGTGATTGACATACCGCCGTGCCGTAACAGCTTCCCTCGTATCTATAATTGGTGGCTCAGCTAGGAGCCATCATGAGTTTGTTGCCGATTGAATCTGTTTTGCCCGCTTTAAGAGATGCCTTGTCTGCACGTAATGAAGTTGTACTTGAGGCAGCGCCGGGGGCAGGCAAAACAACGCGAGTACCAATAGCGCTGCTGGAAGAGCCTTGGCTGGCCGACCAGACTATTGTCATGCTCGAACCACGTCGACTAGCTGCCAGAGCCGCAGCTGAGCGACTGGCGAGCGAGCTGGGAGAAAGCGTTGGGCAAACAGTCGGCTATCGAATTCGCTTGGAGAGTAAGGTCGGACCACAGACTCGAATTGAAGTAGTGACTGAAGGCATTCTTACTCGTCGGCTTCAAGACGATCCTGCCCTAGATGGCGTTGGGCTGCTCATATTTGATGAGTATCATCTGCGTAGTCTCGATGCCGATCTGGCGTTGGCCTTGTGTCTCAACGGCCGTGAGTTGTTGCGCGACGAACCGCCGCTGAAGGTGCTGCTGATGTCCGCCACGCTGGAAGGCGAGCGCCTGTCGCGCCTGCTGGACGAGGCGCCTGTGGTACGCAGCGAAGGTCGCATGTATCCGGTGGAGCAGCGTTGGGGGCGGCCGAGTCAGATCGGCGAGGCGCTCGAACCCCGGGTGGTACAGCCCATGCTCCAGGCCCTGGCCGATGAACCTGGCAGCCTGCTGGTGTTCCTCCCCGGCCAGGCGGAGATTCGCCGCGTCGCCGAGCAGTTGGCCGAGCGCCTCGCTGGCCGGTCAGAGATCCTGCTCTGCCCGCTCCACGGTGAACTGGACCTCGCTGCCCAGCGCGCGGCCATCGAGCCGGCACCGGCGGGCAAGCGCAAGGTGGTGCTGGCCACCAACATCGCCGAGACCAGCCTGACCATCGATGGCGTGCGCGTGGTGGTGGACGCGGGCCTGGAGCGTGTACCGCGCTTCGACCCGGCCAGTGGCATGACTCGCCTGGACACCCAGCGTATTTCCCGCTCCTCCGCGACCCAGCGTGCCGGCCGTGCCGGCCGTCTGCAGCCGGGTGCCTGCTACCGGCTCTGGTCTGAGGCCCAGCATGAGCAACTGGCCGCCCACGGGAGCGCGGAAATCCTCCAGGCCGACCTTGCCGGACTGGCGTTGCAACTGGCGCGCTGGGGGATTGGTGATCCCAATGAACTGGCCTGGCTCGATCCGCCGCCCACGGCTGCCTACGCCCAGGGCCGTGACCTGCTGCAACGCCTCGGCGCACTGGCCGACGATGGCAACTTGACCCGCCATGGCCAGGCCATGGCCGAACTGCCCGCCCATCCGCGCATTGCCCACCTGCTGTTACGTGGCCACGCCCTGGGACTCGGCGGCCTGGCCTGTGACCTCGCCGCCCTACTGGGCGAGCGCGACATCCTGCGTGGTGGCGGTGCCGACCTGCACAGCCGCCTCGCCTTGCTGGCCGGTAACGACAAGGCAGCGCGTGGCGCTCGTGGCGGCGTGCAGCGTGCTCGCCAGCTGGCGCGGCAGTTCCGTTCCTACCTGCGTGGCCCGGCCAGCGAGCCGGTGGCCGATCCGGATCACCCGCGCTGGCTCGGCTGCCTGCTGGCGTTCGCCTACCCGGACCGCATTGCCCAGCAACGTCGTGCCGGAGGGGCCGATTATCGGCTGGCCAATGGCCGTGCAGCCACCTTTGGCGAGCCGGATGCGCTGATGAAGGAGCCCTGGTTGGTGATCGCCGATCTCGGTAGCCGCCAGGGCCAGCGTGAAGAGCGCATCTATCTCGCGGCCGACCTTGATCCCGCACTGTTCGACGGCCCTCTGGCCGAACAGGTAAGGTGCCAGGACCTGCTCGACTGGGAAGAGCGCGAAGGTGTGCTGCGCGCCGAACGTCAGGTGAAAGTGGGTGAGTTGGTGCTGGCCCGCGAAGCCCTTGCCGAACTGGATGACGAGGCCCGCTCGCGTGCGCTGCTCGGTCTGGTGCGACGCAAGGGGCTGGAGCTGCTGCCGTGGAGTGCGGAGCTGCGCCAGTGGCAGGCGCGGGTGGCGCTGCTGCGCCGACTGGACCTGGCCGACACGGGCAGCAGCGAATGGCCAGACCTCTCCGACGCGGCGCTTCTGGCCAGCCTGGAGGAGTGGCTGCAGCCCTGGCTGGGCAAGGTCAGCCGCCTCAGCCATTTCGCCAACCTCGACCTCGCCGGCATCCTCCATGGCCTGCTGCCCTGGCCGCTGCCGCAACGCCTCGACGAGCTGGCGCCGCGTACGCTGGAAGTGCCCTCCGGCTCGCGCATCCGCCTCGACTACAGCGACGAGATGCCGGTTCTCGCGGTGCGCCTCCAAGAGCTGTTCGGCCTCGCCGACACTCCGCGCATCGCCGGTGGCCGTCAGGGCGTCAAGCTGCACCTGCTGTCCCCGGCCCAGCGCCCGGTGCAGGTCACCCAGGACCTGGCGAGTTTCTGGCGCAATACCTACGCGGAAGTGAAGAAAGATTTACGAGGTAGGTACCCTAAGCATTACTGGCCTGAGGACCCGCTTGTGGCCCAGGCTACAGCTAGAGCTAAGCCGCGAAAATCGTAGGCTGTTGCTCAATGCGGGCGTGTGAACCGGAACCCAGTGTTGCCTCGAGAGCAACGCAGGTTGGCTCTCTGTTGAGTGTGCCAGTCAACCGGCGTACTAGGGCCGTGCGAGTTTTACCGTATTGCCATTCGTAGAGTCGACGTGCCCGTTTTTTGCAGATTTCGGCCCTTTGTAAATGTGTGCTCCGGAACTTAAGCGACGGTTCACCCTTGACACCCTAGTGGAGGATCATAGATGTCGTGGACTTTGGCGGCATCGACCATGCATTCCTGGTTGATCACAACGGCCAAGTGATCTTCAGCCTTGACAAGGGTCAGGTGATGACGAACCTCAAGGACATCTATCCGGACAGAGCCCTACGGATTGAGTCGGGCATTCAGGATGCCACCTTGCACGGGCAGGAGCGGATTGTCTCTTTCGCCCCAGTGAACGACCGGTAAACGTCGTCGTCATTAGACACGCGCTTTATGGACGCTTCGGCAGTGAAGCGAGTTGTATCGCAACATTCAAAGGTGGTTATGCCAATGCTCCCAGCTTTTGACTGACTCCGTATTCTCTTCCTCTTCCTCTTCCTTTGTCTCTTTCTTGAGATCTTCTTGCCGAAGTTGCTTTAGCTTCTCCAGTTCACGCACGTACTCGTCAACTGGCATACCATTTTTTAATGCGTTCAGAAGTAGCTCCTCGGCCTGGTCATATATACGGTTAGTCCTGATTATATGGGCAGATGAAACGATGTCTTCGTATCCATCAAGTTTGGCGAATGCAAGATGAATATACCGTTCTACCGAGAGGGGATCTTTGTGGCCAGTCCACAGCATGACGTCGTAAAGAAACTTTTTGCTATTAAGCAGGGCGCTTCTGAAGTCGTCCTTTTGCTTGAACTTGTGTCTTTTGATTAGGAGTACGAAAAGATTGGTGATGAAAGCATGGCGGAACATGTGTGCACAGACTTTTTCTTCGATGCCGGCGTGACTTCTAAGTTGAATCATTTCATTCGTAATACTGCAGGCACCGAGCGGCTTACCAGTCTTTTCTTGAACAAAGAGTCTGTCGTGATCCGTGTCCTTGAAGTTGCGAAGAGATATTCTGCGGGCAAACTGAATATATTTCTTAGCTTCGCTTAGTACCACTCTTGAAATCGGGATAAAACGCTCGGAATAGGTTCCACGTTTCAAGGTTCGCAGACGTAGCAATGGGAACGACATGTTCATGGCATTACGTATGTCCGAAACGGTAATTTCAATTATCTCGCTGCGTCGAGCGCCCGTATGCTCAAGCAAGGAAATCACCAGATTCCGTCGAAGTTGAAGGTGTCTCGATGGGTGGATTTTGTTTGCTGAATCTCGCAAAAGCTTTATATGTTCGCTCGGGATCGGATCGCGCGTGTGGTAGCGCGTTCCAGATACATGAAGAGAGTGGTGATGCAGATAACTCCGCTTTATCGTTCTTCCTGAGCGCGTTGTGATAGTAAATGTTTTCATTACGGCGCGGATGGTTCCATTCTCTGATACAAATGCATCGTCGCCATAAAGACGTCCTACGAATTGCAAAAAATCTAGACAGATCCTACCAATTGCTAGGAGTGTAGTTTCGGTGCGCCTATTTACAGTGGGATCGTTGACAGATCGCTCCTTTCTTAATTCGTCAATGAAGTCTGAGAACTGTTGGTCAGACAGTCCTATAAAGTCAGTTCGGTATCTGAAGCAGTAGCGAACTAGTGGGCTTATTTTGGATGCATACTCCCCAATGCTTCCGCCTTTACCGCCGTGCCTTGATAGGCCTTTTCCACCTCGGCCAGGGCGGTCACGTAGTGCGAGCATGTAGAGATTTGCGACGTTATTGGGCGTGCCATCAGGCCAACAGCAAAACGGCAGGCCAGAACCATCTTTTGTTATAGTACTTCCATGCGCATGGTAGCTAAAGAGTGTTAGCTCTTTAAGTGGTTTAAATAGTTGTTGGCGAAGGTGGTTTGTCACTTGCGATACTCCTCCAGTCGCGTAACTCGCCCGTCTCCGGAAGAAGGGGAGGGGGGGGGTGGCTGTTCTGGAGGGAGGCTCAGTAGAGCAGTAAGTGCCTGAACGGCATCGCTTGCCCGCTTTTCAAGTAGAGCGGGATCTAGATTGCTACGTATATTTCTTAACTCGTTAATTGCCAGGCTTAATCCCTGGAGGAGGACCATGTTGGCGCAGCGCTGCTTATCAAGTCTCTCCTCTAGTTCAGTTACTAGTCGCGAAAGTCCGGACTTAGTGCGTTTTGTTGAAGTGGCCTCTTTGCTGCCATTGACCTTCTCAATGGCCCTCAATGCCGCTAGGCGGAGGGTATCAAGTTCCTTAAATCCTCCCTTGAACTGTAAGTTGGCGTGAGATTTTAAAGTGTTGATGCTCATTGGGGATTTTGACTTTATAGCCCCTGAGTCCTCGAAATTGAATTCGAGCTTGGCTAGCGCTCCTTGGCTTCTGAGAGCCTTTAGAATGTTCTCGTTTTTGGAAAAATAGTCAGGATTACGGTAGATTAGCTTTAAAAGTTCACTGGTTATTAATGTGGCGCTAGCATGTGGCTCTAGGTCGGAGATTTTTTTCATTTAGTCTGTGCTCTGAATTTTTACTACCACGCGCATATGTTGGCCGGTTTCGTCTGTGAAAAACTCTGGCTCAATCTGGACTTTCCCTGTCTTTATCATGTCGGTGATTGCGTCTTCAAGTTCAGCAGTGTCTACTAGAGCAAAATTATCTGTGTTGTAACGAATTTTTAGTATTTCGGCTAGATCTTCGTAAGCAGTGATATCGCCATTATGCAAGCTTTCTGCTATGAACTGAGCCTTAGCGCTACGCAAAACTGCACCATCAGTGGACTCAGTAATGTAATTCCAAACATGCTGCATGTCGGTGTGCCCGAGCATCCACTGCAGTGTCTCCAGTCCTCCAAAACTGCTCGAGTGGAAGAATACCATGGAGAAAAAGCGTCGAAGTTGATGTTGTCGGATATAGTACCTTTCTCCTTTTGAATTTAGTGGTAGTTCGAAATAATCGCACAACAAGTCTAGGTTTCTATTGTAGGCATACATTGTTTGCTGACTAAGCCCGGCATTTCCGAGGAGTCCGGGGGGGGGCAAAGAGGCTAGTCATTTCAGTTATGAATCCGCTTTTTAAAAGTCTCTGCTGCATGGAAATTAAGTTTTTAATCATTTTTACGGCAATGGGTTCGATTGGGCGTGCTTGGCGTTGTCTTATGCCGAACAGGTTGGATGTGCTTTTTCTATTTAAGAAGATCAACCATCTTTCGCTTTTATCTAGGCAGTCAGTCGAGTGCAAATCGAGCATTTCTCCTATTCGGCGAGCCATGATTGTTCCAACTACCATCTGGACACATCCAATATAGATGCGTAAGCACTCAATCAGTCCCACATTATTTCTGAGTTCTATGAAGTAATTTGACTGCTTTCTCAGTGCGCCGTGCCTAATAGACACCGTTTGACATACAAGCCCAAGCTTCCTAATTCCCATGTCGATAAGCTCAGGGGGCATAATGTCTTGTAACTCTCCATTGGTAAGTTGCGTAGGGGCAATTCCATTGAGGTTGCAATGCTCTGCCATGCGGCAGAAACCTTCTATTAGAAGTTCTCCATACTTGAAATGGTACTCGATTGATTTTCTGAAGGCGTCTCTCACTATTGGGTACGGCAGCGTCCGAAACCGAGCAGCTTCAGAGAGTGATGGTTCATAATCAAGTATCTGCTTCAGCTCTGATACTTCGGGAGCTGGAAGCCCAATTTCATGAAGAATTCCAAGGTTGTATGTTAAAAATCTGTAGGCGCGAAATGGACCGGATGTCATTGCTTCATGGTCACCTGTCCTGACCGATGAACCGGGATACTCTCTCGATATTATTTCTCTCTCATTATCAGTATAGAATTCTAATGAGCTTAATGTTTTTAGTTTTAGATGCCCGCCTTTCAGTGTGTTGGCATAAAGCGATTTCGCTAGCTGCAAGGTGTTAGGGGTGCGGACTCCAGCAGTTGATCTTTTTTTATAATATCCATGCAAATGCAAGGCAGCTCTTGCATAAGGTATTAAATCAAAAGGTATTTCCAGGTGATGCTCATCTAGTTGTTCGTCAGTCACAATGCGCATTCGTGGATATTGATCTAGAATGCTATCGAGTTCGATAGAACTGGAAGTGTTTATTAAGCTTAAACAAAATTTGCTGATAGTCTTGGTCCACTCGTAAACCGACTCTTCCGAACCGTTGACGCTTGAGAAGACGTCTAGCATTCTCTTCATGTGATGGCTGTTGATTCCAGCCAATCCGAATCTGGATAGCTGATATTCTTTTGCATTCAGAAGAATGTAATCGGCAACGTGAATGGCCCTGTTAAACATCGTCATCTGTGCGGCTAGTGAACCTAATTCGATCGCCGATCCTCGAACAGAACGTGTAGATGTTGTTAAAAAATACTTTAGCCCGTCTAGTAATGGCTTGTTTTTTTGGGCAAGCAGAGAAGTTTCGTCGTCTAATGTAATGTCCCAGTTGATCGTGTTGGGGGTCGCAAAATTGAAATCATATTTCCATATGTGCAAGTCGAAATCACTCAGCAACCAACTTGATTTTTTGTATTCTGTCCTAGGGTCGGTGTAGAACGCTTTTAGGAAGTCTAGCTCTGCTGGTAATTCAACATTCATATATCAACTTCTCCATTCTGCGGGGGTTACACCTCTGCTCGGCGACATAAAGGTGGTCTTTCAGTAGTGCGTCATTATCCCTTCTGATCTCGGCAACAACGGCCTTCGTTAGATCTGCCCAGTATCGTGCTACTCCTGTCACTTCTTCGGGTCGTTCCGCTGTAGCCACTGCTTTCTCTAATGATACGAGGGCGGTCATTATCCCTGGATCCACTGAGATGTAGACCTCTGAGTACTGATTCGCTGAATAGGGTTCAGTTGTTTGAGTGTTCTCCGGGTTGACCAGGTGGTCAGGGATGTCTTTTAGTGCATGGTTCTTAAGAAATAGATTTAACTCTTCCATTGTCTCGAAGTCTGCGGCCTCTATGAGGAAGCTGCTATCTTTCATCGCGTCACAGATTAAGCCGCGCTGAAAAATTCTTATCCAGCGGGCTTGGAAGAAGGCTAGTATTGACTCGGGCAGGTAGTGAGAAAGTTGCAGGCAGTCGTGGTTTGCGTGGCCGAGCGCTTTGGACATGGCTTCGACGCTTTGGGTTTTTAAATATACCTCTACCCCACATGAGGCTCGAAGACTAGAAAGGGTGACTCGAGATAAGAAATTTTTTAGTTCAGTACCCCTCAAGGAAGTATGATTTGAAAATTGTTGTGCAAGTCGTTCAAAAATCCGTGTGTGTTTATCGAATAGCGCTTTGTTCCAAGTCGGAATTACAGCGCTCCGCGGGTGACCGAAACCCTTCCCGCAGGTCAGGAATAACTCCTTCCATCGGCTGTCGCCAATTCCCTTGAGATATTTTCTTAACGGTGCTGTGATCTTTATTACTTCGAAGATTCGCTTTGTTGAGTTCGCGTTTAGTTGTATTTTCTGCTCGCTTAGCTTTCCACCTCTTCTATCCTTGAAGCCGACCAACTGATACCCGGTGTCGGTTTTCACAAAGCCGGATCTTCTACCTTTGTCGTCATACAAACGAAAATTCTTAAGGAAAGATTCTGTGATCTCATTGTGCTCTGCTACCAGTAAGCATTGGTAGGGATAAAGAGTGCCAGCAGCCGGAAGTCCAAGTATATTTGCGACATCAGCAGATAATATGGTGTATCCGTATTGGTGTTCGAAGTCCATGCGCGAGGATGGAAAGCCGTTGCTTTGAAAAATCGCGCAAATTGATTCGTGATCGTAACTCCGACGCTGCCAGCCTTTTCGAGGTTTGATTTCCGAGGAGTTTATCCGTGTGGTTGCGAGTATACGAAGTTGGACTCTCGAGTAAAGTTCATTGGCTTGTTCTGTTGCCCAGGATTTTACGGTTTCGATGTCTTTGTGGATACTTTTGAATAATATTTCTATTGCCTCGTTATCAGTTATTTCGAGAGGGACTCTAGTGATAAGTTTTTCATGGATTTCCACCCCCTCATCAGACACGGACACTCTTGTTTGCGCTCTGTGTTGTTTGGGGCGGATGGGCCGTGGTAGTCCATCCCCAAAAGGGGTTGCCCAAACTCCTGATTGTATAAAGGCCTCTTCGCAGTTCGATATGAACCTGTTCCACGTTTTTATCTGGGTTGGTATATTTAGATTTTCTCTATATGCGGTTAAGAAGTGCTCCTTCATGAAGTGCAAAAAGAATGATTTTATATTTTCTGGGTTTTGGAAGGTTGTAGTTGGCCACTCCAAAGAGTTCTTCGATAAATAGCTGGCCAGCTTGTTGCACAATGTGGTGTTGCATCTTGCTTGCTTGGCCGAAAAAGTCTTCCATGTCCGGTAGTACTCTTCTGTAAACTCAGGGCCATGGGAGTGCCATAGTTCTCCCAGCGCGAGAAAACTTGGTACTCCTTTTAGGGAGTCGACTTGCCATCCGTTCCAATAGCGCAAGGCCAATGGGTTCAATTTTTTCTGCTGGGAATCCCAGAGTTCTTTCCCTTCTTCGAGGTCGGCCATCAAATAGTCGAAATTGGGCATGCCTGGAATTTCGTCGCGCAGACTTGTAAGTGTTTCTACGAAACGTCGAGCCCAGCGAATCCGAACAGGCTCTTTGCTATCGGCCAAAGTTCTTGATCGCAATGCACCGACAAAACCGATGATGATCGGCTCGCAGCTTCGACTCGACAGATGGACGTAGGAGAGTTCTGCCTCGATGAGTTGGAGGTAGCACTCGAGCAGCTTCAGCGGAACGTTAATCAACTCCGACGACGCGTGGGTTTGAAAGGCCTTGGCTAGGGGCTCCGAAATTTTTCGGAATGGATAGTTGGGTAAGAACAGGGTGCTGCTGATGATTGTCAACGAATTCTTGTCCTTGCTTTGGGGTGGAAGATCCCGTATTTGCTGGGTTTAGGTATCTAATGATAAATCCATGCGAATGGCAAAATGCGTGAGCGCAGCCTCGATGCCGACCTGGCGTTGGCCCTGACGCTCAATGCCCGCGTCTTGCTGCGCGACGAGCCGCTGAAGGTGCTGCTGATGTCCGCCACGCTGGAGGGCGAGCGGCTCTCGGCGCTGCTCGCTGACGCGCCGCTGGTGCGCAGCGAAGGGCGCATGCACCCGGTGGCGGTGCGCTGGGGCGCGCCTTGGCGAGCAGGCGAACGCGTCGAGCCCAGGGTGGTGCAGACGGTGCTGCAGGCGCTCGACGAGGAGGCCGGCAGCCTGCTGGTGTTCCTCCCTGGGCAGGGAGAGATCCGGCGCGTTCACGAGGCCCTGCGCGAGCGGCTGGCCGAGCGGCAGGACATCCTGCTCTGCCCGTTGCATGGCGAATTGCAGCTCAACGATCAGCGTGCCGCCATCGAGCCGCCCCCGCCCGGCCGGCGCAAGGTCGTGCTGGCGACCAACATCGCCGAGACCAGCCTGACCATCGAAGGTGTGCGCGTGGTGGTCGATGCGGGGCTTGCGCGGGTACCGCGCTTCGATCCGGCCAGCGGCATGACGCGCCTGGAAACCCGGCGTATCTCGCGTGCCTCGGCAACCCAGCGAGCCGGTCGGGCCGGGCGCCTGGAGCCGGGTAGCTGCTATCGGCTCTGGTCGGAAGACCAGCATGCGCAGCTGGCGGCTTTTGGCGAGGCGGAGATGCTGCAGGCCGATCTCGCGTCGCTGGCCTTGCAGCTGGCGCGCTGGGGAGCGGAACCGGCCGAGCTGAGCTGGCTCGACATGCCGCCGCCAGCCGCCTATGCCCAGGCGCAGACACTCCTGGCCGATCTCGGCGCGTTGCAGCGCAACGCGCGCGGTGGTTGGCAGATCACGGCGCACGGCCAGCGCATGGCGACGCTGCCGGCGCATCCGCGCCTGGCGCATATGCTGCTGCGCGGGCATGCCCTCGGCTGGCCTGGGGTGGCCGCGTCGCTCGCCGCCCTGCTGGTCGAGCGCGACATCCTGCGAGGCGCCGGTGCCGATCTGGCGTTGCGCATGCAAGCACTGGAGGCCGGGCGCGGCGCGGACGTCCAGCGCGTGCGCCAGCTCGCCCGGCAGTTCCGTAGCCTGCTGCCGGCCGATACCGACCTGCCAGCGGCGCCGTTGAGCGAGGCGCAGGCGCTTGCGGCACTGCTTGCCTTCGCCTATCCGGATCGCGTCGCCCGCCAGCGCCAAGAGGGCGGCGGAAGCTATCGGCTGGCCAACGGTCGAGCGGCGCAGTTCGTCGAGCCTGACGGGCTGATGAAGCAGCCCTGGCTGGTGATCGCCGAGCTGGGCAGTCAGCAGGGCCAGCGCGAAGAACGCATCTATCGCGCCGTGGCGCTCGATGCGGGATTGTTCGATGGCGTGCTCGGCGAGCAGGTGCGCCTGCATGATGAACTCGACTGGGACGAGCGCGAGGGCGTCCTACGTGCCGAGCGCCAGCGCCGGGTCGGTGAACTGGTGCTGGCACGCGAGCCGCTGCCGAGCCTTGACGAACAGGCGCGCGGCCAGGCGCTGCTGGCGCTGGTCCGGCGCCGTGGCCTGGCCTTGCTGCCCTGGACGCCCGAGCTGCGCCAGTGGCAGGCGCGCATCGCCCTGCTGCGACGGTTGGAGGTGGAGCGCCAGGGCGAAAGCGCCTGGCCCGAGCTGAGCGATGCCGCCCTGCTGCAGCGCCTGGAAGAGTGGTTGTTGCCCTATTTGGGCAAGGTTTCGCGGCTCTCCCACTTCGCCCAGCTCGACCTGGCGCCAATGCTGGCTACCCTGCTGCCCTGGCCGTTGCCGCGCCAACTCGACGAGCTGGCACCGGTAGCCATCGAAGTACCGTCCGGCTCGCGTATTCGCCTGGACTACAGCGAAACCCCGCCGGTGCTGGCGGTGCGCCTGCAGGAGCTGTTCGGGCTTGCCGAAACCCCGCGCATCGCCGGCGGCAGCCAGCCGGTCAAGCTGCATCTGCTATCGCCGGCCCGTCGGCCGGTGCAGGTGACACAAGACCTGGCGAGCTTCTGGGCCAATACCTATGCCGAGGTGAAGAAGGACCTCAAAGGCCGCTATCCCAAACTATTCCATAAGTTAGACCCTTGGGTTGAATCGCTTAACAACAAAAAGATTGACAGGTAGCGATTGTAAACTGACGCATAACATATAGGATTGACTGATTCATCAGGGGGGCGAATGTCCTACACCAATCCGCGTCACGAAGGTCGTCTGATTCTCATCCCGAATTTGCAGGATGCCTTCGCTATCCTGCATGTCAGTGAAGCGCCTCGCGGCTCTATTGAGTCAGCGCTTGAGGGGGCTGAATCCAATCTGCTTTATAAATGCGATGAAGTCGGTTCAGGGAATGACCGTGCCCTGTTCAATTTCCCATTTTTGTTTAGTGCTAATGGCAACCCTTGGCACGAAGCGAACGACTACTTGCTGAGTCTCATGCGTGATAGGGCTCCTGCAAGTCGACGCACTGATGATGTTAGGCGTCGTGCCAGTAAACTGTTGGATTACCTCCTATTCTGTGAGGATAACAATCTGGATTGGCTCGACTTTTCCGGTGCCCGTCCTTCGCTTCGCCCGACTTACAAGTACTTCTATCACCTGATTAAAGAAGGCCGTCGCAGTAATCAGGTCATCAATCAATATACCGCTGCGGTCTATCACTTTTATAAGTACGTTTCCGAGCATTGGCATTACCTCGATCTAAAGCGTGTTGATACGATCAAGCAAGTGCGGCTTATCGTGCAGAGCCCAAAAGGCGCGAAAATCATCGATGCTGAAAAGCGCAGCCAAACGCGGCGTACGCCGCCTAGTAGCTCCGTTCCTTTGGGATTCGTGCGTGAAGATGGCGAGGATCTTCGACCTCTCTCCAATCTTGAGTTAGGCGCGCTTTTGGAGGCCATTAATGAAAAGAAATGGTCAACGATTGAGCGGTTGATTCTTCTCACGTCTCTGATGACTGGAGCTCGTAAGCAAAGTGTTTTGACCATACGCTTGAAGCATTTGAAAGGATTTACAGAAGACAAACTAGTGCCGGAATGTGCCTATAAATTGCATGCCGGCCCGCGCACAGGCATTGATACGAAATTTGACAAAACTCAAGTTCTGTATGTTCCAAAGCAACTTGCTGAAGAATTGGTCACGCTTGCACGTAGTCCGATGATGAGGAGACGGCGGGAAAAATTTCGTGCTCAATTAGAAGTCAGTCATCCCGGTCTGTTGATAGAAGAGGACGATATGTATTTGTTTCTCTCCGATCAAGGCAATTGTTATTACATGGCTTCAAATGATCCGCGTTACGCAATTGTTAGGTCGCCACAGACAGGGCAGGTGACGGAAACAATAAAGCGAAAATTGCAGAGTACAGCTTCTAGCCAATTTCCAAAAGATTTTACATATCACTGGCTGCGAGCGACTTTTGCCTATCAACTCTACCAGCGCCTGCAACCGTTGGTTCAAGAAGGCGTTTTGAAATTAGGGGAGGATATTGATTTTATTCAAAAACGTATGCATCACGAGTCTAGGGAAACAACTGAAAACTATCTAAAGTTATTCAATATGACTCACGAAAAAGTCATCGCCCAAGAGGTGTGGGAGAAGAAATTGTTTAACGGTAACTACGAAGTCATGAAATTGACGGTCCAAGAATGAGTAGTCGGCAGCTGTTAGAGCATCGCGAAAATACAAAAATTATTACGCTAAATGAGTTGGTTCAGGAGTTTTCCGAACCTGAGCGTTTGCGATTGCAGCTGACCGTTAAGGTTAAAAAGAAGCCGTTAGATATTGGTAGTTTTGCATATCTCATTCGTGGTAAGAATAAAAGTGTTCATGATGATCGCGGGACGCCATTGGTGATTGAGTCGTTCGTTGAAAGTCGTCGTGAGCTGATTGTGAGAGTTTTGGAGTCTTTTGTCGGTCTGCGTGATAAGTCAGTCTTGGCAAATTTCTTCCATACCGAATATTTTATTGATTGGTTGAACGCTGAGGGTTACCGAGAAATATTTTCCAGTAGCGTGGATGCTCAAAAGGCATATCGAGATTATACAGCGCATCTAAATCAAAAAATATCCGATAAAAAGCTGAAGCCCCGGACCGCGTCAAGCTACCAAACTAGAGCATCCAGCCTGATCAAATTACTTTATCCAGATAATAGTGTCCATATTCTTGCTGGTGCAGTAAGGATTGTTCCAGATAGAGGTTCTGCAACAGCAGGCGCTGCTCATGTCGAGTTGTATAGAGATGTTTGCTTTGCCATTGCCCAGCAGTGCAGTGATTTTATCTTGAATAAAAAACCTTACCCGCTCGTGGTTGGAGTTAGAGATTATGAAGTTGTTATATTTCCGTCCAACCGAGGCGCGAGCAGCCCATTTAAGGATGCTGCTCCTTCATATAACTCAGCTGAGCGGCGAATTGCTACGGCCGAAGAATACTTCGCGGCCTTCGAGAGGCTTGGCCGAAAAAAGCCGAGAAATTATAATGTCGCGCGCGAACTAAGAAGCTCCCAGGCATCTTTGGATGCGGCTAATGAAGATGGGCGCAACTGGCATCGTCTTAATCTAGCGAGTCTTGCGGCGAAAGCCTATGCTATCCTTTTTTTTATGATTACAGGTGCCACTCCGGCTGAATTTGAGCAGTTTAGTTACGAAGACGCACTCAAAGTTGAAAAGTCCCCTCTCAAGAAAGAGTTGTCGGCTGTGAAATTTCGGGCTGGCGGAAAGTCAACGCTTTACAACATTGGGCGGGGCTCGGGTTTGTCGCTGCTGAAAGAGTATTTAAAGCTGCGTGCGTGGATTTTGGATGGTGCGAGACATGAGCGACTATTCTTTGCAATGCCTACGTCTGGTCAGCTTAGAACTTGCAAAAGCTTTGGTGATCTTAACGTGACAAGCTCCTTAGAAAAATTTTATGAGTTTATTAGCGGGGTCTTTCTTGATCCGACTGTACCAAGACTTTCAACTCGTAAAATACGCAAGCACAAAAGCACTGAAATGCACTCTGCACGTTTGTCGCCGTCCACGGTAGCGGCATCCCTCAATCACACCGAAGCGGTGAATCTTTCTACCTATGCAGAGGCAACACCTGAACAGCAGCAATCCGAGTTCAGCCTGTTTTGGGATGCAATACGCCACGCTGCTCATGTTGTGCGTGAGCGAAGCCGCAAGGCTGTAGCAAGTAGTGTCGCAATAGCGGCGGGTCACTGCGAGGATTTCAATAAGCCGACGTCTGCCACTGATGTGGGATTGATTATAGAGCCGAACTGCCGCACCCAATATGGTTGTTTGTACTGCGAAAACTATTTATGTCACGGCGATGAGGAGGATCTGCATAAAATTCTGAGTTTGCAATACGTGGTCAATGCCGTGCGTAAATCGGCCCCCGATGCAGCGCATACTGAGGCACTTTTCAAAGAGTTATCTATCCGGATCGAGTTTATAGTCGATGCTCTTAGTGAGCGCTCTAGCTCGGTGAAACAGACAGTCGAAAAGGTTAAAGCTAAGGTGTTTGAATACGGCGAGTTAACTAAGTTTTGGGAAGTCCGGTTGGGTCGCTATGAAAAAATGGGGATCGTATTTTGAGTGCTGCTGTTCAGTCGATAGGTAGTCTTTTTTCTAGCGGCCAGTTTCCAGTCACCAGCCAGCCAGATAGTGCGGCTCAGCTGTATGGGAAGCCCGCGTCGGATTTTGTTATCTGTCGCACTGAGTATGGCAATGCAACGGCAGTGTACGGCGAGTCTGTATGGGACTTTAACCCGTACAGGCTGAGTGCAAAAAAAATTGGCCGAATACGCTTCGATATGGTGTTCGGTGATTATGGTCATGATCAGCAAGCGCTGATCGAAGAAGCCAAATATCTTCTGTATTGTCTTATTTATTTCGCTGGCGGTGGGCGGATTGGTAAGCTGAGTGCATCTACGATTATTTCATATTGGGTTGTGCTGCGCATCGCTATGAAGTTCTGCTATGCGCAGAAAAAGAAGTCAATGGTTGGTGTGCTGTCCTTGCAGCAGCTTTTTACCGTGCCTGTTTATCTAGCGGCTTTTGTTAGTGAAAGTAATTTTGACAAGACGGTTCTTAGTGGGATATTGCACGGATTGATTAGTGTGGGCGAGGAACGCCTAGGGTATGTTGTGCTGAATCCAAGAGTTTTTGATTTGAGAAGACCTGATTCTAAACAGCATCCGGTAATTCCGACACGCCTTTATTTGAATTTAATAAATATTTGTGGCGACCTGCTCGATCATCTTTACTTGGGTGTTGGGAATATTGATTCATTTATATCGTGCTTTGCTGATGAGTATTTCGGTCTTACTCCGCACCGTCAAAAATCTTTGGGGGTTGGTGGTAAGTCGCGCTATCGCCCCGGTATTCAGCAAGCAATAGAGGAATATGGTCTGGCTGCGGTTTTTGTCGGTGAGTTTGCCTGTTCCGAAAAGAGAAAGCTGCAGCGAGTCCTTCTCAAGATGCAGTATGTGGTGAGAATGGTGATACACCTATATACCGGCATGCGTGATCAAGAGGTGATGCGTATGTCTTATAACTGCTTATCTGATCAAGTCGTGAGATGTTCAGTGGTTGATGATCAAGGTTTTATGCGCGATCAACCGCAATCAGTACACATATTATCGACTACCACGAAGTTTAGCGGTTACAAGAAAGAAAGCGCATGGTTCGCGGCAGGCGAAGTCGTCAAGGCGGTCGAGGTTGGCCAGGCGATTTGTCGTGGTTTAGCCCGGCTCTATAGGATTGAACTGGATGATCGTTGTCCGCTATTCATCAATCCGTCCGTCCTGTGTAAAACGAAGAATTGTGCAGAAGTTGGTGTAACAGACTTTACATTGAGAGCAACGATGGGCAGTGCTTTGAAATCCTTATCGATTCAATCAGAGGATTTACAAGAGTTGGCTCAGAGCGACCCTTCTCGTGACTTTTACAATGAGCCAGATTTTGCAGTAGGCCAGCCCTGGCCGCTGACTAGCCATCAATTCCGACGTTCGTTGGCCTTCTATGGAAGCAGTAGCGGCTTTCTCTCGCTACCGACTCTGCGAGCGCAGTTCAAGCATATGACCATTCAGATGGCGCGCTATTATGCGAATGGCTTTGATAACTTGCGCACCATTTTTGGCTACTATGACGAGAAGAAAAAAGACTTCGTGCTACCATATAACCACTTTGCTTTCGAGTTCCAGATGGCCATGCCGATGTCGGTGGCCAATCAGTTGATTGCAGATCTGCTGTTCAAAGAAGAACCGCTGTTTGGTGGCACCGGTTCATACATGCAGAGGCAGAAAGAACGTGTTGAAGCTGGCGAGATAAAGATTGAAGATATTCGTGCCGATACAGAGCTTCGGGTGAAGAACGGTGCAATTAGCTATCGGCCAACGCTACTCGGTGGTTGCACCAAGGTGGGCCGCTGCGATTCCTTCATGCTCGGTGACTATACTGAATGTTTGTCCTGCGAGGGTGCGATTATCAAGCCCTCCAGGTTAAGTGCGGCCATTGAGGATGCGAAAAACGAGTTGTCAAACTACGCAGAAGACTCAGGCGAATATCAAATTGTGAAGGGCGATATTGAGCGCCTAATGGTTTTCAAGACTCGCCTGATCGACACTGTGGAGCTTTAGTCATGAAGTCTGGTGAAGGAATAAGCAAGGGGGTTGGTGCCTGTCAGGAAGCTTTGCAGCGCCTTCTCGATGGGAAGCCTTTTATGCCCGAGCATGTAGGGCTAGACCTATCCAAACTTACCGCGAGCATCGTCAGTCATGAGGCTGGATTTGACCGTGGTTATCTGAAAAAGTCTCGCAAAACACATTTGCCATTACTCGCAAAGATCGAGGCTTGTCGTGCTGAGGCTGACAAGGGCTGCGGCTCATCAAGTGGTAAAAGCATTAAACGTTTAGCAGATAAAGTTTTGTTTTTAGAAAAAGAGCTGGCGATGGTCAGTTCGCAGCGTGATCGAGCGCTTACACAGAACCTCCAGCTATGGGCGCGCGTGAGAGAACTGGAACTAGCTGAGCGTCAGAACAAGTCACGCCGGGTTCGGCTACATCATTGATAGATTTACGCCTCCTCGACAGCATCACAAGCGTCGGGGAATGTTCTAGCTAGTAGTCTGGATAATGAGGTTAGGGCCGACAGCATTAATGCAATTTCAAGCCTTCTTGAGCGCCAGCGTCGATCAGGTGGGCTAAAGCTCTGACGCCTGAGGCAGTAGGCCGCATGGATCGCATGCAAGCACGCTTGCGATGCGATACAGCTTCTCGACGGTGATGTTGACCTCGCCACGTTCGATCCGCCCTACGTAGCTGCGGTCGATATTGCACGCCAGCGCCAGTGCATCCTGGGAAATCCGGCAGGCCTTCCTCTGCACTCGGATGCGTTCCCCTAACGCTTTCGCCAACTTATCCATGACCGTCTCAATTCAACTTGAGGCGGCACTATCGTGCGTTTGCGGACGCACAGGTCACGGATTATAATCCGCATTTCTTTCGCGCTAACTCTTCTGGTGCCTCAATGAAATCGGCCTCGTTTATCTTCGACAGGCGTCTGTATGAGCTGCTTCAGGAGCCAGGGCGTACAACCTTTACGACCCGTGAACTGCGCGATGCCTATGCTGCTCGCCTGAATGGCACACATTTCCGTATCGCCGATGTGCGACGCTATGTGTATGAGCAGATCCGTCGACTAGTGCGCGCGGGCTGGGTTGCACTGGACGAGGACCGTCGTGTCCGAGGACAGGTCTACCACCTGCAGCCGATTCCGGCACACCTACAACTGGAACTGATCGACAACGGTTTTGAGAGCAGCCTTATGGCTGCCGGAGTGCCCGAACCAGACACGGCGGTACGCGACGTGGAGGCTTTGCCGGCCAATACGGATTTGCAGTTGGAGGCGCTCCACAAGGAAATCCGCTTGGACTTTCTCACTTCAATGGGCGAGGCAGAGCGATTCAAGCTGCTTCTGGACGAGATGCCGCATTTGCGCGACAAGGTTGAAGGCGATTACCTGGAGGCCAGGGATCGCAGTTCTCGCCTTCTGGGCCATTTACGCGCCATAGAAAAGACCCTCAAAACGCTCGCAGCGCCACGATGAGCAGATCGCTACGCAGCTGGCAGAACAGCTGCATCACCAAGGCGTTGGAGCACCTTACCGTCACGCAGCACTTCTTCTGCCAGGCAACGCCGGGAGCCGGGAAGACGCGCATGGCCGCGGAGCTGACCAGCCGACTGCTTCAGCAGGACAGAATTGACCTGGTGCTGTGCTTTGCGCCGTCCTGCCAGGTCGTGGAGGGTTTTCGTTCGACTTTTTCGGAAGTGCTAGGCAGACGTCTCGATGGCCAGATGGGTGCCGTGGGGGCGGCCTATACCTATCAGGCCATGGAATACCGTGATGAGGGATTCTGGCAGCTTCTTGATGACTACCGGGTGCTTGTGGTCTTCGATGAAATCCACCATTGCGCCGGCCACGATCCGCTCCTCAGCAATGCCTGGGGGCAGCAGATACTGCACCGGATACAGGATCGCGCTGTCTTCACGTTGGCCCTGTCTGGCACGCCCTGGCGTTCGGACGACAAGGCCATCGCATTGGCTCGCTACTCTTCGCCCGAGGGGCATCTGATCTGTGATTACCGTTATGGCTTGAAAGATGCCATTGCCGACGACGTGTGCCGATCACCTCGCATTGTGTTGCTCGACAATCAGAAGGTGAAACTTACGGAAGAGCTTGGCGCGAATAGCTCCGTGAGGCTGTTTCCCAGCATCGCCAAGCTTTTAGGGGAGTCACCTGTCACCTATGAGGAACTTCTGCGTCATGACGAGGTGATCAATCCAATCCTCGATCTTGGCTGCAGCAAGCTGAACGAGCTACGCCAGATCAAACCTGATGCCGCTGGTTTGGTGGTGGCCACAGACATCGAACACGCCCAGCAAGTTGCACTGGCTCTAGAAGCAATGGGTGAAGAATGCCGCATCGTGACCAACAAAACCCAAGATGCGCAGCAGGTGATCAATGCATTCCGGAGCAGCGCCTGCCGCTGGATTGTGGCCGTCGGAATGATCAGCGAAGGCACCGACATTCCCCGCCTGCAAGTGTGCTGCTATCTCAGCCGTATCCGCACCGAACTGCATTACCGGCAAGTGCTGGGGCGAGTGCTGCGGCGCACAGGTGAGTCCGACGACCAGGCATGGCTATTCATGTTGGCGGAGCCAACGCTTCAGGGTTTTGCGGAGCGAATATCGGATGACTTGCCTGATGACCTGGCAGTTTTGAACGATGTGCAGATGCCTGGTTTTACTCCAGGCTCCAGGCCTGAGCCGATGGGCACTTTGGGTCATGTTGAAGGTTTCGACGGTGCGGGGTTAGGTGGTGCAGAACCGGGTATTGGATCGCAGCCTACGAACATCATTTCGCTGGGTGGCTTTGCAATTGAGCCTGCTTACCAGGTCAGCTTTTCCCAGCATTATCGGCAGCAGCTACTGGCTTGTTTTTAATGCTCAGCCAGTCGAGGCTGATCCAATGATGTTGGTGTTCATGAATCCATAACCGGCCGGCGTCGTGTGGAACGTAATCGTGAGGTGTGCATGGAGATTAAATCGCAGGCATTGGTCGATGTCGTTGAGGATGTGATCTGCGACGTGTGCCGCTCTGGAACTCGTATCCCTGGCTATGGCCTTCAATACGGCAAGCTTGAAGCCCAATGGGGATATGGATCACAGCATGACGGAAAGCACTATCGGGTGCATCTCTGCGAGCCCTGCTTTTTCAGGGTGCTGAGTGGATTGCGTCGGGAGTGTATGGTCAATGGCATGTTCGATGATGAGCAGCCATTTTCCTCTGAGGATTTTGGCTTGGTCAGCAAGGGTAACTACTGGGAAAAGAGCTGATGACAGGACTGCGGCTGAGCGATCTTCTTGAACCCGTCATGCAGCTTGCTTACGAAGCAGGCCTACTTATTGAGTCAGAGCTTAATAGACCAGACGGCCCAAGGGGCAGTGGCTTTAAGGCAGACGTCGATGTTGAAATCGAGGTACTTCTGCGACAGCGACTGAAGCACATCCTTAATTGCGATTTTGTCGGAGAAGAAACGGGCTGCGAGCTATCAGGCCACCCATTTAGTTGGGTTGTTGACCCCAATGATGGAACAGGCGACTTCCTCAATCGTCGGCCGGGCTCTGCCATTTCTATCGGATTGCTGCATAACGCAACGCCAGTGCTGGGCGTGGTTTACGCCCCCGTCACGCCTAGTGGTCCTGACTGCATAGCATGGGCTGAGGGTGCACCGGCTTTACTGCGTAATGGTCGTCCCGTGAATAATGACCTGCAATCTGCGATCTTGGGTAAGCGTCCAGCCAAGTCACCTTCCGAACTCCAGCATTAAGGGCGATGGTGTCCGCGTATTTTTAAGCGGACGCGTTCGTCCTTAACGTTAGGATTTCCATGCGCCAACGAAGCTCTTACCCCGAACCGTTCAAGGTCCAGGTCGTTCAGGAATGCCTACAACCGGGTGCGACCGTCTCCAGCGTTGCCATCCGCCATGGCATCAACGCCAACGTCATTCGAAAATGGCTACCGCTTTACCGAGATCAGCTACCCGCGGCGTTGCCGGCGTTCGTTCCATTGAGGGCTACGCCCAAACGGCCGACTGCAGCATCGGTGATTATTGAGCTATCGCTTGGCGAGCAGTCAGTCACAGTGAAATGGCCAGTGTCCGATCCTGACGGCTGCGCCCGCTTTGTCCGGGGGCTTGCCCCGTGATCCGCATCGATAGCATCTGGCTTGCCACTGAGCCGATGGACATGCGCGCCGGCACCGAGACCGCATTGGCCCGTGTAGTGGAGGTATTCGGTGCGGCGAAGCCGCACTGTGCTTATCTGTTCGCCAACCGCCGCGCCAACCGCATGAAAGTGTTGGTGCATGACGGTGTAGGGATCTGGCTGGCCGCGCGGCGATTGAACCAGGGCAAGTTTCACTGGCCAGGCATCCACCGCGGCTCGGAAGTTGAACTCGACACCGAGCAGCTTCAGGCTTTGGTGCTCGGTTTACCTTGGCAGCGGGTTGGTGCAGCCGGTGCGATCACAGTGCTGTAGCGCCGGCCATTAGCCCATCGCTTTATCTGCGCTGATCGCCTGCTCTGGCACAATCAGCGGCATGACTTCCTCGCCCAATCTCGACCAACTGACACCTGGTGGTTTCGTCGGGGATGCGCTCCAGGTTCAGCCCGGCAAACTGGCGCAGGATCGTGGTTTCGTACAGCGCTTCCTCCATCGCTGGATCGCTGTAGCCGAACCAGTTCTGCAGCAGATGCACACGCAGCATCGCCATCAACGGGTAGGCCGGACGGCCACCTTCACCCTTCGGATAATGTGGCTCGATCAAAGCAATCAAGCCCTTCCACGGCACCACCCGATCCATCTCGATCAGGAACAACTCCTTGCGGGTTTGCTTGCGCTTGCCAGCGTACTCGGCGTCGGCGAAGGTCATCTGCTTCATCGGGAAACTCGGTGGGTGGGGTCGCGGTATTTTGCCAAATCAGAAAGTCTTTTTCAGAGTTTCCCTAGGCTGACAAGCCAAGCGCTGGATCGCAACCATCCATCACCTTATCCAGCTAGATCTGCCTCCTCCAATAAGTGCCGCACAAATCCCGGCGGGTGCAGATTTCCGGGAGGTTTGCGCCAGATCAGTTGGAGACGCTTTTCAAGCCCCGGGATGGGAAGAGCTACCAGCGCGCCACTGCGAACTTCGTCTTGTACTGCGGAAGCCATCACCAACGACACGCCGAGTCCCGCCCTCACTGCTTGTTTGACTGCCTCGGTGCTGCCTAGCTGCATACCGCTGCGAGGCACGCCCAGTTCGCCAAAGTATTCGGTCAGAAGCCGTCCGGTACCGCTACCCGGTTCACCTCCCAGCATCGGCAGGTCCACCAGACGATCACGTTCTATGCACCCTGCTTCAGCCAGCGCATGGTCGGGGCTGACGATAAGCACCAGCGGCTCGACCCGCCAGAGGCGGTGTTCGAAGTCGGGGTGAGGTAGCCACCATTCCATGATCGCGGCGTCGAGCTGGCCCGCCAGTAGCTGGTCGGCCACATCCGGGTTGGCGGCGATGCGCAGATCCACCTCGCCCCTCTCATTTGCGGTCGTCAGATAGTTGCGCACGAATGGCAGGAGAAGGTAGGTGCCGATGTTGGAGCTGGCCCCGACGCGCTCACGATTGCCATGCAGGGCTTCTAGCGCCCGGGCGTGCATGTCGAGCAAGGCGGTCGCATGCGGCATGAAGGCCAGCGCCCGTGTGGTAGGCTGGCAGCCGCTACGACTGCGCTGCACCAGCGTTACGCCGACCTGCTCTTCAAGCTTCTGCAAGTGCTGCGACACCGTCGGCTGGGCCAGCCCCAACGCCCTCGCCGCGCTCTGAAAACTGCCTGTTTGAACGATCGCTACCAGGCTCTTCAGCCAGACCGGATTCAACATGCGGCAGGCTCGGCCTTGGGCAGACGGTTCGCAGCGTTGATTGGGCGCGCACCTGCCAATGCCTGGATGATGTTCTGCGCTGCACAACGTTCAATCTCCAGGCGCACCGCGCGCACTGCCGACCCTATGTGCGGAGTGAACAGCGTATTCGGATGCGCGAGCAGCGCAGGATCGATCAGCCGCGGCCGGTCCGCGCGAGCCCAGTCTTCCATTTCGAATACATCCGCCGCATACCCGCCGAGCTGGCCTCGCTCAAGCGCCGCGAGCACGGCGGCTTCATCCACTACCGAACCACGACAGGGGTTTACAAGCAGAGCGCCCGGCCGTACGAGGGCAAGCAGCTCGGCGTTGACCAGATGCTGGGTATCGGCATTCAAGGGAAGCGCCAGCAGGATGAAGTCCGAGCTGGCGAAGAGTTCGCTGCACGCCACCCGGCGCAGGCCGAGCCGTTGCTCGGTTTGTGTATCCAGAGCCTTCGCCTCGTGGTACTGCAGGGTCGCGCCCCATCCCTGCAAGCGATCAGCCATGGCCAGTCCGATGGCGCCCATGCCAAGGATGCCGACCGTAGCGTTATCCAGCCCCGTGCCGTAGAACTGTGGTTGCCAGCCCTGGAACTTGCCAGAGCGGACGAACGCATCTGCTGCCCGCAGATGCCGCCCCAGCCCCACCGCCAGTCCGATCGCCAGCTCGGCAGTCGGGACCGTCAACAGATCAGGCACGAAGGTCAGCCAGACCCCGCGGGCAGTACAGGCGTCCACATCGAAATTGTCGAAGCCCTTGAGCGCGCAGCCGACTACACGCAGCTCAGGGCAGGCTTGAAGAAAGTCTGCATCGACCCGATCGGGCATGAACGCCATCATCGCCTGAGCATCGCGGCAGCGGCGCAGAATTTCCTCGCGCGGCAGCGTGCTGTCGGTCTGGTTGGTCATCAGCTCGCAATGTGGCGCCAGCAGTTGCAGGATCTCATCGTGTACTCGGTGAGTTATAACGAGTTTCGGCAGCATGGTTTGTCCTATTTGAAACGTTTGCGCAGCACGCCACTGAAGGCGTCTACTAGCGTGACCATGGCCAGGATGACCAGCAGGATTGCTGCAACCTCCTGGTACTGCATGATGCGCAGCGAGCCCATGAGTTCGAAGCCGATACCGCCGGCGCCAACCATGCCCATCACGGTGGAGGCGCGAAAGTTGTATTCCCAGCGGTAGATCGCCACGTCGGCGAACTGCGGCGTCACCTGTGGCAAAACCGCGTGCAGCAGCACTTGCATCGGCGTAGCCCCCGCCGCCCGAGCGGCTTCCACCGGCGCTTCGTCGACGTGCTCGATGGCCTCGGCGAAGAACTTGCCGACCATGCCGACCGAATGCAGACCCAGGGCAAGC
Source organism: Stutzerimonas balearica DSM 6083 (assembly GCF_000818015.1). Lineage (NCBI taxonomy): Bacteria > Pseudomonadati > Pseudomonadota > Gammaproteobacteria > Pseudomonadales > Pseudomonadaceae > Stutzerimonas > Stutzerimonas balearica. The sequence continues at coordinate 688,744 of NZ_CP007511.1, forward strand.
ACGCCCGGCAAGGCGCCGAACCCTACGGCTGCAACGAAGATGATGCCCATGATCAGCTCCGGCACCGACCGCAGGGCATTGAGCAGCACCCGGGCAACACCGAACACAAGGGGGTGCGGCGCCGTATTGCGCGCTGCAACGAAGGCCACCACCAGCGAGAACACCACTGCGATGGCCGTACCGGCGATGCTCATCGCCAAGGTGTCGATCAAGGGGCGAATCCAGCTTCGATAGCCCGAAAAGTCTGGCGGCATGGCCTCGCCTGCCAGGGTCGCGATGGAGGGCAGCCCGTTCAGCAGCGTGGTGGCATCGAGCAGCCCCACGTACCAGCAGGCCAACAGCACCACTCCGAATACAATCGCCACCTGCCCCAGCTGGCGCCACCAACCGAGGCCGAAGCCTCGAAGGATGTGCTCGCGTTGCTCTGCAGGCAGCGCCTGCACGTCGTAATGAGTAGACATATCGGTGCTCACATCGTGGCGAAGTCGAGGCCGAGCAGCGATCCCATGTTGCGGATCACATCGTAGTCGGCGTCGGTGATTGGCGCGAAGGCCTCGGCCTTGAAGTTGCGCAGCACTTCGGGATCGTCGATACCGACGAATACATCCCGCACCTTGGTTTTCAGCTCGGGGCTCAGGTTCGAGCGCATCGCCCAGGGGTACTGGGGGTATTCGCCGCTGTAACCAAGTACTTTCACCTTGCTCGGATCGATTAGGCCACGTTCGACTGCGTGATTGAAAATTACCTCCGACAGCCCACCCGCATCGGCGTTGCCGTTCGCCACGTTGACGGCAACGGCGTCATGCGTGCCCACAAAATGTTGTTCGTAGTCCTGCCCACCCGTCAAACCGGCCGTCTCAAGAAGCACGGCTTTGGGAATCAAATGGCTGGACGTCGATGCCCGGTCACCATAGGCCATCTTCTTGCCCTTAAGGTCGGCATACTCATTCACGCCTGACGCCACATTGGCGATAATCACCGAGCGATAGGTCGGCTTGCCGTCGATGACCATGGCAGCGAAGGGCTCGATGTCGCTTTTGCTTTTGGCCATGACGTAGGACAGCGGACCGAAATACGCCAGGTCGATACGGCCAAAGCGCATCGCCTCAATCATCGAGGAATAGTCGGTGGTTACGATCAGCTGCACCTTCTTGTCCAGATGCTCTTCCAGATAATCCTTCAGCGGCTGGTTACGCTTGATCAGCTCGGAGGCGTTTTCGTCCGGCAGCAGGGCAACCTTTAGCACATCCGGATCGG